>NZ_JAMQKA010000013.1:0-145508 GCF_031569985.1 Aliifodinibius sp. S!AR15-10 | reverse complement strand
CTGCGAGCTAGATTGATCAGCAAAGTAGCCTCTGTAACGCTATTACAGTACATCAATTGGCAAAACGATCAACCCATCAATCGTATTAAACATGCATTAGCTGTTTAAGATTAACCCCTAAACGCGTTACATGATTAAGTTTGGGTATTTTAACCTACGTGCAAAACTTTCATTTGTGCCGTTCATTTTTTCAGCGATGAAATCCGCCGGTAGTCGGACTAAAGAACTACCACTAAAAATCACCGGCAATACTTCGCACAAGGTTTATAGCCGAAGCTTTATGCGAAGGGATACTCATAGAGCACAATCTCGGAACTTATTCCACTTTTCCGAACAAATTGTCAGGCTAAACTCGTTGATATGGATGCGTTCGACGCAGAGCGTCAAACCAGGATACCGCCGCAGAGCGAACGGTACCAAGCACTGTGAGGTAAGAATTGCTTAAACATTTCAACATCTAAACAACTCAACGATTCAACATCTTTCAACCTTAGACCTTCTGACTTTGGACCTTTTGATCCACTCAGACCTCAACAAGATTAAATGCAAAAGCATAACGCATCAGGTCGCGCAGGGAGTTAAGCTCCAGTTTTCGCTTTAAGTTTTTGCGGTGGGTTTCCACTGTACTTCTTGATAGAAATAGTTGTTCTGCTATTTGGGGATTATTACAGCCGTTGGCCAGCAGTTTCAAGACATCGACTTCCCGGTTGGTGAGCTGCTGGAAACGTTTAAAGTGTTTAAGCTTGAACTCGTCCATCCGGACGATACGCTCCATCTTCTTGGTATGCTTCCCAAAATCATCAGGTCGCGGTTGCACCCAAAGAAGCATCCCGTTATCCAACTTTGTTGGTTTTGTTAAAGTTATAAGTGGGAAATATCTGTTATCTTTGGGGTTTTTAACATACTGTATGAAAGAAATTGTCTGGTTAACATTCTTTCTTTCATACAAGCCCGGGAGAAACTTAAGTATGTTATTTACAGTAGATGGATGAATTGTAGTCAACACAAATTTCATCCATCCTTGCTGAATTTCTTCGAATTCCTTACCTGTATAATCTTCATATATCTTGTTGGCATACGTTGCCTCAAAAGTTCCCGGCTTGCACAGGTGGGAAACATATGGTACTTCGTCAACGACCGCTTCAGGATCCTCCCCTTCAAGTATTCGTTCCTCCAACTGGAGAGTATAATATTCAAAACGCTCAAGCTGCTCTTGTTCCGTCAAGTAAGGCATCAGGTTCTCCTCAATTAATTACAATTATACCCCTAAATTTCGACCAGGTTAAACGCAAACGCATATTTGATCAGATCTTTATAGGAATTAAGCTCAAGTTTCTTTTTAATATTTTTCCGGTGGGTTTCTACCGTACTCCGGGAGAGGTATAGTTTCTCTGCAATAGCTGGGTTGTTATGTCCATTCGCCAACAGCTTCAGTACGTCGACTTCCCGGTCGGTAAGTTGTTGAAAACGCTTAAAGTGCTTCAGCTTGAACTCATCCATGCGTATGATGCGTTCAATCTTTCTCGTCTCTTTGCCAAATTGCGAAGGATTCACCGTAAGCCATAGTAACAAACCACTGGATAATCTGGATGGTTTTGTAAAGGATATATAGGGAGAAAAATCTGATTCCTGGAATGTCTTTACGTATTGGACAAAGGCCAATGTCTGTTGAGCTCTTCCAGTTGCATAGAATGCAGGCAAGAATTGGAGAATACTCTTTATAGTGGAAGGATGGACAATTTTGATATATTCATCCCATTTTTCATAAACTTCTTCCTTACTGAAGCCACTATACTCAGTAATCTTTTTGTTTGCTTTCCTTAGTCTAAAGTCGGTTGGATCGCTCAGCTGAAGACCAAACGGAATCTGATCACCAATTGTCTCGAAACTTTCTCCTTCTAATAATCTTTCCTCCAACTGGAGGGTATAATATTCAAAACGCTCAAGCTGCTCTTGCTCAGTCAAGTAAGCCATCAATCCCCATGTTTTATCTTTAGAATTCAATCAGGTCATAAGCCAGCGCATATTTTATATAGCCCGTCTGACTATTAATGTTAAGTTTGTCCCGTACCCGGGCCCGGTGGTTTTGCACGGTTGCCCTGGATATGTCGAGGTCATCAGCGATGGAGGGGTTGTTCATACCATCAGCTATTAAGGAAAGAATCTCTTTCTCACGCTCAGTCAATTCCTCAAATCTCCGCTCATGTTTCTTCCTGAATTGTTGTAAAGCTGTTACCTGATGTATAAAATTCTCTATCGGTCCCGTAGGATAAATTGTATCTGTAGCCATACGTATATTTTGTGTCTAACACCCGTTTCTGCGCTTTTAAAGCACGATCCTCTTGGCAGATTCGCCTTTTTGTACCCAGCTGACATTAGTAACTTATACTTTAAAATGCCAGTTATTTTCCATTATTCTATTATTAAATAGTAGTTTACATATATATACTTACGGCTAAGTATAGTAATAGCAATACGTTGTATTAATATTATTATTTCGTTTGGTGTTGACTTTAAGAATCCTGGTTAGTTCTCATTTTAGCGCGTGTCATTGAAGGCAAATGTTGATCAAACGGTCGAAGGTCCAAAAGTTAAAGGTCGGAAGGTTTGAGGTTGAAAGGTGATGAAGTGTTGAAAGGATTCTTCCTCATATTGTTTGGTACCATCGCTCTGCGGCGGTACTCGTCTGACGCTCAAAAGCAGATCGGGAACGCATTCTCTCCTCTGTATACGATATATAATTCACCAGCTTTGTAGGTCATATATCTTTAGGCTGCCATAAAGAAGGCCATTAAGCTCGTTCCTCAATCACCTTTTCATAGGCAGATTTTACTTTTTTACCCGCGAGTGCCTCATTTACATTAAAAAGGTGATCCCCAATTTTTTCCAACCGGTTCAGGTAATCGAGGAATATAAACCCAACCTTCGTCGAATAAACTTTATCTTCAAGCTGATCATAATGAAACTCCTGTAATTCGTCACGATACAGATCAATCGCATTCTCAAGATGCATGGACGTTTCCAGGTCAATAGGTCCATTATCCTGCTCAAGGTTTTCGCGGACATTGCGAATAGAATCATGTACTAAATCAAGCATTTTACTGATCTTGTCCATCGCCTCGGGCGGCAATTCATTTCCCTCAGACTGCATTCGTTCAAAGGTTTTTGACATTTGGAAATAGATATCTCCAACCCGTTCAAGATCATTAATCATACTGTGCATGGCACGAATTCGTCGACTTGCATCTTCCGTCAGATTGTAGCTGGAAATTTTGGTCAGGTATTCGGCAATTTCCAACTCAATGTTGTCGGTGATTTTCTCTCTTTTTTCAATCTTCTTCAAAAACCGTTCTCGCTTGTTCTGCTTATTAAATAACAGCCCCCTCATGCTGAAATGCATTTTTTCAATCAGCTTGGCAAAAAGTTCGATCTCTTTATGCGCCTGGGACATTGACAGTTCGGGAGAAGACATCATCCCTGACGAAATATACTGCAAACGATGCTGGGTATCTTTCTTCTCCGTCTGATATTTCTTTATCAAGCGGACAATATATGGGACGAAGCCAACAAGCAGCAGCACATTGACTACATTGAACGTAGTGTGGAATAAAGAAAGGGCAAGCGTGGCATTTGCCCTCCCGATTTCGTCGGCTGCGTTCAATATGGAACCGTGACCGGGTAAAAAGTATCCCATTACCGAATCTATACCCATAATGAACGGGTGGATCAACAACAGCATCCATATTACCCCAACGACATTAAAGACAAAGTGAAACCGGGCGGCCCGCTTGGCATATACATTCCCAACTACAGCGGCAATATTAGCGGTTACCGTCGTACCAATATTTTCTCCCAACACCATGGCGGCCGCCATCGGGAACTCGATCCATCCCTGGAATAACATAACAAGCGTAATAGCCGCAGCGGCAGAAGAAGACTGGGTGATTAATGTCAAGAGTGTACCGGCAATGACAAAAATTACGATCGAAGCAAAACCAAACTCAGTGAATTGATCCAGGAACATAAACATTTCAGGATTATCTTGGATGTTTGGCACACTGTTCTTTATGAAATCGAGACCGATAAACAGGATACCGAACCCGATCATGCCTTCGGCAAGGTTGCGCAATCTTTCACGACCGAAAAAGATGAATGGGAAAAAGATACCGATCAGCATAATTGCAATCGGGGTGATTTGCATCTTGAATCCAAAGATCGAAATGATCCACGTGGTGACGGTAGTGCCAATATTGGCACCCATAATTACACCTGTCGATTCGATAAAGGTTATAAGGCCTGCATTCACAAAACTAACCACCATAACCGTTGTTGTGGACGAGGATTGGGTAATGGCAGTAGAGGTAAAGCCGGTAAGAATTCCACGGAATCTTGTTTTGGTCATTCCTTTTAGAATAGTCCGTAGCTTATTTCCTGCAACCTTTTGAAGGCCATCACTGAACACTTTCATCCCGTAAATAAAGATTCCCAACGAACCAACTATTTGCAGAAAATCAAAGAAACTGAAACTCATATCCCCATTCATTAATTATTGATAGTATTAAGAGAAATGTCATTCCCCCCATAAATTCAGGGGTGCAAATATAACAAGATGTTTTTAATCTTATAATACTAACCTGTAAAGCAGACCTGTTTTCTATTTGGCCCCTAAGATACGGAGACATATTTAGACGATACAGCTGCATAATAACTCAAAGGTCTGGTTCTATGTCTCGGAGTGGCTGGCCAGCGGGGCGGAGGTGCGGACCAAACTACAGCATACCAAAGGCCTGAGTAGATAACAACACTAACGTTGCCTGATTCGAATCTACGGTAGCATCAAAAGCCGCATGTTGGGACCAAAAGTACGGCCTTACAATAATAAGACCTATATGCAGTAATAATAAGAGTCTTATTAAGTAATAATGAGACCCTTATTATTACTTAATGTACCTTTATTATTACTGGGGCATTGGAAATGGGTTTTAAAAAATTGCAGATAAACCAGCCGTTTCCTCCTTTTAGAATCACGAATTGATGCTTGAATAACCATCAGCCATCGACTAACTGGTTTAAACCTTGCCTCCCTATTTTTGATTCCGCCAGGAATATTATCTTCCTAAAGCTTTATCAAACCGCCGCTTCTTTATTGTACCTGTTTCTATACTCCACAGGCGAAAGACTAGTAACTTCTTTAAATACTTTACGAAAGGCACTGGCATCGGAATAGCCCACCTCATACATTGCTTCCGAAACTGTTTTTCTGCCTGCTTCCAGTAGTTTCTTGGCCGCTTCTACTTTTACCCGCTGCAAATATTCAAAGGGGGTGTTCCCAGTCGCTTCAATAAATCTTCGGTCAAACTGCCGTCTGCTGACAGCAAACCTGGAAGCCAATTGTTTAATAGATATTTTTTTCTGCACGTTGCTTTCAATGTAGTCCTGTGCTTCTTTTACTATTTCATCTTCGTGCATCTTCTGTCCTTTAAATATGATAAATGCCGACTGATTTTGCCGGTCCATTTCAATCTGGAATACTTTGGAACAAAAAATGGCTGTTTGTCTGTCATAATATTTCTCAACAAGATAAACCATTAGGTTTAGGAAGGAATAAGCACCACCGTTCGTGTAAATGCCTTTCTCATCCGTAATCAATTTATCAGTCTGTAAATCCACTTTTGGGAACATACTCCGGAAGTTATCCGCAACAGACCAATGCGTAGAGCAGCTTTTCCCATCCAGCAACCCAGATGATGCCAGCAGAAAGGCACCCGTGCAAATACTTGCTACTTCAGCCCCCTCCTTATACTGTTTTGCAATCCAGTCAATCAGCTCTTGGTTTCCCTTCACCGCTTCACGGTAATTATGATTCAATGAAGGAATAATGATGAGATCGGTTTTGGGTATTGCAGAAATATCGGTCTGTGGTTTCACCGAAAATAAGTCGTCATAGAAATCCACTTCCTTTGAAATACCGGCCAATTCAATTTTAAACAACGGTTTTCTGCCGCTCCCCTTCCAATGCTCATTGGCTCTTGTAAATATATTATAAGGACCAACGATGCTTTCCAGATTATTTTGCCCTTCAGGAACGATGATGGTTAGATGTTTCATAACATTTTTCTTGCCAAGTTATAAATGCAACCATGTCTAAATCAACCCGTTACAAAGTCTATTTTACCCTCTAACAAAGTAGCATTTAGACGGTATATTTGTTGTATAAAATTACAAACACTAAAGAATAAATGAGGTTGAACAAATGAAAAATCAAAATTTCAGTACTACCCTGCTGGTAGAACAAACTCCAGAAGAAGTATTTAACGCCATCAACAACGTCCGTGGATGGTGGTCGGAAAATATTGAAGGCGAGACCGACAAGCCCGGTATATTTTATTACCACTACCAGGACATTCACCGTTGTACGTTCAAGATCACCGAACTTATACCTGGCAAGAAAGTGGCATGGCACGTTCTACAAAACTACTTTAGCTTCGTTGAGGAGAAGACCGAGTGGACAGGCACAGATATTATTTTTGAAATTACCAGGCAAGGTGACAAAACAGAGATTACATTTACGCATGTTGGGCTCGTGCCTGAATATGAATGCCACGCCGTCTGCACCGACGCTTGGAATACCTACATTAACCACAGTCTGTTCAACTTAATCACGAAAGGTAAAGGAGATCCCACTCTAAAAGGTCAGAAAGACAGGTCGGTGCAGCAAACAACTCTCGACAATCACCCTAACGCTTAACTTGTTTTAATAATTATTAGAGAGGAATGGACAAAATGAAAAACTCCAATCTCGTTATCATGACAACAGCTGAAGCCAAACCAGGGAAGAAAAAAATAGTTCAAAAAGCGTTGCGTGATGTGGCAAAAGCTGCACGGGCACAGTCAGGCTGCATCGAGTATAGTGTTTTTCGCTCCGCTGAGAATCCTGCCGTAACTGTTAATGTGGAACGGTGGGCGTCAAAAGCAGAACGTGATACGTTTTTAGCGGGCGCGGATGTGAAGAAATTTGCATCGGCCGTATCAGGTGCGTTTGTTGAATCACCGCAGCCAACATCGTATGAGGTATTGGACGAAGGGTAGTCTACAGGCAAAATACGCCCTGCAATCGCATTAATCGGACGTGCCTCACTCCCCTTCGCCCTGACAAGGTTTTCGGGATAAAGGAAACCAAGATAATCATGGCTTGTGTTCCGCCCGGAAAACTTGCCTCCAGGTAAACGCATTATTATTTGCAGCGGGTTAACTTGTTGTTATTGTACTATTTATCCTGAATAGATAAATTCAGAAAATGCAGAATATATCTGTCGTCTATCGAAACTTTCCGGGTCGCTAAAGCGTAAATAACATTTCTTTACCAAAATAAGCCGGTCAGCTATTCACCAATGGTTTGAGGACCCTGACCACAAATTCCTGAGGCCATGGACAAACCGATTATATTTTTAATATCTCACGAACAATCCGTACTTAAAGCACTCCAACGGGATATCCACAAACGCTTTGGTAACGACTATAGAATTTTCTGTGAAGCAAACCCCAATTTCGCTTTAGCCAAGTTAGAAATGTGGGCATCGCAACATGAACTTATTGCACTTATAATTGCTGACCAGGAAATGGCTGGAATAACCGGAGTGGACTTTCTTATACAAGCTCACAAACTGCACCCGGCTGCAAAACGAATTCTCCTGGTGGAACGTGATTATACAAAGGCAAATCCAAGTGTTCCGGCTATGATGCTCGGCCAGATTGACTACCACCTGGTGAAGCCCTGGTTTCCTGAACAAGGACTCTACCCTGCCTTAAGTGAGTTTCTTACAGCGTGGGAGTCCTCCCGGGAAGGCGGATTTTTGATGTTCAAAATAGTCGGTCCAATGCTGAATGCCAGGGCCCATGAAATCAGGGATCTTCTCATCCGAATGCATATACCTTACAAATATTATTCGGAAGATTCAGACGAAGGCAGGTCGCTTCTAGACGAGTCCGGGCAAGATGGCTCACGGCTGCCAATTGCTATCAGGCATGACGGCCGGGTCCTGGTTGAACCCTCAAATGCAAATATTATTGAGGCTTTTGGCGGCGGCACGCAACTCAGTGAAAAAGTATATGATATAGCAATTATCGGTGCAGGTCCTGCAGGACTTTCGGCAGCTGTATATTCCGCCTCGGAGGGATTCGAAACGGTAGTGATTGAGAAACAGATTTCGGGAGGTCAGGCAGGTGCAAGTTCCCTCATTCGTAACTTTCCGGGGTTTACATGGGGAATTGGCGGTCACGATTTTGCCTATCGTACTTGTGAGCAAGCCTGGCTGTTTGGAGCCAATATCGTATTTTCACAGGAAGTTACCGAGATTAGATCCAACGGATCGGTACACACCGTACGTGTAGCTGACGGACGGGAGATTACAACTAAAGCCGTTGTTATTGCAACGGGTGTATCATGGCGACGCCTGGGAATACCCAGTCTTGAGTCTCTAATAGGTACGGGCGTGTTTTACGGTGCCGCTGGAAGTGAAGCTCAAGCCATGCGGGGGCAATCCGTGTGTATTGTTGGAGCGGGAAATTCAGCCGGCCAGGCAGCCTCATACTTTGCAAAATATACATCATCCGTCACCTTGCTTGTTCGTGGAGATTCATTAACCAAAAGCATGTCGGATTACCTTATTACGGAAATAAAAGAAACTCCGAATATCCATGTTCGGCTCGGGGTTAAAATTATTGATGGAGAGGGAGATGGAAAGCTTGAGGCTGTCACGATTCAAGACCGGGCCACAAAGAAAATAGAGGAGATTCCCACCACTGCACTGTTTGCTATGATTGGAGCTGAACCCAAAACAGATTGGCTCGCCAATGTTGTCGCGAGAAACCGGCAGGGATATATTTTTACAGGCCAGGATGTCATGGAAAACAAAGAGGGTCTCCATCGATGGCCGCTCAGGCGGTCACCGCTATCTCTCGAAACCAGCACTCCGGGTATCTTTGCTGCTGGTGATGTACGATACCGCTCGGTAAAACGCGTGGCATCTGCGGTGGGCGAAGGGTCTATTGCTGTACAGCTCCTACATCAATATTTTTCTGAACTTAGTAACCCTGTTATCGCCTGATCCCAAACCCGTGCGCAATCTAACTTCAAGTTAAACCGGGGACCAGATTTTGTACACATTGGATGGATTTGGAGTCCTATTACAAACACTTTCCCCCAAGACCGCTTTTCACATTAACCATAAATCCCCCCTATTTTAATCGGCTATTCTATTAACATCTTTATTATCGAGATGAGCAAGATTATACTTGGGCTTAAGTTGTAAATTTATCATTGCCCGGCCAATTATTGTTGTCGTTGTTATACTCTTCATTTTTTTCAGGAGCGGATAAAAAGGTCTCATGATGATATAAATGGCATTATACAGCTTGGTGCGTGATGTTATTCCTTTTTCAGGGATAATTAATCCCGGTCGAAACATGTAGGCCTTTTAAATCCTTTCCCCAGAATATAATTTTCCGTCTTGCCCTTAACCCTTGCCCACATTTGCTTGCCCTCTTCTGTGCTATCAGTGCCTAACCCCGATACATAAATGAACGTCATGTCCGGATTAAGTTCAAAACACATATCCGCCAATTTTTTAGTGACTTTAAATGTAAGCTTTGTGTACTTCTCTTCACTTATGCCCACTGACGAAACGCCCATACAGTGAAAGCACCCATCAATGTGTCCCAATTGGTCTTTCACCGTACCCATCTCCATAAAATCCTCGAGTAAAACTTGCTTAATCTTGGGGCTTTCTATGTCCACAGGTGAACGACTGATAAGTGTAATTGACTCAATTTGAGGATGTTGGATACATTCCAGCAGTACTCCTTTTCCCACCATCCCGGTGGCCCCTGTTATTAATACGTTTGCCATTTATCTTATTATAATGTCAGTTTGAGATAAAATCTGTCATTGCAAGGGATTCACTGCACATCTCCCGCAGGCTAAACAGCAAACGGGTGAGGAGATCGCCGCGTCGACTTCTTTATAGAGCCAATAAGTATCAATTACGGCTCCTCGCTATGACAGTTATTATTATAACGTTAATTCAGGATAAGAAGCTCTAAAGATATAGTAAAACCTCTGTATTCTTCCGGCCTTCGAAATTTTTGTTGAGCAGAGTGAATGGAGCGAATGAAATGATCCCGACAGCTGTCGGGAGGCAATCTCCATTTGTGTGGGGATCGCCACGCCCCGAAATCCGCCAGCTAGCGGACGCGATGACAATTTCAAATGGGATGGTTTTGCAAGGCCCTCTTTAAGTAATTCTTATATCGAATCCAGGTTATTGTATGTTATATCCGCTTGGACTTCTTGTTTACTGATCCCGTAATTGCGGTATCATCTCTTCCAGCATGCTATCCAGCTTTTGTTGTAACTCTTTTGAATCAGTTTTGTCAGCTAATGTTTTTTTAAGCTGTAAAAGATTAGAGGTATGCGAGAACCGAAGTTGTGTCAATTTTCCCTGGTTTTGGATTTTCGCTTCCTCTTCGAGTCTTTCAATCTGCTGGTCAACGTCTCCCTTGAAAATGGACTCCAGGGAATTGACAAGACGCTTTAAAATGCGGTAGACGATGGTGGCAGAAAATCCTCCCAACATGGCAAGTGTAGGCCTGCCGAGTATTGACATTGAACCGGTTTGTTCATCCAGTGGAATTAGTTCGGCCAAAATAAATCCTGAAATAAGGCCAAGGCCTATTTTAATCCAGTATGAGTAGCTGTACTTGGGTTCAAAGGTATAAGAAACCAAATATTTATTTGCTTCAAATAGTGCTGCAAAAGTGGCGCCTATTCCTGCAGCAGTTAGAATGAATAGTTCGTTGATCAACAATTCCATCCCGGAAGAGATAAATGGATCTCCTATTTCCGGGTCAGATGTTATGAAGGGAGACAAGCTGAGTAGAATAAAGCTGATCAGAAAGAACCCTGCAAATATTGCCATGTTGCGAATGATTGGAGAAGACGCCTGAAATTTCATCACACCGTTTTTCCCCGGTAGCTCTCCCAAAAAGATAATGGAACGAGGGGTAGCTGGTGCCACCAGTTCTGAGAGTTTACCATGGGTCGTAACCAGGTCCTTTACCTCCTTTTCGTACTTCGTACTCCCATTGCTTTTTTCGTTAGGCAGCTTTTCCAGTGTTTGTATGACAGAAACCGGAACCTTTAGGCCCGATCTGAAGGCGTAACTCGCCATCGCCTCACATTCTTCCAGAATTTGCATTCTAAGAGAATGGAGAGACTTCCCTATTTGCTCTTCGGATGATGTAGTTTTTGACTGTTCCATTTCTATTAACTTTAATTTTGGCAACTTGTATTTCTAATCAAAGAATCTTGCAGAGAAAACCGATAATAATTGGTCCTTCAGAAGAAAGTCTCATTTCAGGATTCACAGTTTCAGTCATCTCCACTCCCTGTCGTCCACCGTTAGGCGTTAAGGCTTCACTTGATACCACCGGCCTTTTCACTTCTAGGTTTTTAGCCAACAACAACCCCGTAATTTGGGCAAGAGATTGATTTACATCCCGAGTACATTGCTCATAAATTATCTTATTTCCCTCTTTTGAGCTCAAATATTTTTTGTTCAGCCAGGGTCGAAAAAGAGTTAACTGTTTTAAGGATGCTGAAAAATAGTAGTCAACGAAGACTGGAATACCTGAAGATGAGCTGCCAGAGGAATTAACAAGAACTCCATATCGATTCCGCTTTTTTTTATAATTACTCCAGGTAGATTCTCCCCCATCAGCCGGCACGGTAATCGTAATTAAAAAGTCATCATTATATGTAGCACTTGTTATTTTTGATATACCATCAACAAAATCATCGTCTGATACTACTCCGGGTGGAAGGTTTTGCAAAAGGCAGGTGTACAGATTGTCTAGCTGGGTACCCGATCCATGGAAATTGCTGTCTGATATCAACACATCGTTAACTAGGTTCGAGAATCTGTAAGCTGAGTCTATAGCGTACGGGTTCCCCAGCAGATCCTTGCCCGATAGAGTGGTAAACTTAAGATCTTCCTCAGATATGGGAATACCTGGAATTATCGTTAACAAAAATGTTTGTCCCGATTTCATACCAGTAGAATAAGGAGGTAATCCTGTCAATTCCGAAAGGTTTTCTTCAACTATCCCGGTGGGCGTTTCCTCCTGGTCCGCATTAGTAAGAAGATAAGTCTCTACAGTAGTGCAACCAACCACAATGATGAGCAAAGTAGTAAGATATGCAGATTTCTGAGCTATGGTAATCATCCTCACAATTATTTTTTAAAATAATTATAGCAATCAACCTATAATAGATAGAGATAGTATTGGGAGCCTTTGATAAAAATCCAACCAATATCTTAATCCTTTAACAACCTCGATTTTTACAAAAGCTCCCGGAATATTTGTGCTAATTCTCTTAAATCCAGTTTGTTATGTCCGGGCTGGGATTGGGAGCCTTTGGCAATGGGAAACACTTAAAAGCAAGAAGCTGCATACCTTCAACATTTAAGGTGTCGCCATCCCGGTTATATTTGGTCTGCTCTTCCTTGGAGCTTTTTTTGTACTTTCCACCTATCCGGAATGGACCCCAGCCTACAGATAATCCGAGATCTAAAGACTTTGAAATGGATTCATGAAAACTACTCATATCTGATGAACTGATGGCAATATCTTTAATAAAAACTGCCGATGTTGGATAGGCAATCATCTGCCCTTTTGCTGGGGATTTCCCATTACTCAATGGCTTTTGTCCCATCTCATCCTTGAATTTCCATGCCGTATTAAGCAAAAACTCAGGTGAAAACCAAGGTCTTGAGATTGTAACTTGCGTGAGGGAGAATTTCATTTCAAAATTCTCAAAATCCATTTTCTCTGTACTCTTTTCTTTGGAGTAGCCGCCATCACCCCCGAATGTCCACAGGCCCCAAATGCCTTTTCCATCCGCGGATACGGAGGTATGTTCTTGCTTGCTGTATGTCTCCATATTTTCATGAGAAAAACTGAACTGTGTCCACCCCTTGTCATTATTGACAAAGTTACCAGGATAGAAGCTGGATAGGTAAAACTCACTGTTTGAATTGGGATCGGTTTGTTTTGATTTTTCTAACTTGTCCTGCAGATCCGCTTTAAGCAATGTTAAATCTTTTTGAGAAACTTGTTTGATATAGGCTTGTATCTTCTCAACATCCTCTTTATATCCGTTGGAAACCCAGTCATCCATTGCCTGTCTTACCCGCCGACGGTACGTTGAAGCATTCAGGGAGAAATCCTGCACAGCCTGACTGTTATCGGAGTTCATAGCAGCCAGTCTTTTAGAATTATATTCTTGAACTGCATCATCATAAGCAGCACTTTTCTCTTTGTAAGCTTTCATCATCGGGCTGTCTTCCGTGACTTCTTTTTCCTCATCAGTCACTATATCTTTTTCTTTTTTAGTGACAACCATTAAGTTGCGGAACTTTTGGATTTTTTCTTTTTCATCTTCTGTTAAGCCCCCGGCGGCTACCTGGCTGTAATCCAATACATCCTTGTAAACGTCCCAAAGTACACTTCCATTTTGATCATAAACATCCCTTTGGTCAGCACCACTGAAACCATGGGAGTTGGGTATCAAATTTACTGTCCGTGAAAAATCCGAAGCGGTTCGGATCAACTGGCGTGTCTCTTCTCCATCTTTGCCACTCATTCCCTTTACCGCAAATTGCAGGTCTTCCGCCTGAAAAGGTATACCGGGCTGGCACCAGGTGATATAGTTACTTTTGGAGGCCGGTGCGTGCTCATCACCACTCGTTAATATTCCGGATACTTTGTTAAACAATGCTTTTAATAAATCTTCCTCGTAGGCCATGATGCTTCTCCAATTATATTTGAATTGATATATAGCTGTATCGATCTGAATTGCAGGACAGACACAACACAACCATCGATTTGACCCTAATGACCTAACTCAACTAAACTTTTTAAATAGCAACTCTGTGATGATCCAAGAGCAACTGGAAAGCCTTCCGCATTTTCATCTATAACAGATAGTTATGTGTATTATATTAGTTTTTGACTCATTGACATTTATTGATGATACCAAGATACCGATACCCTCTCCTACTTATAATAGTTAAGTACTAACCCGTATTTCTCACAAGTATTTGGGGTAAATTCCTGTAACTTAATGGCAGACAGTAACTTATATCATATCTAACGCCAATATAGTTGTAACACTGTGTAAAATGCTATGAAATTTCCCCCTCAGCTGCGTTGAAGGGAAAATAGTCTGCTCAACGTACCAGAGTACGTTTGCGGGGCTATTTCCCCTTCGCCTTACTGAGAAAAAAATTTCTTGGTGAGAAATCCGGGCTAATTGTATGAATATATTTACAACACTATAATATACAGTTTATAATATATTTATATTTAATCCTAAATTTTTGATAAACAGCCCCTTATGAGTTAGGTATGAGCGACCTCCCTACTTAAAAAACGGACCAATAAATGGAGGGACTTTCAAATCACTGGTAGCACGATTCGGCAATACCTGGCTGTTAAAATCAAAATACCTCTGCACTTTTCATTCCTCCGTAATTGGACCGGGCATACAGTGTCAGTTGTTTTGTCAGCCTGGATAGCGGTGGGACATTCATCTTCCCGGTGTACCTGTTATTTGAATTCGGTACTAAGACCACGGGTGCCCCATTACCTCCAAATACGCGTACCACCGGGACTGAGGGGCCAGTTCGATTCTTATCATCCACCTTCACGATTAAATGGACCGAATGTTCTTCACCACCTGGTTCAACAGTAAAATCTTTAATCTCAATCCCTTGCCCGTCCGGCCGTTGGGGATGGTAATCCATAACGGCCTCCCGGTAGGCTACATAGTCTTTGAGGAGACCAAGTAATACAGAATCCTCCTTATTCTTATCTTTCTCTTTTTGTATGCCGTTGATAAGTTTTTGAAGGTTATTTTTAGTCTCATTTAACGCTTTTTGGACCGCTTGCTTATCATTCTTGTCAACATCCTCGGGAATCAGGTTATAAACCACATGCAGGTCAAGATAAACACGAAACTTTAGCGCATTATCATTGGAAATGGTATTCCAGGAGTCCCAGTCATAGAGTTCCAGGTAACCATCCCTGGACTCACGGTCATTGGGATACACCTCATGCACCTCAAACAGGTGCAGAATTCCTGATAGCAGGTGCTCGAACAGGGAGCGAACAACAATGCCCAAATAGCCGGATATGGCATTCACCAATGCCCTGTTGTTGGGAGAGACCTCCCAGAAGCCGTTTAATACGATCGCCGCGATCGACATAACGGGCTGCGTGGCCGTTCGGGCAACAGAGGCTGCCATATCCGCCCGGAAGTCAAACGGATGAGGCTTTGACGGCGAAACGTGCGGGAGTTTCGGTACGGCCGGGTTGGGCACGCCGGATGGTATGAACAGGTACGACAGCAGGGCCCCGCAAAGTACGCTTGCAAGTTCAACGCCACTGGCCACCAGCGGCCGCAGGTCAACCGGACGAAGTGTGCCACCAGGCTCATAGGTTCCATTTGTGATATTTCCCACTTTTTTTCCGGTATGGCCTGTACGGATATAGGAGTCGATGGCTCCCACAACCATTCGCCGGAAAGCCCGTTCACGCTCAATACGTTGAGATGCATAATCACCACTGACGTCTCTCATCCACTTGTAAAGCGTGCCGGTTTGGGGGATGCCGGGCGTAAGGAGTTGACGCAGGGATCTTTTCTTTCCAACAAACAACGCTTCAAGGGCCGCGGCAATGGGGTTAATGGTAACCATTAAGGTCACCAGGAGATTAACAAGCTCCTCCTTAATCTCCTGTTTATCTTCTGCTTTAACTGCTGTTATAAGCTTTTGAACGGCCTCCAGAAGTTCGATAACCGGTGATTGCGTATCTTCTAAAAGATCTTTCGCAGAATGAATTACAATTTCGATGCGCTCTTCCAGGTCGTGACCAAGTTCAATGAAAATACGAGCCAGTTGCAGGAGGTCCAGGAGACTATGCAGCGGGGAGTCAGGATCTTCAAATTCCTCCTGTATCTTCTTGCGTATGGCATCCTCAGCCTGTTGAAATTCATTGTCCAAGTTATCGATACTTCCGGAAACTTTACCCGCAATATTCAGTGTCTGCCGGACCGCATTATCAACCAATACATTCACCTTCTCTTTTTCTTTAGCTATACTTCCCAGAAGTCCCATTATTGCAGTACGAAACTTATCTTCTAAATTAGATTCCAGGTTTTTAGCGGTATTTAATGCATCACTAGCATTGGCCTCAGCAGATTTAACTTTTTCCTGTATATCTTTCCGTAGTTCGTGTATTGTGCTATTTATACCACTTATTTTCGGGTTAACTATTTTCAATACCTTGTTAACGGCATATTCATATGGTCCCTCCAGCAACCCTGCATCATTCCTTTTCAACTTTTCTATTTTCAGGGAGCCTGGGTCTGTTACCGTCTCCTGCTGGAGAAGCAAAATTAGGTGATCAATGTGACCCTCCAGTAGTTTGTGAAATTCATCTATATTCCCCTTCGGCTGCTGACTGGTTTGTTGATACTGCGCTTCAAGTTCGTCCAATTGGCTTTTAAGGGAAGCAATAGACTTGCCGATATCCCGATCCCGGTCCATAATGTGGTCTCCTGTGGTGGTTGGCGACGAGTTTGGGTGACAGGACTTTTTCCACATGCTCTGCCCTCTTCGCATTAGGCAGGCCTCTCATATCCCTATCATCTATTATTTATTGTTAGGTGGCTTTGCAAAACCCGGCATGTCATCCTGTCCCGACAGCTGCCGGGAGAAGGATCTCCCTTTAAAGGCAACAACCGTAGTTAGGTAATTCTTCGACAAGCTCAGAATGACAGACTTTAATGGTTATGCAAAACCTCCAGTTAAATAAAGGCAAAACATCCCGATTCTCTTTCTCCTGGCCTCTAATCTGATACAATATAGTTAGTAGCCCCTGGATTGCCAATTTCCTACAATCTATTTCGCCTGAGTTCTATATAAGTATTACTAAAAAATAATAACTGTTATCGCGAGGAGCCTTTATTGATACTTATTGGCTCTACAATGAGGTCGACGCGGCGATCTCCCCATCTTTTCTGTTCACCCATCGGGTTCCCTCCTTATTACAGATTTTAAATTGAACTGACATTATTTAGCCGCGGACTGCTCCAACCGGGAGTCATGTTTTTGGCATTTTGATTGGGAAATGGGTGCCTTCCGAATTAGAATTCAAGTAAGAGAAGAATACAAGTAAAAAAGTGGTACGGCTAACCTACGATATCGCCTCTAAGGGCAACAGGCTATAGCTCCTGCTATCAACATGAAAACTGTCCTCTGGCACACTGGACACTGATTTCATTCCTCCAATATATCATCCACCCAGGTCATCGCTGCCATCATGGAAGGCATGCCGAGTGTGGGCAAAGTCAGCAGTACCACGTGATGAATGTCTTCTTTGGTGGCCCCGGCATCGAGCGCTTTTTTTGTATGCGAATGAACCGCGCCTTCTTTTTGAGCTCCACATGAGATGGCAAGCTTGATCAGTTCCCTTGTCTTTTGGTCAATGGGTCCGGCGTGATGCACATTGTATCCAAGCTGAGAGTAAGCCTTAGCTACATCTGGGTAGTTTTTATTAAAATTTTCAAACGGCTTGGGGAGGTCTGACTTGTAGTCTGTCATAATTGGTGCTGCTTAGTTTTAGGGTATGATTAAACAATAATAATTGAAAAAACTCTATTTAAAAATGTCCCGATGGTTTGGTGTTGAAGGTCCAAAAGTTGGAAGGTTAAAGGTTGAAAGTTGTTGAAATGTTGAGACGTTGAGGTGTTGATCAAGGTCGAAGGTGTAAGGTTGAAAAATGTTGAAGTGTTGAACCGTTGAGTTGTTGAGACGTTAAATTGTTGAAGTAATTCTTACCTCACAGTGCTTGGTACCGTCCGCTCTGCGGCGGTACCGTCGATGACGCTCTGCGTCGAACGCCTCCATATCAACGAGGTTAGCGATTAGAGGAGTCTAGTCTGACAATTGCAGCTTGTTGGGGCACGATGCATCGTGCCCTTACCATTTATCGCTTATCCCTTTATTACTTACTGAAATGCGGTGATTTTTTGATGGACAGTTCGCTAGGCCGCCCACCGGCGGATTTTTTATCACTAAAAAAATGAATACAACCTATCGAAGAAACCTCCTGGTTGTTCTCTTAGAGCTAATCTCCGGTAATAGTGTTCATTTTTTGTACGACCAAATCCGCCGGAAGTCGGACTTACGAACTGGAACCAAAAAAGTCGCCAAAGAATCCCAGATGTTGATCTATCTTGCAGAGGCTTTGAGATACTATGGTGTCATTGCGAACGGAATGAACGAAGTGCACCGTAGCCTTGGCAAAGGTGTGCGAAGTGAATGGAGTGCGGCAATCCCCCACTCACAATACGGCCTGAGACAACTATAGGGGATCGCCGCGCCCAAAACAAACGGGGCTCGCGATGACAGTTTTATATACCAGGGTTTTGCAAAGCCTTCTTGCAGATATAGGGGATTACTGCTTTGGCTCATGGTTAAATTGTTCTGATGCTACCTGCAGGGATTCTCTGGACTCGGGAACCCCAGCATGTTCATATTATGTCACCCCAAAATTGAACGTTTTATTGCAACTAAAATCTGTGATTTCAAGATGTTGAGTTGTTGAGACGTTGAAGTGTTGATTAAAAGGTCGAAGGTCTAAAAGTCCAAGGTCGGGAGGTCAAAAGCTCCATTTTTCCGCCCTAATGTAAATTTCGCTGGGAAAAGAGAACGAAGCCGAAGCGTTAAGAAATCATTGTTGTCTGAGATCCGCGGTTGTTACGGATCGAGTTTCAATGATTTTAGCGGAGGCGTAGTGAACGCAGCGATAATTTACTCCGGCGGTGATTTTTTGGGTTACTTTTTTTATCACTAAAAAAAGTAACACCCCTAACGTTAACTATGGCAAAAAAAGAACAACCAGGCCCCCAACCATCCCATCTCCCCTAACAACCCGATCCACCCGAAAAAGAGGAAAAACGCCCAAAATTAATTTTATCCATAAAGAAAACCAGAACAGTGGCTTACCAACACCCAAAACAGCGGTTTAAAATTATTCTGTAAGGTTTTGCCCTGAAACGTATCTATAAGGACGAGAGAGGTCCGTCAAGAGACCGATCTTTCAACTTATCATTAGAGTCAAAATTATTAATAAACGGGAGTTAACAAATGAGTATTTCATACTCGCTTTACGAGAATCATTTAACTGAAAATTCCAACGACTACCTTGCCAGGGTGCGCGACCAGGCCAGCCACAATATTGAGGAGATCGTCGATATTATGGCGACCAAGGGCTCCACCGTAACGAGGGCCGATACGCTGTCCGTGCTCGAGGAGTTTGAGGCCGCCATAGCCCAGATCCTGCTGCGGGGCGGCAGCATCAACACGCCGCTGTTCCGGATCAACGGCTCCATCTCAGGAATATTTACCGGGCCCTCCGACAGCTTCGACCCGAAGCGGCACGAGGTGAAGCTGAACGTGAACCCCGGTATGCGCGTGAAGCGTATCGCCGAACGGATCAGCGTGGAGAAGGTGAGTCCCGAGAGCCCCAAACCCAAACTGCTGCGATACCAGGACAACGGCAGCGACACCACCAACGAGACACTGAGCCCGGGACGCACCGGACTGCTGGTGGGCGAACTGCTGAAGTTAGACCCTGAAGACCCTGACCAGGGGCTGTTCCTGGTCGCCTCCGACGGGGCCGAGACCAAGATCGAGGAGTTCGTCGAAAACAGGCCCTCCAAGCTCGGGTTCCTGGTACCGGAGGGGCTGGCCAGCGGGGAGTATACCATGGAGGTGCGGGCCACGGTCTACGATTCAAAAGAGATCCGTACCGGCACCCTCGATGCAACACTCACCATCGCCTGACAGGACAAAATCACCTAAACGGCCGCATGCCAACCCCTTTGGCGTGCGGCCCCATAGTAACAAGAGGATTACTACTATGGTGATAAGACAATCAATACCAAGGTATTAGTACAATCATCACCATGGTACCAAGAGGATCAATACCAAGGTATTAAGAGAATCAGTACCAAGGTATTAGGACAATTACCACCATGGTATTAAGACGATTATTACTATGGTGATCCTTAAAACGGCGTAAAGACTTTTATATATAGTTCTGCCCCACCTTGTAACCCGGCAACATTCTCCTACAGATATCTAACACCTCAAGAATTTTTACCGGCAATGCCTCTCTCCCGTCCCCCTGGAGTTTCCGGGGACGACCCGGTTGCTGCGATATTATGTGAAGTGAGTATGGCAACAACCAGCCACATAATATATTATGACCTGCCTCAATTCCCGTCTATGCCCTTATTTGTGATTTTATGTGGAGAAGCATAAAATGGGAGTGTTTAGATAATATTATGTTAGGCTTCCTTCAACATGACAAACAAACTGATAAAACAATATCGAGATAAGGCATTAAGCCTAGATTTTAAAGAAATCAAGTTGACGCAACTTGGAGATGGAAATAGTAAGACATTTGAAGGACCAGGATATATAGAGCAAAATCAAGATGGTGCTTTAAACTATAAACTCTTCCACAATTCGGGAATTGGTATAAAAGAATTCTTTGATCGTTTTAAAGGTATAAAAGCAGGAGAACTCATACCTGAAGATCACTATTATTCTTTCGAAGGAACAGATATTTATAACAGAGAATGGACGTCCGAGAAAATAGATATAGACTATCATACAGCAGAAGGTTTCACAGTAGTCCAAGAAAAAATAAAGAAAATAAAAACTTCCACCACTTTACCACCTTTGGAAGAGAAGGAACGAGATGGTGAATTTCATCAAGTATGGATTCCAAAAAAAATTGATATAGAAGATTCATTCAGAGGTAGAATTGGAAATTTCATTGGATACATTCAAAATACTACTGCAACGGATAGATTAAGAAAACTTGTTGATTCTACACCTATTTCTACAACAGAATATGATAGTTGGAAAGACATCCGAAATTATTTTGCTCATCCTGATGACTCAAAATTGAATACTCAAGACAAAGTAGACAAAACTTATTCGGTTTTAACACTTTTGCATAAATTGATTTTTCTGAAAATTGGATATCAGGGCAGTTATAATGATTTTGGAGAAAGAAATTGGCCACAAAAAGAATGGAAGCCTAACAATGCAAATTAAGCGGACGCGTTTGCGATTAGTTGCATACATTCAAGCACTTAGACGCGCCGCTTATTTGCCAGACCGTTAGGCGTCACTTTTTGCATACCACTGGATCGTTTTGTAAAATTTATATAGCGGGGTTTATGATTTCGCAGATTATCCAGATAATCTAATTTTCAAAGTGGGATGAGAGATACCATGATTGAAGCCGATTACCTCATCGTGGGAGCAGGTGCGATGGGAATGGGCTTTGCCGACGTGCTGGTTACCGAGACCGATGCCACTCTCGCGATCGTCGATCGCTACGGCCGCCCCGGCGGACACTGGACCCGCGCGTATCCCTTCGTACGCCTGCATCAGCCCTCAGCAACCTACGGGGTGAACTCGCGAGAGCTGGGGAGCGGGACCAAGTACACGAGTGGTTGGAACGCGGGCCTGTACGAACTGGCGTCGGGCGCCGAGATCGTTGCATACTACGAGCGGGTGATGAGGCGGCAGCTCCTGCCGTCGGGGCGGGTTCGATACCTCCCCATGAGCGAGTACACGGACGGAGCGACGATCCGGTCGCTCGTTACGGGTGACACGCAGGAGGTTCATGCCGAGAAGGTCGTCGACGGTACCTACTCGAAGGTGAAGATCCCGTCGGTACATACCCCCGGCTACGATGTGACGGATGGAGTGCGGTGCGTGCCGCCGAACGACCTGACGTCCTTGGACCAAGCCCCTGCTGACTACGTCGTCATCGGCGCCGGCAAGACCGGCATCGACGCCTGCCTGTGGCTGCTCAAGAACGGAGTCGCGCCGGGCGACATCCGGTGGATCATGCCCCGCGATCCGTGGATGTGGGATCGCGCCAATCTTCAGCCCGCACCGGAGTTCTGGGAGCGCACCCTCGGCTTCGTCGCGGGAAACGTTGAAGCCGCCGCGCTGGCCACCTCGATCGAAGACCTCTTCGAACGCCTGGAGGCGGAGAGCATCTTGCTCCGCATCGACCCCACGGTCCGCCCGACCATGTTCCACGCCGCGATCGTCTCGGCTGACGAGCTCGAACAGCTCCGCCGCATCGAGAACATCGTGCGCCTGGGGCGCGTACGATCGGTCGGGCGCGACGAGATCGTCCTCGACGACGGCACAATTCCCACGACCCCGGACACCCTCCACATCGACTGCACCGCCAGAGGGTTTGTGCGGCGGCCGGCCGTCCCCGTGTTCGACGGCGATCGAATCACGCTCCAGAACCTTCGGATCCTACAGCCCTCGTTCAGCGCAGCGCTCATCGGCCACGTCGAAGCCCGCTACGGAAGCGAGTCGGAAAAGAATGAGATCTGCACACCAGATCCATTTCCGGACTCCGACGTTGATATGTTGCGAACGTGGCTCACCACCCTCAAAAACCTGACACGCTGGGACGAAGACGAGGACCTCTCCGCGTGGATGCTCGGTTCCCGTCTGACCATCTACCATCATCTTGGCGTGGCGGATCCAAGCCCGGCTCAGCGCGAGCTCATAGGCAAAATGCGCGAGCTTCGTCCGGCGGCGATAAACAACCTCCAACAGCTTCTCAAGACGGTTTGATCCAGACTGCCCCCCTGCCTGAATTGGTTAAAACTGTTTCTCATGTGGCATTTGAAGTAGATGATCTAAAAAAGAAGTAAAGGGGGGGAAATACCCAATAGTCCTTCATAAGGATCTCAGTAACGTTTATTAAGAATAATGGCGCACTTATCGAGTTTCTGAAAACAACAATTCAGGAAAACGCCTAACAAGGCGCTTCAACGCGGACGCAACTCCCCAACCGGTTGCCAAACTGAAATATTTGGGCTACCATATTTTTATAAATTGTTCAACAAACCCATTGCGCCGGTTATGCGCAATGTCGTTAGCGTGCAGAAAACAAATGAACGTTATTCTAAAATAACATTAAATTTTGCTTTCAGTCTTTACAATTTTCTCCACTCCAAAATTATTTTTTAACTACTAATGATAAAAGGGAACCCAAAAAGATCAGCTGTATCAAGTATAGTAGGATATGTTTATCAGTTTTGGGTTACTCTCTGGTCTTGGATCAATCTAAGTGATGGTGAGAAGATATACATTGAATGTGGAGAAGATTTTGAAGTTGAAGAGAGAGACGGTGTTGTATCTGTACAAGTAAAAAATAAACAGTCAAACATAACATTAAATTCACAAGATGTTATCGATGCGATCAACAACTTTTGGGAACTAGTACAATTAAACCCCAAAGTGACATTAGATTTCAAGTATTTAACAACAGCAGATATTGGAACCGAAAAGAAAAGTAAATTTAATGGGAAGTCAGGATTAGAGATATGGAAAAAAGCTAAATCAAGTTTGTCAGACGTTGAGCAATTAAAAGAACATTTGTTGACTAAATTCATTTCAGAAGAGTTAAAAAGTTTTTTAACAGAATCATCTATTGAAATCATCCAATCTGAACTCATTCAAAGAATTGAGTGGATTACCGGCTCAGAAGAATTGGGAGAAATAAAATCAATTGTAGAAAAGCAGATGGTTTTGCTTGGTGAAAATTTTAGAGTCCCACCAGATCATTCAAAAAAAGCTATTCCCCATCTGCTATTGAAAGTGATCAATACATCAACTTTGTCTGACCCCAATCGGAGAATAATTGATAGAGTTCACTTGCTTGAAGAATTTGAGGCACAAACACATGTTACAGTTCCTATCAGCAGTTTAGCACATGAAAATATTCAAAAAGAACAAAATGTTTATCAGTCTCTTTCATATTTGGTTGATGATTCTCCCGATCTAACCTTAGAAAGCTCTCAAACAGATGAAAGAATATTACCTAAAGTACTTGATGGTCTATTAGTTAGAGGTGAAGAAATTGAGACTATTAAACAAAAACTATTTATAAAGAATGCTGTTGTAGTCCATGGAGGATCAGGGATAGGCAAATCAACTATTGCAAAATTTCTTGGGCACTCTTTGGATCAGGAAAGAAATTGGGTATGGATTTCTTGCACAAGTAAAGAACCGAAGGAAATTCAGGTACTTCTAAAAAGATTGACCAATGAAGTTATTACCTCAAATAAGGTAATCAATATCGTACTCGATGATTTAAATGTTGATACTCCTAGTATACATCATTTTAAAAATGAACTTGCAATACTTATTAGAGCTCAACGGTTAAAGAATTCTTTCTTATTAATTACTTCGCAAAAAAACATAGACTCGACTTTTCAATCAAATTTTGAAGTTGGAAAATTTAAGGTCCCCCCAATTACAAATGATCAAATTCAAACCTTCTTGGAAAATCTAGGATGTCCAAATGAAAAAATTTCGGTCTTGGCAAAAATGATTGAAATTCAATCCAAAGGACATCCTCAGCTTGCTCATGCTCTTATAGTTGGAAAAAGAAAAGACAATTGGAAGATACGATCAGTTGATGAAATCTTCAGTGACACAGAAGAAATACAAATAAAAAAACAAGAAGCAAGACAGTTACTCATCAGCCAACTTGATAATGGGCAATTAAAGCTTATATACCTGCTTAGTTTAAATATTGGATCATTTAGCAAAGATTTGGCTGTTTTGCTAGCAGAAGAAATAGAGGATATAGAATTCCCAGGTGATGCATTTGATTCATTAGTAGGTCCTTGGATTGATATTTCATCAAACAATCGCTTCAATGTTTCTCCCCTATTATCCGGAATAGCACAGGATGTTTGGAGCGCAACAACTATAAATGACAAAAGAAATTTAATAATTAATAAGACATTTGAGCTTGGTACACTTGACATCAGAGATGCTTCAAATATTCTTATCCAAGCATTTATTTCAAATGATGCTTACAACATAATTAAGGTAATCGTAGGTCTGCTTCCGATTATTAATAAGGATGAATGGAATATAATAGCCACATATTTCGATTGGGTTATATTTATAGAGAATATTAAAATTCAGGAGTTATTTACCGACAACTCAAATAAATATCTCTTTCGACTATTTCAATACAAAATTGCTAAAGAGGTAGACATAGAAAAAGCTAGAGAAATACTCACGGTTTGGAATAATGAAAATCCATTAAATTTAAATACCAAAGGCATTCTGAATCGCATTTTCATTCTATCTAGTTTTTTTACTGACTTTAAATCAGACATTTCTTCAGATCTGCTGTTTGATTTGATAAATGAGTATGAGATAATTAGAAGAGAAATAAATGAAAATAAAGAGGATTACGATCAAGAATTTGTTAGTGTTTTAAACAAAATGGTTCAATTTGATGGGTTCAGCAGACTGATATTCCATCAAATCAATGACAGAGATAAGTTTGTAAATCTACTAACTCGACTCGAAGAAGATGATGATTATGCCAAATCTTTGTTTTCGACTCTTGATAATTCCTCTACACAATCCAGACATTTTATTAATTCCTTATGGCTTGATGAGGATAAAAAAGAGGAACAGGATTGGTATGGAATTATAAATATATTGGATTCTTATCATGAGTATTTTAAAGAAAATGATTTCGAAACACTACAAATAGCTACAATTTGCGCAAAGTCAATCGTGTTGGATGAATATCTCGAAGAGGGTGAAAAAGCATTTGAGCTCTTACAAAGCTCTTTAAATTTCCTTCCTGAAAATCAAATGTTAAAGGATAGATTGGCCGCATTTCATCATTTGCATGATGAACATGAAAAAGCCATCAATATTTGGGATGAACTCTTACCAAAATGGGAAGTAAATACAGATGAATTTGATTCAGATTCTATTTTTTCTTGTAGAAAAAATGCAATATCTCACTACAAACTGGATCATCTAGAAGAAGCACAAAAATATTTTTTTGAAGGATATAATCGGTCTAAGATGCTAAATCTAAAAGAATTTGAAGCAGGATTTTTGGCAGACGCAGCTTATATAGCATCTTTGGCTAAAGATAACCAAGCTTGTTTGCAATATTTGTTTGAAGCAACAAAAGTACTAGAATCACTAATGCCTATTTCAAAAGAAGACTTTAGATATTTTGCAGTATTAAAGCTAGTGCAATCAACTATTTTATGGATAAATCATCGTATCAAAGGAAAATCAATCGATGAAAACCTAGTTGGAAAACCTATAGTAGGAATGTCTTCAGACCCACACCGAAATGAAGGAATTAAAGAACTACCTAATCCGCCTTTTGAAATAACTTGGGAGCTATTATATGATATAGAGGACTTTCTAGATATCGATATTGGAATCAAAAATAAATTCTATGATAAAGTCGAAATAAATAAATATATACCCATCAGGCTGAATGAAATAATCAGAAGATTATCACATTACCTTGATTCAGGTAACCCAAACGAGTTTCCTTCGTTAATTGAAGAAGTTGAATTAACATTTGCTATATCTAATCAATCTCGTATAAAAAAAGAAAGTATTGAACATGAAACCACGATTGATGAAAACGAGGTAAAAAAATCACTTGAATATGGTGATCTAAGTAAAGCATTGATACTTGTTGCATCACTTTCGCATATAAATAAAGGTGATGACCTTGAGACACTACTGGCTAAATGGAAATCTTTATGTAGCTCAATAGCAAATGGCCAAATTTTGAAAACGATCTTCGATGAAATTGAAGCACTTTTTGCACTAAGCTCGTATGAGCTATCAAACATATTATACGATACAGAGAGTGAATATTGGAAAAGGGAGTTTTCTGCATTATTACTATTATCAAGAAATGATCAAAAACCGGAAATTATAGCTTATGCTTCAGTAATATTAGCTCTACATAAAACTATTTTTACTGAAAAGTTTTCAGCTTTATTATCAAAGAACCTAGAAAAGGTTTGGCTCAAACAAATTGAAGTAAAAGCTGTATTTATAAATCCCCAAAAAACGATACCAAAAATTGAGTCAGCTTGTAACAGTATTGCGAATCCGAAAGCAAAAATAGCCGAGATTATTTTATCTGTACTTGATGCCGTCTCTTTAAGGATTCCAAAAGAAATTGTTGAGAATTTCACGAACCAAAAGGATCAAAACTAAATATAATATCAAGATTTAGTTCTGCACGCTAACAAAGCAAATCAAGCGGACGCGTTTGCGTCTAGTTGTTTAAATTCAAAAAATAGAGCCGCGCCGCTTATTTGCCAGGCCGTTATACCCACTAATTAGAATCCAATGTCACAAAGTAATTTTGCAAAAGGGAGAGAAAGATGGCACATGCAAAGGTTCAAAGAGTGCTATCCTGGAATAGCCAAAATGGAAACCATTTCAAGTGAGAATCCAGATTTTATATTACAAGATAAATCTGGAAGTATTGGGATAGAACATCGAAGAATTGTCAAACCTTCAGACGAAAAAGGATTCAATCTAAAACAAGAAGAACAAGTTCATGAAAAAGCTGTTAATCTTGCTTGTGAAAAATTCTTTAAAAGTACCGAGGAATTTGTCGAAGTAACTATTTCTTTTGCTAGCCGAACTAAAATTAATGCGGAAAATTTAGCTCCTAGAATAGCTGAAATTGTTAAAGATAATATTCCTGAGGAAGGTTCTTTTAAATTATTAAAGAAGTACGATGATAATTTGAATAAGGTATTGCCTGATGAGATAAGTAAAATTCGAATCTTTAAATCGGCAAGCTTGGACGGAAATTACTGGACTTTCGATGGAGGTGGTTTTGAAACAGAGTTAAAACCAGAATTAATTCAAAAAGCAATTGATGATAAGAATCAGAAATTGCCTAACTATAGAGAGATACATCCTGAGTGTAATGAGTACTGGTTGTTACTTGTTATTCATGGATTCCGTCCTTCTTCTTGGTTTGAAATACCAGATTCTTTGGGTTCAACCGGGTTTGAATATGACTTTGATAAAGTATTCTTGTTTGATGTTCAAAAAAGAAACTACTTCGATTTTACAAAGAAATAGTGGGCATAACCTATATATGGCCTCCAAAGTCAACAGGCAATACCTCTTCCCGCAATATTTTTTTTCTCCCTTCCTGAATTCGATCACCTATTCGGTAGGTTACTGCTGCAGGCGGTATTCAAACTATGGGTGGCTTCCGCCAGCTGTCGGCTGCACTAAACATATATAGAGGCTCAACGTCCAAGCCGGTTAAACAGTAGGTCGTCATACCTCATTTCGAAATAAATTCTGAAGAATTTGATTTGAAGTGATTAAAGAAGTCCGGGATCACGGTTAACGGATAGCTTGAGTGGGTATTGATGAGAATGCAGATCCCTACCCCCTCTTCAGGAGCAAAAGCAATCTCGCTGCGATATCCGTTTACATATCCTCCGTGGTACACGATCTTTTGTCCATGATTATCAAGCACTCTCCACCCCATTCCATAATGCGATTCGTTAACTCCATCCCAATGCCGGCTATAGCGTCGATTATGGATGGTAACAAACGGATCATAAATTTCTTCGAGCGTCTTCTCAGAAATAACATCAGGATAGTGCCCTGTTAACAGAAGCAACCATTTCCCCATGTCTGAGGCAGAAGCATTGATCCCACCTGAAGAAACCGCATTATAATATTTCTCGGAAATTGGCATGGGTACACGACCCCGTGAGCGGGAATGATACACATGAGGCAACGCTGTATTCCCGGAATATCGTATGCTGTCATAGCTTGCCGAGGAATGATCCATCGCTAATGGGTCCAACAGCTTTTCTTCCAGAAGTGTGTTAAAGTCAGTGTTGGTTTGGGCTTCCAGCACTTTTTCAATCGTTGAATAGGCCGCATTCTGATAGGCAAGCTGTTCGCCTTCTTTTGAGATCAAAGGAACTTGTTCCAACCGGGGGATGATACGGTCCAAAGAGAGTCCGTTTTCCACCAAATTCGTATACGCATGGCGTGGCAATCCAGACGTGTGAGATAACAGATGCCTGATCTGAACCCGATCGGTTTGCCCCGGGTCATTCGACTTAAATTCTGGCAAATAATGGGATACGGGACCATCCCAACTTACGGCTCCTTCTTCCACCATCAACCCCGTTAGAACCGAAGCAAAGCCTTTCGATACACTTCCCAATCTGAATACGGTATGTTCATCTACTTCTTCGGACGTCCCTCTCTCTTTTACGCCAAATCCTTTTTGTAATACCACACGACCATCCTTTACGATGGCAACCGCCGCCCCGGGTATTTGTTTCTCGTTTAGCCCTACTTCAAAATCCCGTTCAAATTCTTCCAGGTAGATGACCAGGGATTCATCCATCACCCATTCTTTGGGTTCAGGCTCAACAACCTTCGACTCCGGTTTAATGTCGGTAAAAGACAGATAAGACACGAAAATAACAATCAGCAAAAGAAATGTTGAGAACAATCGGATCACAGAATATAGATGTGTGGGATAAAAAAGAAGTTCTTGTTTCTGGTACAAACTATAGCCAAGGATACTAAAAAACTAACTTCAATATAAAATAGCTTTGAGCTAAAATTTTATTCCTGTGAATCTAATCACGCGCAAAAAGTTTGTAACAGTATGATTACTCTTATTTGCGTCCTACATCCAAAAGCTGTGCCTCCCCCTTCCTTGCCAATTTTTAGTTCCTCAATTTCTGTATTACATTTTATTTTCAAATAAACGCTGGACTGCACGCCGCTTATGCGCAAGAATTAAAAACAGGCGAAAAGCTTTAAAGTATCTTGTGGAATTCGCCACTCCAAACGTAACCGCATACGAGCTGCTGGACAAGCCGTTCATGATCTGACAGACACATGGCATCGACTTTCCCGAAACGCATGTCGAACCGGTGAATAGTTGGGCCAAATTCAAATACCATTCAGACAGAGCATTGGGTAGCGAAGCGTTAAGTTTTTACTTTTTATGGGAGAATCCAAGGGACAAGTTTGCCGTCATAAATATTGACGCCTACCTTGTTCTTAACGGTTTTTGCTCGGTCATTGATGGGCAGACGCTTTTAACTGGCTATGACAGTAGCAGTTTAAATCTGCAAGCTCAGTTAAGTATTCGTGAGTGGTGGAATCAGCCCCCCACCTCACCTTTACCCCAGTCCGATCTGCTTCAATCCGTGGTGAGTCTTTCAGCCAAAGGGGGATCGATAAGCGGAGGTGCCATCGACGGCAAGCACATTTTCAGGGGATATGATCTGCGCTATAACCAGTTTCTGGTGCCTCCAAAAGGAGTGGCAGTATTCGAGGTAGCATTGACCTTCTCGTACAAAACAAGCGTGGGAGATGTCCATGTCAACTTCGCTAGTGAAGACTTTGAAGTTCTGTGTCTCGGTGTATTGGTAGCAATCCTGGCGTAATCGTATAGGTAGTACAGCATCGCTGGATAGAATTTAACTTAGCCTGAGTTCTAAATAAGAATCACTCAAAATAATAACTGTCATCGCGAGGAGGATTTGTTGGTGGTCGATTATCTTGTATTTGAAATCAGCTGATTTCACATTTCAATACTTGGAACCGGGATGGGCAGGATTAAAGGATTTTTCGGGGTTCCTTCTCAGGTAAACATTACCATCCTGCAGATCCTCTAATCATGTAAATCCTGGTTCTAATTTTCCCCGATGGTCGCGCCTCCCCCAATGACAGATATCTAACTGACGTTAAATACAGAAACCGGAGAAGTATTTGGTTCGATACTCTTATTACCATTGTGGGGTCCATTTTTTTAACGATAAAAAAATGAACGAAAAAAATCCCCGCCAAATGAAATTTTTGTTGCGTTTCCTTCACCTACGCTAAAACCATTTAAACTCGATCCGCCAGTGGTCGGAGACGCTCCGCTGGAAAGCGCGGATCTCAGACACAAATGGTTTCTTTAACGCTTCGGCTTCGGGCACTTTTCTCAACAAAAATTTCAAAGGGCGGGAATAGAAAACACAAAAACGAATATTAAGCACGGTTTCCTTCTTCATGTCTCCGCCAAGCTTGCCCGGGCAGCTCATACATCCAAGGCCGGAGAAGAGAAGGATAAATTCGGATGCTACTGGCAATTCCCCCCAAGTCCAGAAAATCCTTACAGCCGGTGATTACAACGATCAGTAATGTTCCAAATCTCGTATCGCTTTACAGCAGAGCAGAACAATATCTGGGATTTTTTGGTGACTTTTTTGGTTCGTTTTTTGGTCATTCAAAAAATGAACATCCCCTGGCGAAAAGGACTCCGTGAAAAGGAAGGGTCGAATCACCTTGATTAAATGGAAAGGAAATGGGCACTTTGCTATACACCTTTGCATTCATTCGCATTATACTCTTATAAGTCATTGATACACAATTGGTTAAAGGCCTCGTGAGGATACGCTAATTTATTAAACCCTTACTGAATTTGAAGAATGGCTGTTATTCAACATATCACGCATTCGGAATCTGCTCTTTTTTGAAAACCCTCATTAAGTAAAACAGCAGTGGCAGGATAATCAGTGATCCCACTACCAAGGCGATCACCAGTTGCATCAGGGTCGACTCGGGGGCGGCTGAGTTCTGAAATGTCAGGTCCGGGGCGTTGGCGATAGCTACCACCACAGGGTGCTGCACCTCGAACCACGCCACCAGCACCAGCACCATCTCCGAGCCGGCCAGCAACCGGGAACGCCATGCCCTGTTCTCGGTTAAGCTGCGCCAAAGGAAAGGCAAAATAATGGCGGAGATCAGCACAGACCCTATGGCAAAGGGAGAGTAGATAAAGCGCGAGAGCAAGTAAAGGTCGGACATCTCACCTATCAGAAATACTACGGCGCCCGAGGCTACTGTCGCCACCGTCAGCCATTTTGCTATCCGGGACAGCGCCTGTTTCTCCCGCTTCCCGCGTGCCTCTCCCATCGAATAGACCGCGGCGAGAAAACTAAACAGGAAAAGCGTAAACAGGCCCACACTGAATGAGAAAAGGTTGATCCAGGGTGCCATAAAGCCTTCATAAAAGGTCTCCGGCTGTTGGGTAATTCGTCCCAGTATAGCCGCTCCTACAATGACCCCGAGGAAGAATGTCGCCAGCACACTGGAAAGGCGGAAGACCCAGTTGTACACCTTCAGGCTGGCATCTTTTTTGGCATCGTAGTGGCGGTAGGTAAAAGCAGTACCATGTAGGATAATCCCTACCAGTAGTATAAGAATGGGCACATGCAGGTACTGGCTGACGATGGAATAGATAGAAGGAAATCCCATAAACAGGATAACCACGATGAGTACCAGCCAGACGTGGTTGGCCTCCCAAACCGGGCTGATCGCTTTGTCCACCAGTTGCCAGTTGTGTTTACCCACGAAAAGTTCAAGGATACCCCCTCCAAAATCGGCTCCCCCGAAAAGGCAGTACAACACAAGTGAGAAAGCCAGGAAAAATATGATGATGTCCAACAGCATAAGGACTCGCTAATAGATTTGCTTCAAATTATCTCTTTGATCTGGACCCGGTTGTTTGGAGCTTCGGAAGACGCGGTCGCCCAGCCTCCGCTCTACTCTGTTAACATAGGATCCCTGCCCTCGTTGCCTTGTGAAGCGGCAAATGCGGCCCAGCAGGTATAGCACCAGGAATATCAGCAGCGCAGCAAAGATGGTAGCAAACGGCTGTTGTACCAGGTTTTGGTATATCGCCTGGAAATAGGCTACTCCTTCGTTGAGTTGATCCAGCAGGTTGTTGATCGCCTGTCCCCCGTAGCGCTGGTTAAAGGTCGCCGCAGTCATGGTATTGTAATCTTCGATCACTTGTCCAAGGTAGGCTGCCTGGGCAGGTGCATTGGTCAACTGCTGAATGGCGGGTAGCAGAGAACCAACGGCCGCTCCCAGTTTTTCAAAGAATGATCCCTTGGCAGCCAGTGCAATCGCGGCTGCCACACCGGCCAGGAATTTAAAGCCGTATTCCAATAGAAATAGTAGTGGAGTTGAAACGGCTTTGCCGGTTTTGTTAAGGTCCATGTCCAAATAGTTTATTTCAAAGATTTGTTTGGTGTTGTTTGGATTCTATGAGTACCAGCTACCTTTTGTATGAAACCGATTCATAGGTCTCCTCCAACGTACTAATTTGACGCGCCATGAGCCAGACCAACACGATACTCAGAAACAGGTAGAGGCCGGTGAACAGGTAAAATGGGTATTGCAGTCCCGGCATACTGGTCAGGGCGTCTTCGGTTTTCATGATGCCATAGATAATCCAGGGTTGTCGCCCTACTTCTGTGACGGTCCAGCCGGCCTCAACGGCGATGAACCCGAGGGGCGCCATAATTCCGACCAGCCACAAAAACCAGCGCCGAGTTATCAGGTGCTTCCACTTCCATTCAAACAGCAGGTACATTAGTCCCACCAACGCCATCAACATGCCGCAGCCGACCATCACCTGGAATGCGATATGCGTGATGAGCACCGGCGGCCATTCCTCCTCCGGGAACTCCTCGAGGCCGGTTACCTCGGCATCAAATGAGCCGTGAGCCAGGAAGCTGAGTAGTCCCGGCACCTCTATGCCGTAATTGACTTCACGGTTCTCTACGTCGGGAATGCCACCAATCACAAGCCCTGCCCCCTTCTTGGTCTCAAAATGACTCTCCATCGCTGCAAGCTTGGCGGGCTGGCGGTCGGCCACATCCTTTGCCGAATAGTCACCACTCAGAGGCTGCAGCAGTGCGGCTACCGCACCGATAGCCAGCGCAATCTTCATCGCCTTGCGGTGGAAGTCGGAATTCCTGTGCTTGAGCAATAGCAGTGCATGGAGGCCTGCCACGGCAAACCCGGTCGCCACAAAGGCTGCGATGGTCATATGGAGTGCCTGTGAGAACCAGGCATCATTGAACATAGCGGCTACGGGGTCTATATTGATTGCCTGCCCGTTGACCCAGTCGAAACCAGCCGGACTGTTCATCCAGGCGTTGGCCGCCAGCACAAATATACCGGATGCCACTCCCGATAGTCCAACCACGAGCCCGGAACTCCAGTGCACCCACTTGTTCAGCTTGTCCCATCCATAGAGGAAAAGTCCCAGCGCTATCGCTTCCACAAAAAAGGCCGTGCCCTCCCACGAGAACGGCATGCCAAAGATGGGTCCGGCGTGTTCCATGAAAGTGGGCCAGAGTAATCCCAGTTCAAATGACAGTAGTGTTCCCGAAACGGCTCCTGTGGCAAAAAAGATCGCCACGCCCTTGCTCCAGGCTTTGGCTAGATCCCGGTAGACAACTTTTCCTGTTTTTATCCACTTGTATTCGGCCACGGCCATCAGAAACGGCATCGCCATGCCGATACAGGCAAAAATGATGTGGAAGCCAAGCGATATGGCCATTTGCAAGCGGGCAGAGAGTAGATCTTCCATGAAAAGAACTATGGTTTAAATGGCTCTTTAGAAATGATTTTAGCCATCGGATTCAACTTTTCAAAACATGTCCAAATAATAGCGAACAGATGAAGAGTTAATGAAATACTTTAAGACCTTCGCACAGTTTATTCGAAACTAAATTTAGTTCTTATGAATAGCACAGATATAAACTGAGAACTTAGTCCTTTGTGTTGTATTCATTTTTTTAGTGAAGAAAATCCGCCGGTTGGCGGACTAGCGAACTGTCCACCCAAAAAATCATCGCCGGAGTAAATTGTCGCTGCGTTCACTACGCCTCCACTAAAATCATTGAAACTCGATCCGCTGGACTGCTCGGATCTCAGACACAAATGGTTTCTTAACGCCTCGGCTCCATTCTCTTTACCAGCGAAATTTACATTAGGGCGGAGGGGAGTTAGGAATGAAAATTATGAATTAAGAATTTAGACGAAGATCTGGGATGATGACCTGATCAACAATTCAAAACCTTAACATTTCAACATCCATCACAGATTTCTAGTTGCAATAAAACGTTCAATTTTGGGGTGACATAATGTGAATATACTGGGGTTCCCGAGTCCAGAGAATCCCTGCAGGTAGCATCAGAACAATTTAACCATGAGCCAAAGCAGTATTCCCTTTTATTTGCAGGATAGATCAACATCTGGGATTCTTTGGCGACTTTTTTGGTTCGTTTTTTGGTCGTACAAAAAATGAACACCACTACTGGAGATTAGCTCTAACAAAATAACTGGGAGGCTTCATCGATAGGTGGTATTCATTTTTTTAGTGATAAAAATCCACCGGTGGGTGGACTAGCGAACTGTCCACCTAAAAATTCACCGCTACTACTACGCGCGAGGTTTACACACCGTAGCTTTATGCGAAGGAGTGCTTCGTAGCACAAGCAGGGATTTATTACCCTTTCCAAAGGCTCGTCGGTATAAAAGAACTGCTCAAAACGCTTTAATTGGAACTGATAATAAGCATGATTTCAGTAAGTTAATTTAAGCGATAAATGGTAAGGGCACGATGCATCGTGCCCCAACAAACTGCAAATTGTCAGACTAAACTCCTCCCTCCAATCGCTAAACTCGTTGATATGGAAGTGTTGGACGCAGAGCGGTCAGTCTGGGGTACCGCCGCAGAGCGGACGGTACCAAGTACTGTAAGGTTAGAATCGCTTCAACAATTCAACGACTAAACACTTCAACAACTTAACACTTCAATACTTCAGCACTTCCTCTCCGAGGACAGATTTAATAATACCTTCAACCTTCTACTTCCCCACCTTGGACCTTTAGACCTTGAACCTTCAAGACCCTTTGATCAACAATTCGATTAATTTCAGACGCTTTATTTACTTTTATTAACAAATAATTATATTGAATAATGATTTACCCTTAATATTTAAATCTTGCTTAATTATAAAGCTAAATAATTAACTATAGATGGCGATTCCTTACCAGCCTGAGTATTCTTATGATGAGATGGTTACCGATGACGGCGATTGCAGGAGCCATTATCACAAATTCAGCAAGATGCTCGACAACATCCCGGAGAGCACGCTAAAGGAGTTACAAAGTGCTACAAACCGGGCGCAACTCGCTATGGGTATGACGTTCAATGTGTATCATGACAATGAAGGACAGGAAAAAATTCTTCACCTTGATATCATCCCGCGCATCATCAGTGGCAAGGAATGGGAAAAAGTTGAACGCGGACTAAAGCAACGTATATATGCACTCAACCTCTTTATCCAGGACGTTTATAACGACCGAAAAATCCTTAAGGATGGCGTTCTGCCGGAAGAACTTATCCTCTCCAGCAAAGATTATCTTGAGCCATGTGTGGGGTTAACTCCCCCGCAAAACATATGGTGCCACATTACAGGTACGGACCTGGTCAGGGACAGGGATGGCAAATTTTACGTTCTGGAGGACAATCTGCGCTGCCCATCCGGGGTTTCTTATCTGCTGGAAAGCCGAGAGATTATTAAACGAGCTTTCCCTTCCCTCTTTAACCAGCTAGGGGTTCGGCCTGTTTCCGACTACCCCGTGAAACTGCTGCATGTGCTGCAATATTTGTCAACTAAAGAACGCCCGGTAGTGGGTGTGCTGACTCCGGGAATCTACAATTCGGCGTATTTTGAGCATTCCTACCTGGCCCAGTCCATGGGCGTGGAACTGGTTACCGGAATGGATTTGACGGTTAAAAACAACAAGGTGTATATGACCACCACCCAGGGCCTGCGACAGGTGGATGTCATCTACCGCAGAATTGACGATACATTTCTTGATCCCGAAACATTTAACCCGGAATCGATGCTGGGAGCCTCAGGACTTTTTAGTACCTACAAGGCCGGCAACCTGGGCCTTGCAAACGCACCGGGAACCGGGGTGGCAGACGACAAAGCGGTGTACGCCTATGTTCCGCGCATCATAAAGTACTACCTGGATGAGGAGCCGATTCTTCCCAACGTTCCCACTTATCTCTGTTCTGAAAAGAACGACCGAGAATATGTGCTTGAAAATCTTTCGGAGCTGGTAGTTAAAGAGACCAGTGCAGCCGGTGGCTACGGGATGATGATTGGTCCCAAAGCCGGGAAAGAAGAGCGAGAACAATTTTGCAGGCAGATTAAGGAGAACCCGAGAAAATATATTGCGCAACCTACTCTTTCACTATCCACCGTACCCACGCTGACAGAGGATAGCCTGGAGCCGAGGCATGTAGATCTCCGTCCCTATATTCTGTATGGAGATGGTATTGAAGTACTGCCGGGTGCACTCACCCGGGTAGCGCTCAGGAAAGGATCGCTCGTAGTCAACTCATCGCAGGGAGGCGGCAGTAAAGATACCTGGGTTTTGTATGACTAATTTCACTTCATTATAAAACTATAGCAGAACATGCTAAGCAGAGTTGCGAATTCGGTTTACTGGTTGGGACGTTACCTGGAGCGGTCAGAGAATTATGCACGCTTTATCGATGTGAATTACAGTCTGACACTCGACCTTCCCCCTGACTCCAAGGAGCAGTGGAAGCCGCTCATCACTGCTACCGGGGATATTGCCCCCTATACTGAAAAGTATGACGATTTTGACCGCGATAACGCAATCTATTTCCTGGCATTTGATGAAAACAACTCCAATTCACTGTTCTCTGCAATATCGAAAGCGCGTGAAAATGCGCGCACGGTTCGGGAGAAAATGACCAAGGAGAGCTGGGAAAAACTAAACGAGACCTACCTGTTCGTTAAGGAAGGTGCTCGAAAAGAGGTTTGGAAGAGAGAGGATCCCAGAGATTTTTTCTCTGATGTTAAATATCAAATTCAACTGCTATACGGTATTGAAGACAACAGCGTGGCACGGACGGAAGAGTGGTATTTTCGCCAGCTGGGGCAGTTCCTGGAGCGTGCTGACAAAACATCCCGCATCCTGGATGTTAAATATCATATTCTGCTGCCCTCTCCCGAGGAAGTCGGTTCCACCCTAGACATCCTGCAATGGATGGCCCTGCTGAAATCCGTTTCCGCTTTTAACACATATCGCCGGATTCACGGCAACATTACGCCCGGTGGAGTAGTCGAGTTCCTGGTACTGAACAAGTTTTTTCCGCGTTCCATCTTCTTTTGCCTGTCGGAAGCCGAAAAGTGCCTGTACAAAATATCAGATTCCAGCGGCACAGGATTTAATAATAGTGCAGAAAAAAAGATCGGGTCATTGCGCTCACAGCTTGAGTACCACGATGTGAATGATGTAATAACCTATGGACTACACGAATACCTGGATGAGCTTCAGCTCAAAATAAATGAAATATCCAACGCGATATATGAGAATTTTTTCGAAATTGGTAACAATATTATCAACCAACAAATGGATCAAAGATGACCTACTGCCTTGGAATTAAAACGAGAGAGGGCCTGATAGGCCTGGCCGATACCCGAATCACCTCCGGCTCGGAGACGACTACTTCAAAAAAAGTATTCACCATGCACCGGCCAAACCACTGCTTTTTTATTATGACCTCAGGGCTTCGTTCGGTCCGTGACAAAGCGATCACCTATTTCGAGGAGGTTATTGAAGAGGAAGATGAAAAGTTCGATAAGCTGTACAAGGCAGTAAACAAATTCTCTGAACAAGTGAAGCGGGTTTCACAGGAGGATAAGGCGTCGCTTGAGGAATCAGACATGCGTTTTAACCTCTATGCCATTGTAGGTGGACAGCTCGAAAAAGACGATGAGCCGAAACTATTCCTGCTATATCCCCAGGGAAACTGGATTGAGATTAGCGAGGGAACGCCTTTTACAATTATTGGAAATACCGGCTTTGGACGACCAATTTTACATCGCGCCATCACGTTTGATGAGAGCCTGGAGTTTGCCATGAAAACGGCATTTCTCTCATTCGATGCCACCCGCCTTTCTGCAAATGATGTGGGGTACCCGGTGGACACGGTAGTGCTTAAAAATGACACATTCTATATCATTGAGCACCGATTTGAGCAAAAAGAGCTGGACCATATTGCTGAATTCTGGGATACACGTCTCAGGGAAACGATCAATGAACTCCCAGCCGATGAGCTGAAAAAGGCATTTTACGGCAAGGAGATCACCCCGGTAAAACTTTCGTCATAACGGATGGAACTGGAAATTTATCACAAAACGAATTACACCTATGAACAACCGGTGCATCTTGAGCCGCACTACCTGAATTTTAAACCACTTACCAGGAAATATATTGAGCTCCTGGATTTTGACCTGCAGATTGATCCGACTCCTGCCAACATTTTCGAACTCATCGATGCCGAGGGTAATACTTATCACCAGGTCTGGGCTGACGATAAAGCCACACGGAAGCTTGATATTGAGGCTAAAATAGTAGTCAGGACCACTTCATTTAATCCGTTCGACTTTCTCCTGGATCCGGAAATAAAGCCATCAGATGGTAAATATTATTACTCTCCAAGAAGAAAAGAATTCCTTGAAAGCTTTCTGTCTCACCGGGAGTATCCCTCTATAAAACAATATGTGGATAAGGTGAGGGTACAGAGTGAAGAAACAATGGTGTCTTTCCTGGCTCTGCTGATTCAGAGTGTATACAACGGCTGGGAGCATGTGAAGCGTGAGAATGAGCATCCCCTGGATGCCCGGCAGTGTTTCAAGGAAAAAAAAGGCTCCTGCAAGGACCTGTCATGGATGGTAATCGTGATGCTTCGCGGCATTGGGTTGGCCACTCGCTTTGTCAGTGGGTATGCGTACAATCCCCAGCTTGACTTCGGCCATGAGCTGCACGCCTGGGTTGAGGTGCTGCTCCCGGGGAGCGGCTGGATCGGTCTGGATCCCAGCGCCGGTTTATTTACGAATGACCATTACGTACCTGTTGCCACAAGCTTCGACCCTTCTCTGACTATGCCGGTAGATGGCACCTTTCTTGGAAATGCCTCCTCCAGCCTGGAAGCTTCCGTTGATATCACGGTTATAAAAAAATAAGTGTAGAACATTGGGTACCAATGCAAACCTTCCTGACAGCGCTATCGCCTTAGCTGACTATTCCTACAAAGTTTGCAGTTCTCCAAGCATCTCATAAATTAGCGGGTAGGTTTCTTCTTAATTCAACCACTATTGAGATGATACGTCCTGCTACGAAAGATGATTTGTCCGCTATCGACTACATTTACAACCAGGCGATCTATGCCGGCTTTTGCACGGCTCATCTTCACCCGGTGGATGAACAGGAACGCAGGGCCTGGTTTAAGGATCACAGTGAGCACAAATATCCCATTTATGTGTATGAGAATGATGGCGAGGTTTTGGGTTGGGCTGCCCTATCTCCATATCGAAAAGGACGTGAAGCTCTTCGGGAGACGGCGGAACTCAGTTATTATGTTGACTTCAAACATCACGGCCAAGATATCGGGACCCAGCTGGTTCAACACTGCCTGGATGAATGTTCAAAGCTGAATAAACGGGTACTCATCGCGATCATTATCGATGGAAATGATGCCAGTATAGGACTGTTGGAAAAGTTTGGATTTAGTGAATGGGGATATCTGCCGGAGACGATTAAGTATGAAGGCGAAGTGCGAGGGCAGCGTTATATGGGAAAGGTTGTGGAGTGATAAGTTAGCGGGTTTCGAGTTTGCGGGTTTCGGGTTGATGAGTTCCGGGTGGGCGTGTTGCGGGTTTGCGGGTTATGGGTTGGTATCAGTAAGAATTTAGATTTAGCAGGTCCTTTACTCCTTTGATTGCTTCTTTTCTTCTCAGGATCAGAATTGCCAGGCAGCAAACAAAGACGGTGAGTGCTAAATAAAAGAGCGTGCCTCCATCGCCCTGCACCTCAATGCCCAGCGTTGTCAGATGGAAGAATATAGCTCCGGAAATGGTTCCAAGTCCAAGTGCGGCTCCCAGCCAGGCTCGTCGGGGCCAGAGTAAAAATACACTTGCCATCAGTTCCACTATTCCAGATCCGATTCTACCATATGGCTCCATACCTACTGTTTCAAAGATATACACTGACTCAGGAGCTGCCGTAAATTTAAAGAATAAGGTCTGCAGAAAAATTCCCGCTGCTGTCAGTTGTAGCATCCAGAGGAACACTCTTTTGGTAGTAGAATATTTGTTCGGTTCCATGATGAATTATTCTTGTTTTCGGTCTATTTCTCAACAGACGCCTGACGCCTGTTGTTCCTTACTTGTTCCTATAATTTATAACGCTTTGGATTAAGCTGTATAATGAACTTGTTTTATGACCTCTTTGGCGATTCATCTCTCCTATTTCAAATGCTAATTTCCACTGTTGCATCAATTTCTTCTGGGCTTGAATAAAGCTGTACTTCTGATCGTAAATAATTGTTGTCTCTGAAGTTACACCGTTTACTTCAAGCACTTTTATATTTCTTCCATCTTTAAGATCTTGTTCTGAAGGCACCCGGAGATCTAACCGACCGAAATAGAACCCTTCAAAATGAGATGCAATTTCGTCTATGGCTTCAACCAATTTTTCCGTGGTTAGATGGGTTGCATCGTAGAACTGTGCCCCCCGGGCATGGGTCCCCAATGTAACCAGTCTAATCTCTTCCCCCTCTTCGGGGACCTCAAAGAGGTGATCCTGATGTTCTTTGAAGTGAATTTTTGCCAATGCCACAGCACGGTCGTCCTGTAAAATCAGTTCTTCCAGCGTGTGTTTGCCATCCCCTACCAATGTTGGCAAACGCTTTTGGGTTATTGACAATATTTGTCCCTGCTCCTGGTCAGGATAGCGATAGTAGAAGATGCCGAATTCCTCTCCCTCCACATACTCCTGCAGGATCATATCATGATCAATTTCTTCAAGCGCGTTCTTAAGCGCGTCCTCACTTCCCGGAAACGCTACCCCTGTTCCCCGTTGGCCGGCATCCGGCTTTAGAGTTACAGGGTAATCAAGAGACTTATTCTGAATAAACTCTCTGGCCCGAATAAATTTTTCCCAGTCGTTTAAGGAGGCTGGAATCTTATCGTATTGCGGAATACCCTGGCAGGAATTTAGACTTTTGAAAATCTCTGTTTTTGACTCGTTTATAAATCCACCATGTGGAATCCCGGGATTTACGGCTGTAAAACTGGTAAGTCTGCCAAATTTAAGCCACAGGTAGAAGATATATGCCACTACAGGCGTGTAGATAATAAAAGGCGACCAGTACTCCCACCGGGTGAGTCTGCGCCAGCGAGACAGCACCATGCGCCTTCCACGCCAGGTAACAGCCGGCAGGATGAACTTGACGAACAGGAATAACAGGAGGATAATAAACGGTATCACCCAAAGGGCGTATGCCTGGTATACCTGGAAGTAGCGCAACAGCTCGGTTCCCACCAGCATGGCCAGCCCCACAAGCAAGGGTGTCCAGACGATTCCTGCCAGCAAGAAGTAGGAGGCAAAGATATACATCGGCATACCGATCATTCCTGCGCTGAAGTAGGTTGGAAAACGACTGCCCGGCACAAAACGACTACCGATGATGATCATCGGACCACGAACCTTGAACCAGTCAGAGCTTTGTTCCAGGTCCTGTTCAGAGACAAACCACTTGATCGGGGCCCGGCGTACGGCCGGTTTACCAATCCAGCGTCCCATAAGGAAAATGGCGAAATCACCAATAATAATGCCGATAAAACAGGCCAGCGTGGCAGGGAAAAAACCGATGATCCCCCGTGCTGCCAGCAGGCCTGCCCCAATACACGTTAAATCCTCACTGACGAATGTAGAAAAGACGATGATTAACATCATAATATAGAGCGTAAGTCCCTCCGCCTTGGCAAAATCAACTTCTTTAAATGGTTTTTCCGCCTCTGTAATACGCTCTTTCGGGGCCTCATCGTAGGTCAGGGCCTCTCCCGATTCAACACGCTGGATAAATTGGTTAATATCTGACGTGAGTTCTTCAGCGTGCGACTTCACGATAGCATGTCCCCCCTCATACAAAATAAGTTTGCTCTGCGGAACGAGTCGATGGTGCTCTTTGGCTGCAGCCAAGGGTACCAATCCATCCTCCCGGCCGTGCTGGATTAGCATCGGCTTTTTGTACTGCTTGAGATAATCTCGGAGTGGGCGCTGATCGGAGTCATAAAAGCTGCGGGCATAGGGCACATTTAGCGGAAAATCGTGCAGTAGACCAAAATGAGGGACCGCTTCGTGCAGCAGCCACATCAAAAAGAGTTGTCCGCCATGAACGGTATGGTTCAGATGATAACTGCCCAGCAGCTCCAGTTCCTGCACCCCCAAACCCGAAAGCATGTCAATGGAGGCTATCTTTTGAGGAAACCTGTGGACCATTTGCAGTGCCACCCCAGATCCCAGGCTATATCCCACCACGTGAACCTGGTCAACAGACAGGCTGTCCAGCATCTGGTTCATATACAAAGAAAATGCCTGCATTGAATAATCCGGGATCTCGCGGTCTGAGGCATCATATCCCGGCAGGTCTGGAGCGATCACCCGGTTCTGTTTGGAAAGTTCATCGATTAATTCCGGCAAAAACGGCACGCCTACGGGACTCCCGTGAAGTAGCAATATAACGGGGGGATGTTCTTCACGACCACGGTATTCATTGCGATAGGCAATCTGTGTTGTTCTGTCGGGAAGCACCGAATCTGCGCGTACCTGTTGCACGGTCACAGTCTCTTGGTTGGACTCCGGGTCATGGGAATCGGGTTGAAAGTACCTGACCAGGTGGGACAACGCGAGCAGCCCTACATACAATAATACAACTAATCGCCACCCGTGGAACCAAGAAATTTGTCTATCAGTCATCAATAACTGGTATGAATGCTCAACCGGTTGCTTTATTACTCACCTGTTTTTGGTAGCGCAGGGTCGATGGGGCCACACCAAATTCTTCATCCGGTTTGTACCCCTGGATCCGCAAAATAATGGCGATCAGCGAATAGTGATGCACCGTATGACTTACCAGGAACTGCAATTCCCGTTGTACAGAGGAAACGCTCCAGGAATTGGGATCTCCTTCATTGTTTTTAACTTTCAGGCGTTTATCCAAAAATCTTTGGTCAGCGGCGTGCTTTTTCAGCTTCTCGATTATCTGTTTGGCTTTGGTAACGGCATGCAGGCGGTTATTCTCAATCCGTTCATCCCTTGCACGTGAGTCATAATCGAGCCGACCATTGGCATTTCCCAACAGGCTGAGATAGTGCTCCAAAATGTGTCGCATGTGTTTACCGACAGCACTTTTGTGGTGTGGAGATTCTTCATTCAGATAAAGGGTATCATCAATATCGCTCAATAGTTTAATACCCTGTCGAAGGAAATGAATATTTAATGCTACAAGTGAATCTCTTTCAACCATAAATATCGTAATTTTCTTTTACTATAGGTGTAAATTGCTGTTGAACCCGCTCGTGTAAACTTTTTGCAAGTTGTTTTCGGTCCTTGTCCTGTATTTTATCTTCCCCAAACCGAACTGTTGCCTGAATTGAGGACAGCTTGAGCATATTAAAAAAGTGAGATACAAAAGTCATGTCTCCCCACCAGCAGACCCATTCATGTGCAGGTTTGTCCGGGTCGGTTGTGCAATATGTTATAGAAGAATAAGATACAGGAAAATTACGAGAAGCGGCATATTCCAGCAGTGATGAATTGAACTTTTTGATCTGATCTCCTTTCGTCGTAGTTCCTTCGGGAAAAATTACGATGCCCTGGTGGCTATTGATGTTTTTTTCGATAAGCCGGTTGACCCGCGGGATGTCTCTTTTCGTTTCACGGTCGATAAAAATGATATTGATTCCTGCTGCCATTCGCCCCAGTACTGGCCAGGATTTTACATCACTTTTGGCTACAAATACGCAATCCATAGCCACAAAAAAAGGCAAGATGTCGACATAGCTAAGGTGGTTGCTAACCAACAGGAACGGCGGATCAGGTGGGGTACCTTCGATCTTTGTATCAAGCTGGATGATTGCTCCACAGGCTTTGGCCCAACGCCGAACCATCTTGGTTCTCCACGTAGTTGGATTAGCATTGACCAAAAAAAGGAGGCTTCTCCCCAAAAGATAAATCGAATATAAACCAACTGTTACAACAATAAATCCCGCAGAACGGATTGCAGCCCTTACATTTGACATCTAATCTCAGTTTGTTACTTGAAAAACAACGCCCTGGTACGTTCATCCAGCGTTTCGATATCAAGTATAACAAGATAATCAATAGTTTTGAATTCTCTGTCAATAGCCGGCGGACTACATACCTTGGCACCGAGATCCATATACAGACGGAACAGCTGGGGTAGTTTCACCTTTTTCCAGCCCCTGGGCTCCACATCCACAGGGCCACATTGGTATTCAGGCTTGGTTTCCGCACGGAGCTCTGGATGCACATGATTGTTTCTTCTCAGAAACTCCATCACCTGCCATGCTATGGTCTCATCCTGGCTGGTAAGGGAGCAACAACCAAAAAGATACCGGCTGTTGGTATGCATCAAATATTTTGCCAGCCCTCTCCACAACAGGTACAACACCCGGCCGTTTCGGTGATCTTTTTGTATGCAGGCACGCCCCACTTCAACAGAGTCTTTCAGGATATGCTGCGGTAAATCCGAAAGGCGATACTCCTCTTGAGTATAAAATCCTTTTTCAGTTTGAGCTACATTGTAGGTTTGCATCCGGTAAGTACCGATAATATTCTCACTGCTCTTTTCAATGACCATCAGGTGGTGACATTGATCATCGTATGGGTCTACATCGCGCTGTAGTTCAAATGACGATTCGAGTCCCTCTCCCAGCTCCAGGTTAAACACTTCAAATCTGAGTCGTTGTGCGGCCGCAAGGTCTTTCTCCGTCTGGGCAAAACGCACCACATACCTGTTATTGCTAACAAGATTATGTGGCAATCCCTGAATCACATCAATCGTTTTTAGAAGCTCTGGCATAATGTCCCCCCCGGTTTTGATCAACCTCTGGTTTGCATTGCAAATATGCCAAACTCAGATCAAAAGAATATCAAGAGAGTATTACCAGATAGTAAATAAAGCAGAAGTGAAGAAAAGAGCAATAGAAAGAACCTGGAAGAACCCCTCATTTTTCCTGAAAATCAATCCATGCCCTTATCGCTTTACTCACAACAGTGGAATAGTAGCTGCCTTTTTCATCAGCCATTTTTTTCAATTTTGAGACCAGGTTTACATCCAGGTAATAACTAACCACCTTCTTTTCGACCGACTGATCCTCTTCCCTCTCCTCTCCCGATTTTGATGAGGTTACCGATTTCATGTTGCCATTCGAGACCTCTTCTTCAACAACCTCATTGTTGTCCTTGGCTACACCAATATCGCGGATGAAGGAGTAATTGGTGGGATTTACGTTGTATCCGATGGGTGTACTTCCCAAACTTTTCTTCTTATCCATGGGATCAGGACCCATTTTTTATCTCTTTTGCCAGCGACATGTAGTCCTTTGCCCCATGACTTTCCGGTGCATACTCAAAAATCGTCTTATGGTGACTGGGAGCTTCAGCCAGTGAAATATTATCCCGAATTATGGTATCAAACACCTTGGGGCCGAAATAATCCTTGATATGGCCAACCACTTCATTATTCAGGTTTTTCCGTCCATCGAAAAGCGTGCAGATGATCCCCGATATCTCTATCTCCGAATTAAGACGCTGCTGCACTACCTTAATGACATCCATAAGCTTGGAGAGTCCGTGCAATGCCAAATATTCCGACTGCAATACGATAAAAATCTCGTTGACGGCGGTCAGTGCATTCAGCGTAAGCAGACCCAGGTTGGGCGGGCAGTCGATCAAAACATAATCGTACTCCTCCAAACTGCTCAGGCTGTGTTTTAGCAACGTTTCCCGTGCAGGTTCATTGGCAAATTCCATTTCTGCTCCGGACAGATCAATTGATGAGGGCAAAATATCGAACCCATTATGATTGATTAGTGCTTCTTCGAGTGGAGTGGTTCCCTTTAATACATCGTATATCGTCTTTTCGATGCGTTGAGAATTCATGCGGAGTGAATACGTGAGGTTAGCCTGTGGATCAAGATCGACTAGTAATACTTTTTTTCCCTGCAGGCACAATCCCGCGCCAACGTTAATTGTCGATGTTGTTTTGCCCACCCCACCCTTTTGGTTGGTAAAAGCGATAGATCTCATAGCCTTCTGTAAATTATTTTATTTGTACCGTTGTGTATTAATGACAGAGTCTTTCTGTAATTAATAGAGTGCCCAGAAGGCAGTATGTTACAAATTTCTAATAATTGTAAAGTATCTTAATCATTAGTTAAGTAGGTTGGGGAAAAATAGTCCGATTAGCCAAGTAACCAGGTAATAAACTGCAATTCCCCCGATTGTTAAACCGAGCACAACAACTGCTATAGCTGTGCCCTCCGACATCTCTTTCTTGGGCTGTTTACCTTTTTTCTTCTTAGCCATATATCCCTCGCTCATTTGTTTATAAATAAGCTAATATTTACCGGGGCTTCTTCCAATTCCGGTAATGATTTTATCCCCATTACTTCTTTACTTACGTTGCATTTTATAAAAAATCTGGATCAATATTAATGTAATCCATGGTTATTGAAGAAAAATATTCCCGGTATTGGGTTCATATTACCTCTGTGCTCTTGGTTGGCGCCCTCCTCTTTTTTGTTGGCTACACATCCATTGAGGATATCCTCTGGAAAGGAATTCTGCGGCTCATCGCATTTGGATTTCTTGCAGGATCTGTTTTTAGCGGACTTAAAGTGATGCAGGGCAAGCATACCGTCGAAGTTGATATTGAGGACGATAACCTCATTCTTACTTATCGCAAGAAGGATCGGGAGGTCAGCCGAGATACATTTGCCCTTGACAGCATCGGCAACCTGTACTATGAATCTCACAATGGATTTTGGGGAATGGCCTTTTTTAAAGACTTTAATATCAAATTTGTACCCACCGATTCTGACCGTCCGCTAACCCTTGTTGAGGTTCACGGCAAAGCCCTGGCCCTTTCGAAAGAGAATGCCCGGAAATTGATGGCCTTTATATCAGACCATGCCCCGAATGCTAAAATTTCAAGCACAAGTGATGATTAGCAATCCAACGTTACTTCTGGATGAAAAGCGGTGTAAAGCCAATATAAGTCGAATAGCCCAAAAATCGGCGACTCATAACCTAACATTTAAACCCCACTTCAAGACCCATCAGTCCATTCTTGTCGGTAACTGGTTCCGAGAGTTTGGAGTGAAGGCCATAACGGTTTCCTCTGTACAAATGGCCCACAAATTCGCCGATGACGGCTGGGATGATATCACTATTGCGTTTCCTGTGAATATACGTGCCATAAACGAGATAAATGAGCTGACCAAAAAGGTGGATTCTCTCAGTCTGTTTGTACTCGACTCCAATACCGTGGCCTTCCTGGATCAACATCTTTCAACCCCTGTTCAGATTTATATCGAAATCGACACTGGTGCTTCGCGCTCCGGCCTTGTGCCAGGTGATAGTAACACAATTGCATCCATTGCAGGACAAATCGATAGCTCGGACAAGCTTACATTCAAGGGATTTTACTCCCATCCCGGCCACTCATACAGAGCCCGATCCAGGCAGGAAATTCTCCAGGTGCACCACTCCGTACTTTCCGATATGAAGAGTCTCAAAAAACATTTCCCTGATGTAGTCTGCTGTGTCGGAGACACCCCCTGTGCGAGCTTAGCAGAAGATTTCGAGGCCATTGATGAAATCAGTCCCGGCAACTTTGTGTTTTACGACCTCATGCAGGTACAGATCGGCGCTTGTTCATTAGAGGATATTGCAGTGGCATTAGATGTCCCTGTTGTTGCGAAATATCCAGCCCGGAGAGAATTGATAATCCACGGTGGAGCGGTTCATCTTTCTAAAGAACAAATTGAATGGAACGGCCAACAAATTTTCGGGTTGCCGGTCCCTTTAACAGAAACCTCATGGTCCGAACCATATGAAAACACGTACGTTAAGTCGCTATCTCAAGAGCATGGAGTCATTCGGGGCGATACAGATCTGATTGACTCGATAGAAATTGGTGATCTCATCGGAATTTTACCAGTTCATTCCTGTCTGACTGCCAACCTGATGCAAACATATTCCATTCTTTCATGAAACGCTATTCCCGAAATCAAATTATATTTGACTTCACGATTTCCGGGATTTAGTAATCACTGTTAACCTACAATTTATCAATGTATTTGCACTACTGGTAATTGCTCTTTTCCTTTTCAGTTCAGAATTCGTTTCGTTCGACATTGCGGCGATTATTATTATTATGAGTCTCCTGCTCATAACCGGCATCCTGACCCCGGCTGAAGGCTTGGCGGGATTCAGCAATCCTGCTACAATCACCGTTGCGGCTATGTTCATACTGAGTGAAGGCCTCCGGAGAACAGGAATTCTCAATCACGTCGGTTATTTCTTCACCAAACAGATGGAGAAAAACTTTTGGCTTGGCTTCCTCGGGATGCTGCTGTTTATCAGCATCTCCTCTTCCTTTAATCAACAATACTGCCGTCGTGGTTATCTTCATCCCGGTACTTATTGATATCGCTTCAAAAATAGATGTCAGTCCCTCAAAGCTGATTATGCCCCTTTCCTTTGCCGGTATTTTTGGGGGAATATGTACCCTGATCGGCACTTCAACCAATATCCTGGTCAGTTCCATAGCCCAGGATCGCGGGTTGGAAGCAATGAGTATGTTTGAATTCACTCCCGGAGGCATACTATTCTTGTCAGCGGGATTCATCTACCTGTTTACCATGGGAATAAAAATGATCCCGAACCGGCGTTAAGAATGAGGAGTTAACCTCGGATTACAAAATGCAGGCCTACCTAACCGATGTGATTATTGAATCGAAATCCGATCTGGTGGGTACAGTATTAAATGAGGAAGAGCTTACCTCACATCTTGACCTGGATGTCTTGCGTATATTCAAACCCAACAGGGACTCTTCCGCTAAGCGATCGGATGTTAAGCTCGAGGTGGGAGATATTCTAAGAATTCGCGGGAGTGCCGATGAGATAAACAAGCTGTTGCAACGAGAGGATATCTCATTGAGACCACCGAAAAAGTGGATTGATGTGGATCTTGAACAGAGCCGTGATGCCGCTGAGAGCATGGGAATTAGTACCCAGCCCCTCCTTTTTGCTGTTACCTACGCTGCTTCGCTTAGCTTCGTCACACCGTTCGGGTATCAGACCAACACACTCATTTATGGTGCCGACAATTATAAGTTTACCGACTTTACCAAAATTGGACTACCCCTGAACATTTTATTCTGGATTATAGCAACTGTTGTTATACCCTACATTTGGCCTTTCTAAAATAACCTGAGTTCTACATGAAAACCGTCGTTTCGAGAGATTCGACCATCGGGATCCCGACAGTGGTCTGGAAACGATCTCCTAATAGGATGAACAAAAACGGGAAGGGAGATCTCCACGTCGACCTCAAGTTGGAGCCTACTACTATCAAAGACGTTTCCTCGCGATGACAGCTATAATTTTTGTGATCCTTATATCGAACTGACGTTAAAATACGAGCCGTTTCAGGGTATTGAATTTATCTTAGGCATCGGGGCAAATTTGGCACTATGTAGAAATTCGCAAAGAAAAGATATGATATGCAATGAACTTCTACGAAAGCTTTGTGAAGCTTATTATCCTGCCTTGAGCCCCGTTGTAATGTAAAAGGGGTATTTATTATTTAAACGTGGCAACGCTTCATCACTTCGTTAGCAGCCAGGCTTCGGAATTGTGATACTCGCGCACATCGGAGAGGCCTGATTTTGCCTCCGCAAGTGTTTTATAACCACCATAAGCAACAAACTGGAAGCTGGAATCGGGTTCGGATAAGATCATTGCATTAAATCCTTCCTGTTCCAGTTTTTGCTGGTATTCAATGGCATTATCGTTGTTTCTGAATGAGGCCCCGATCACAAAATAATTATAATCTTCTACCGAGCCGTTATTTTGGGTTGGCATCGGTGGCATCGGTTGCTTGTCGACCTGCTCATCCGCTTGATCTTGTGAGGTATTTGGCTCGTCCTGATTAGTAACAGATTCCTCCTGCTCAGTTGGTGTTTCCTGGTTCTCTTCTGCAGCCATCGAATCCTGTTGCCCGGCATCTTCACCTTCACTTCCCAAATTCAGTGGGACGGGATCTGATTTCACTTCAGGGTCAACGTAATCCGGCTCCTCAGATTTTGCCTGCTCTTTATTTGTTGAATCCGCTGCTGATACCGGTTCCTCATCGGGCTGATCGGTCTCATTTTCAGGGTTCTGATCCGGCATCTCCTGCTCAGGTTCTTCAGGAGACTCGTCATCAGACTCCATGATCTCCTCCATCCGGGTCGGACTATATTCTTCCTTCCGCTCAATATTATCCCGAATCCGCTTGCGTTCTTCATTTAATACATCAAATTTGTTTGTATTGACGTTATCATACCGCTCCTGAATTGTGGGTTCAATTTCAGCTTGTACCAAGATCACAAGCTCCCTCATCTGGTAATCCTTGGAGTTATAGCCAAACAGGTAACGGAGTCCAAATAACCATGGTGGAAGATCTTTAAGTATAGGAACTCCTCTTCTTACTTCAGATACTTCTGAGCGATATAATCCGGCAACCGCAGTAGCCTCTTCATTAACTAATATTGCCTGTGTTTGTGCCTGCTGCTTATTTATTATAGTGCTTACCGGGTCGGGCTGTGCAGAAGAGCGCTCAGCTGCAATATCAAGATGAATCACCGTCGTATCATTCTGCTCAATAATGGTTGGTGTTACAGTAAGGATGGTACCAACGCTAAAAAACTCATCCGTAACATTCCCGGCAAAATCACGCTGCTTAATAGAAAAGTCCTGTCCCACCTGTATACGTCCTTCTTCCCCGTCCATAACTTTAATTGTCGGAGAAGCGAGAATTTCGCCAAGGTTATCAGCCTCAAATGCACTGAACAGGGCCTGCACTTCAATACCGGTATTTCCAACTTGCCCAAAATTCACTAACGCATTGAATACGTTTTGCGACACATTCTGCGCTCCCTTGGAGTTCACAGAAACAAATTTGTCATTAAATCCTGAGGTTGCGGGTAGCTGACCGGAATTTTGGCCACCTTGGCCACCGCCACCTCCACCGCCACCACTACCACCGCCGGCTTGCGGATTAACGAATCCACCAACGCTGGCAGGAACATTTTCTGTCAAGGTTGACCAGTCAACCCCGACTTCGCGTAGAGCCCGGCGACTGCCTTCGAAGAAGATAGCGTTAATCCGAACCTCTCGACTGTCTATAGTGGCAACAATTTCGCCATCCCCCTGCTGTTGTCCTTGCTGCGACGCCTGGGCCTGACCGCCACCACCGTTCGTTCCCTCTCCAGCATTTTGCTGGTAGGCTACGATCTCAAAAAATTCTTTTTGTTCAAGAAGCACTAAGTTTTTGACGCGCAGCATGAGGTCCAGGGCATCTCTCCAGTGCATAGGCGGAACCGAAATGCCAATACTTCCCTCCGTATTCGTACGATCAATGATAACCTTGTTAAGGTTTTCCTGTGCAAATTCATTGATCACATCCAGCGCCCGCTGAAAAGAGGTGCTGCGGTCAAATGTAACCACTTCATCGGGATTCGTGTATTCCCGCGGAATCCTGTCTTGTCCATAAACCTCCGGTGGAAGAAAAGAATTCAGCAAAAGGAAAAATAGCGGAAATATTAAAATCCTGAACATAACTGTATTGTTATTTTTCATTGTTGTACCTCCATCGTAACACGCTCAATGATACCGCCTTTATTTAGCACAAATGTAGCTGATTGCCGTTTTAGATTGATTGATTCCAACCTTCCTAAATAAACCTGTTGACCAACCTGAATACCCTGCATGGCACCATTTTGATCTATTACAAAAACCTTGTCAGAGCTAATTGCCACCAAACTGCTGCTCTCTACGTTTGTCAAGTTATCTTCATTGGGTTGAATGTCTCGAATAAGGGGATAGAAAGGATTATAAACTGATCCCGTTACCGTAGATTCTGCTATAGTCAGCGGGGGCGTTTCTACCTTGGTTCCCCGCCTGTACAAACTTTCCAGCGCGAAACTAAAATTAACATTTCCGTACTCTTCAACATTGTTAATCGGTGATATCGTCAAGTTTCTCACCTTGTTTATCGGTTTACTAAATTCAATTTTTCGAACCATGTTGACCACATTACGATAATATCCCGTACCGGAAATCGATGTGTTAATCACACCATATTGCCCCTGGCTTGAAGAGTCAGCAAATGTGAATGTAAAATCGGTGTAAGAGGAACCCGTATTCAACCGGTTTATGAAATCAAACACCTTATCTTCATTATTGTCAGGATACAGGGCCTTATCATAATTCTGGATATAATACTGTGCATTTTCATACTGCTCAGAAAGTGGTTCGTACTGGTTAGCTGTTTGCTGCTTGCTGGCCAATTCCGTGCGCTTTTCTGTCAGCTGGTTTTCGAGGGTTTCCAGTTCAGGTTCCTGTATAAAAGCGATATAACACCATCCTCCTGCAGTAATCAGCAGAAAAACAAGCAATAAAATTAATGTATTACGTAAAGCGTATGACATAAATAGAGAGAGCTATTTACCCAATATAGTTTTAAGATCTTCCGGACGAGGTGGCGAATATTGCGACTTGTCAACAGTAAATTCAGAGACTACAATAGAAAATCGATAGATCTCCTGTTCACGAATCTCTTCAATATTCACATTCATTAGAGTAGCTTCATTAAATATATCTACTACCTCTGGAATTTGATTACGGTAGAGCGAATATCCACTAAGCATGATCCCCTGCTCGCTATTTTGCATCCCGGTAAACCATGTCGCCTGGACATTGCTATTCATACCACTATTCATGATATCCAGTTTGCTGCTCCATTCCCGGGTACCCCTGCTTAAGGTGTCCAAAAGAACGAGCTCCTCACGCAGGGAGGCGAGCTGATTACTTAATTTATTTGTTGCATTGACGGTCGGGGTAATTTGTTCAATTTGTGAATTGACACGGACCAGTTCGTTCTGTACTGTTTGGATTCGCTGAGCATTTTGCTGATAAAAGTAGTTAATGGTAGCCGGGGCGAACAATATCAGCAACAAAAGAAGTACACCGTGCCATTGAAGTTTAAATATTTTTTGACGTTCAATGATATAATCCGGAATAATTGACAGCTTCGGAAAGCTTTCCTTCTCTGCTCCGGATGCTGCCCAAGCAACGCCAATAGCTGTTGTAAACGCATTGGCACTGCTCAGATCCTGGTCGCCATAGTTAAATTTACCGCTGTCAAACTGGAAATTTTCAACGGATACATCGGGGAAGTTCTTCTTGAAAAAATCTGTAGCCTCTTTCCCAACCGAATTGTTCACCAGGATTAGCTGGTCAAGGTTTGGAACTTCACCTGTATCCAGCTGAAAAAGGATTTTACTAAAAATAGTATTCAGGAATCCTCTTTTTCGGGTTCCCTCATTAATGATTGGGGAAACAAGCCAGATTTCCTCTCCTTTCATAAATATGAGACGACACCGTTCCGGTCCGAACTGTATGATGCCGGTAATCTGGTCTGCCTGTAACTCATAATTTGTTTTCACAAGGCCAACCAAGCTGACCTCATCCGGCAAAATTTCATCGATAAAAAGCTTTCCGCTGTAAAGCTCACGGGTATTATCTATCAAATCCAGCAGTTTTGGATCTTCATCAATCGAAGCCAGAATCAAGGATCCATTTTCACGTACTTCATATGCATACCTGTCGGATGATTTGGGCATTCCATAGATCGATTCCAACTTATCTTCCAGGTCGGCAATGAGGTCCTTTTTCTTAACCTCTTTGAAATTGGTATCCCGAATAATCTGGAATATGGTGTCTCCAGCCTCAATATTAATTCCCAAACGGATGCTGGTGTCATCAATCTCAGTCAGGATATTATAGAGCAGAACTTCATTCGATTGCCCTCCCTCTTCGGCCTCTTCCACCATATCGAGAGAAAGCAGATCATCCTCCCCGGCTCCCTCCTCGTCATCCATATCATCGAGGTTGATCTCTTCCGCCTCGTCCTGCTCTGCTGCAGAACTCATCGATTCCTCTAGTCCAAATATGGAGTCGGTATCTTCAACCTCTTCAAAGCCATCTCCTTCGGCAGTGTCTGCCCCTGTCGGCCGCCTGGACTCTAACTTCTCTACCAGGGAAACCTTGTCAAGCTTTACGAGATGTACCTTGCCCTTCTCATATTTGATGCGGGCAATTTTCAACAAACTGCCCTCAATTACGATACCCGTATATTCGTTGCTCCCGAACATTAAGCCGTCAATAAAGTTAAATATTCAATTTTAGAGATCATTTCCAGTGAGAAGCTGCATTACACGCTTTTTGTTATTGGCATTATTTATCGCCTCTTCCCTGGAAATTTTACCCTCATCATAAAGCCGTTTGAGATCTTGTTCCATGGTGTTCATCCCCTTTTCTCCACCTTCCATCAGCATTTGATAAATCTCATTCACATTGTTGTTTCGGATGGCTGCCTTTACGGAACTGTTGACCAGCAAAACTTCTTTGGCGAGAACTCGCTTACCATCGAGACTTGGGACCAGTTTCTGGCTAATGACGCAGGTTAACACGTCTGCCAGTCTTGTTCGCACCCGGTTCTGCTCATCGGGCGGCACCTCACCCAAAATTCGCTCAATACTTTCCATGGCAGAGGAAGTGTGGAGCGTACCAAAGGTTTTGTGACCCGAATCGGTAATCTCCAACGTCGTCATTATAGTTTCCGGGTCTCTGAGCTCCCCAACAACAATAATGTCGGGGTCCTGTCGCAAAGCCTGAACGGCGCCCTCCTTGAAAGAAGCCACATCACGACCAACTTCACGGTGTCGTACCACTGATCGTATCGGGTCATGAATCAGCTCTACCGGGGATGCAATAATTACTATGTGGGAGTCGATGCTTCTGTTGTTGGCATCGATAATGGTGTCGAGCGTAGATGATTTCCCCGATCCTGTAATCCCGGTGATGAGGGTAAGCCCGTACTTGTAATATTTAAGACTGAGGGCTTTGGCAATCTCCGGGTGCAGGTTCAGTCCCCGAAAAGGCCGGATTTCATTCTCTATCTTCCGCATGTTCAATGCCAGGTGCTCCAGGTCAAAATACATATCGGCACGGAACCGCTGGCTTTCTTCTCCAAGCTCAATGGAATAAGAGAAGTCAAGATTTTTGTTATCCAACAGGTGCTGACGCTGAGTTGGCATAATGGCATTATGCAGCAGGAAGTCAGTTTCTACCAAGCTAAGTTCGTAGTCAACCTTCTGTGAGGGTGATTTGTCCCCGTGAATTCTGTACCAAACTTTACCACCGCATCCCGGTCCACCAATATCAATATCTGAGGCCTCGTTGTCATTCATCTCCATCAAAAAATCATCCAGAATATTTGTCAGCGTTATCCGGACCTCATCCGACTGGTTTTCTATAATTCGCCCAATCTCTTTATGCCTTTCCAACCCTTTGGCCGTTTTTGACATCTGGTTTGCCATCGGCGCAGCCAGTTCTTTCAGTCGATTTGTACCTACAGCCTGTTCCATAGAATTTGAAGTATAGTTTATTATCCCTTACTAGATCTCTTCAATTTTATTCCACATGGTAAGAGACAATCAATGATATTAATTTATTCGAGTATGTAGTATTATAAGAATATTTAGAATACTATGAACTGATATTTTGCAAACGGGTCTGACCCATTATAGAAAAAAAGACTAATATTAAAAAATCTTAACTTTATTTATCAATCTTTACTCACATCGGTTCTTTGACAGGTGGGGTTATTCAGTGTTCATCGCGCCCATTACCAGCCAGTATCATTCAATAATCGCTTTTTAAGCTTTAATAACTGAACATTCATATTACTGATCTTTTGCTGCTGAATTTCAATAATATTGCGGGTGAAAATATTAAAAAGTTTTTCCGGCTTCTTGCGAAAGAAATTCAACGCGTCATACCGCTTGAATTGAAGAAGCAGACTTTCCCCTTCAGATACTACTTTTGCCATCCGATTGTTTTTGCTGAATAAGAACGTTTCACCCAAAAAATTGCCTTCTGAAAGTACAGCCAACTGGATATTATCTTTCCAAATTGAAACTTTGCCTTCCGCAATAAGGAAAGCCGAATTTACATACTCTGATTCATTGATAATAACATCATCCTGCATAAACCGTTCTTCAACCCCAAGGTTGAGGAATTCCATGATATCCTCATAGTGGAAATTTCTCAAAAGTAATGGAGGCTCCTTTAAAAACCTCCGGATATAATCGGGAGTTACATCTCGTTCAGTTTGACCATCATCGATCATAATACTATCTCCTTAAGTTGATGCCTTAATTACCGTACAGGATGGACATCTATAGATATATACATTTTATTTTAACAGTTAAACTATTCAGTGTAAATATGTCAATTAAATTGAATTTAATTAACGTAATATAATGTTCAGCCTATTTAATCTTCTATCGTGATTGCTACAATTTCTTCAATGGTTGTGATGCCAGACTTAATACGTTCACGTCCAGATCCCCGCAGACTCAACATACCCTGACTCATAGCATATTCTTTGATTCCCAGCTCATCAATTTCACTGCCCGATTCAAGGATCATCTTTCGGATCTGCTTGTCGAAATACAGCGCCTCCATAATTGCCGCCCGTCCCTTGAACCCGATGCCGTTGCACTTTTCGCACCCCACCGCCCGGTAAAAGGTGGTTTCCTCAACCTCTTTTTCTGTAAACCCAATACCCTTGGCCGTCTCTGGATGGGGCTCGTAGGCCTCCTTACAATTACTGCAGAGCCTCCGAACCAATCGCTGTGCCATAATCAAATTTACCGCACTTGAGATCAGGAACGGTTCCACACCCATTTTGTATAATCGCGATATGGCACTGGGAGCATCATTCGTGTGAAGTGTAGAAAAGGTCAGGTGACCGGTATTCGCAAGTTTAATCGCAATTTCAGCCGTTTTCAGGTCCCGGATCTCACCTACCAGCACAATATCCGGATCGTGCCGCAAAATCCCGCGCATGGCCTGGTCAAACGTCATGTGGTTGCTGAGCTTGAGCTGACGGGCCCCCTCAATAAGATACTCCACGGGATCCTCTACTGTCAGCACATTCACCGTGGGTTCAATCACGTAATAGAGGGCGGCAACCAGCGTCGTCGATTTACCACTACCGGTGGGCCCTGTTACGATCACAATACCAGAGGGCTTCTCAATAGCTTTTACAAAATCTTCTTTCGCCTTGGTCTGGAGGCCCAATTTTCCAAGGTCGGTTATCACCTTGCGATCATCCAGGATTCGAATAACGATCGATTCAAACTTGCGGTCAAACTGTTCCCCTACCATCGGCATAATGGAAACCCGATAGCGGATGCTGTGGTTATCTACCGCTCGCTGAATAAAGCCGTCTTGGGAAGCATCGCGTTCAAAACGGTCTACATTACGGGTTTTATCCTTAACAACGGCCGATATCGCTTCCGGTTTTACATTCTTTTGCTCATACCACATCTGTAGTTTACCGTCAATACGAAAACGGATATCCGTCGTGGTCTTTCCCGTTGGAATAATGTGAATATCACTAACCCCCTGACGCACTGCCTCAACGAGCATACCCTCCACAAGGGAGTTGAGCATACTCTGGTTGATCTCGGCGTCGATCTCCTCTTCGTCAATCTGGTCTTCCGACTCCTGCAGGTCAGGCTCCTCGTAGTCAATCTCTTCCAGCAGGTCCAGGAACTCATTTTTCTGTTCATAGACCTCCGTCAAAATCTGCTCGACAAGCTCGTACCGGCAATAAAAAATTTCGAAATGCTTGAAATTAAGCCGGGAAATGATTGTTGAAAGCGTCGGATCAGAGGGATCGGCGGCGGCAATCGTCAGCTCATTTTGACTCTTCTGCAGTGGCACCGCCTTTTGGTGTACAAGCTCGTCAATGATTTCCTGGGGAAGGTCCTCAATATTTTTTTGGATCTCCTCGATTACACTGCCATCAATTTTATCCACTCCTTCAAAAACCTCGTCAAAGGCATAGATATTGGCAATCTCTTTCATGACGGCATGCCGGTCCAAGCCCAAATCCTGGTATAGAATCTGCCCTAACCGGCGGTTCGTGGATTCCGGCTCCTCCTCGAGAATAGAGTTAGCGGTGCTTAACTGCTCCTCGCTAATCACTCCCCGGTTCAGGAGAATATTGCCTATATGTCTGCGGGTATTGACCTTGCCCATAGTTTTTCATTTATCAAGCTCAAACAACAACTATTCGTAATACTCAACAATCTCAGTGAGTGTAGAACTAATCCGTTTTATAACTCTCAATTGTTATTCGGTGCATGGATAATTGTAATTCCTCGAGTTACATTCCTGACTGTGGCTTAATCAGTGCCGATTCAGATGAAACGACAGTAATCGCAACAAGAGCAATACAAATAAACAGGTTCACAAAAAGACTGATCAGGTCAATCACAGATTCCATCTTATACGTGGTCTGTATTTCATAATATTCAGCCAGCTGTTGCGCGTTCTCACGAAGAGCACCCGATTCCGCCCCCAGCTTAAACCGGCTGATAGCCGTATTCGTAAACACACCGGTTGCTTTGAGTGATTCTATCAACCCGGCTCCCTCTTTCAGCATCATTTTGATGGCAACTTCTTTGATCTGTTTCTCCATGTATTTATTTCTGCATGCTTCTGCCGCCACCTTGATTACCTCAATATTTTGCCCGGATCCACTGTAAAGGGTATAGAATACACGGGAAAAAATCTCGATACTCGTCTTGTGCATCAAATCACCCATGACAGGTAGTTTGTGGATATGCTTATCCAACATAAGCTTCCCTTTTGGAGTCTTTATATAATATATAAATCCAACTATGGGAAGAATCGTCCCCAACGTAAGGTATAGCCAATTTGTCTGGAGCCAGGCACTCCAATCTAATGTGGCAGCCGTCATCGGGGCTTGCTGCTCAAGGTTGATATCCATATCCACAAATACACCTGCCATCTCGGGGAATATATACCCGACATAGAAAAGCACAACTCCAATAACTGCAATTACCGTAATGGTAGGCATCATCAGCGAACGGCGCAGATTTTTCTTAAACTCGGCATCCCGCTCCATGAATTTAGCCGTGCTCTCAAACACTTCGGCCATGTTACCACTGGTGGAAGCAACGCTGAGCATGTAAGCGGCAAACTTGCCAAAGACATCTTCATGCTTGCCATAGACTTCGGATCCCTCTTTACCATCCTTCAGATCTTTTTGAATCTGCTTGATGACCTCTTTCATCCGCTTGTTTTGCGTATCTTCGTAAAGGAGCGTCAAAATCTCATCAAAGCTGAGCTGCTGCTTCAGAAGGTCGGCCGAAAGGCGAATAAACGTAACAACCTCCTTGTTGGGAACACCACCCTTCCAATCAAACCATTTTTTATTGATACTGATGACTTTATACCCCAGCTTGACCAGCGCTTTTTCGAGCTCTTCTTTACTGTAGGCCTCTTGTTCGCCCTTTACTTCATTCTTAGCGCCTTTTTTGACCTTGTATACATAGGTCTCTTTTTTATCAATAGAATGAACTTTCAAGCCATTTTTACGGGAGATCTTTTCAACTTTCTTCTCGGCATCCTTCTTGGAATCAGCCTCAAATTCTGTTTTTATCATCTTGCCCTGGGCCGAGGTTGCCTTTAATCTAAACTGTGCCATCTGTCTGTAGTATTTTATCTTTTGAATCAGCCGTAATTTAGCCAACTGCTTTAAGCAACATGATGCAAATAATAAGCCGTTGTTACAAATAAAAAGCGAAAATGCCGTTCAACATTAATAATCCCAATCAACTTGTAGTTGGTCGTTTTTAAATTCTGCCGTCGCAATAAGAGTTGCGTCTTCATACCGTCCCTCTCCCTTCACCTCCAGGGAGTTTCCGCTACCGGTCAAGGAATAGGTGCCGTTAGCCGTTGAATCTCCAATGCTGATATCCGTCATATCAATGTCATCAAAGCTCCGGCCACCGCCCTGCATCATCTCATGCCTGAAATAATAAGCCTGCGCTTCATTTAGGATAAGAATCATATCTTGCTGAACAGCATCAAGGTTAGCACTTTCGTTGCTCTCCTGCATAGTATCAATCGCAATAATAGAAGCAATTGCTACAATTACAGTAACTAATATGATGATGAATATTTGTTGTTGCCCCATAACTTTCCATATGAATTAGTATATAGTAGAATATTTAATTTCTTGATTCAATCATAATACATGAAGGAATTCTAATTCTACGCTTAAAATAAGGTCTTCAATTATCCACATTCACGGCATCCTCATATATCAAACCCTGCTCCCAAAAACGAGGGTGTACTTTGGGTTTATCAAATTGCTTTCTATAGAGCTCATGAGTCTTATCAAGCCTAGGTATATCAGGTTTAACCAATATGCATAATCCAATAATTAAACATAAATAGACTACTGATAAATGCTTTCTCTTAACTGAAATTATTTTACTGTTATCATTTTTTCGATTCCATAAACTGATAAGCCAAGAAATAATAATTATCGCCCAGATCTGGCTTACAGGAGTGTGGAAAACTCCACTAACGCCAGCATGCAAAAATCCAGCCATGGCGGACCCGAAAAACCCCATATATACGGTAGAATTACGATAAGTAAGGTTATTGAATACAAAATTACTGTTTAGAAATCTCTTTTTTATAAAAACCACATACAATATCAGTAAAGCTAAGAAGCCCAAGAAAGCTACCCCTCCCCACTCTGATAGTAATTGCAAGTAAAAATTATGAGGATGGGCAAAATAAGGCACTTCTTGTAGAACAGCATAGTGCATAGGGCCAGCTCCCATAAGTGGACTTGCAAACCACATCTCCAGAGCTCTTACCCACATTCCCAAACGTCCACTGTCGGTCATTCGTGCGACTGGTAATGATTTGCTGGGTACGAATATTTGAAAAAGTAAGTAGTAAATAACAAAGCCGGCAATTGCAGTACATACAGCAATGCCCAAAAACCGGTAGCTTTTTTTCCTAAATAGTATAAATAAAAAGAAACCGGAAATAATCAGTGCTACCAGAGTTCCTCGTGCACCAGAGGCAAAAACCAAACTCCACCAACAAGCAATTAAAATGAACAGTAGATTTCTATAAATTTTTTTCGTCTTAAAAAAAAGTGCTAGGGAAATAAGTAGTGGCAGTGTCCATGTCTGGATATGATTGAAAAAACGTTTGTGAACAAAATTAAGGACCTCTTTACCGTTATAAACATTATCTCCAATATGCAATGATACGGACAGTCTATCGGGCCACATAGGAACCAATGGATTCAAATGGGCTGCTATGTAATTGCCAAAAAAATAGATCAAATATACAGTTGAGAAAATAACAGCCAATGATTGAACAAATACACCAAGCCTATAATGTCCAAATACATCTCTTTTTGAAATTAAAATAATTGTTAAAATAACTATGCTAAATAGAAATGCTTCAATAAACCCATATCTTGGAAATTTCGATAGATAAGCTGAGATAATTCCAAATGATGTGAAGACACATAATGATGTAGCACATAAATGAGATATATATAAGTCTTCCTTTTCATTTTTTAATTGAAAGGTAAGACACAAAAACAATATAGATAAGCCTACAAATAAGCATAACTCAAAAATTCTTTTAGAGTCATACATTCCAATACCAGCTATCGGAATAAATAATGCGAGAAATACAAAAGCCCCAATTAGGTATAGGGGAATATTTCTAAATTTAATTTGGGTTTTTAGCATTATGATCCAATCATATAAAAAAGCCTCCTCCCCTATAAAGCAGGAGAGAAGGCTTTGCAGAACAGATTAAAAGTTTTGATTATTTATGATCCCCAGCTCAGACCATCTGGTTGAATTTCTGCCGAAAGACTGTTAGTAGCAGTTGCATTTTCAGGATCAGAAGCATCGTAGTTATCGTCACTAGCTGGGTGGGCAGTGATTGTGATACCTGTTGCAGAACCATCGTCGCTTAGGACATAAGTTCCATTTTCATTCCATGCTATCATGCCACTAGAACTGATAGTACCACCAAAAGCTATATTTTCAAATGTCATACCATCAAAATCTTGTCCTCCACCACCCAGCATATCAGGCTTCATATAATAGCCTTGTGCTGAGGCAGCGATTGAAGCAACATCCTGGCGAACAGCATCAAGGTTTGCGCTGTCAGCTGCACTTGAGAATGTGTTAATTGCCACTACCGTAGCGATACCGACGATAATGGTTACGAGAATTACGAGTAACAATTGTTGTTGACCCATGGTTTTATCTCCTTAGATTTTATCTTTTTTTATTGGTTGTTTGTAGACTCAATTTTTGGTAATAGCCGTTGACCGACATTTCTACCATGTTTGTTGTACACTCTACAAGAGAGTGAAAATTGTATCTGTTACAAATTTTATTACTACACAAACATTAGCCCTAAATACAGTACAGTTCAAGTTAGATTTTATTAACTATACAGTGATATCGGCATACAAAAGATTGCTGACTTATCAGTAAAAGTCAATACATAGATTAAAGATTTCTAATATTTGGAGCGGTCACCTTTTCTATATCCCGTTCAAATCAACCTGACCACCCCATAGGCAAATGTATAAAAAACAATTCTTTAGGCATCATTACGTGCTGAGAAAAAGTACCGGTACAAGAATGAAAACTATAACATTAGAATTTATTTAATGCACAAAGCACTTGGTAACTGACCAATCAATCTACGGTGTCCATATAATCAGAGAACCTATGGTCTGAGCTATTTTTTTTCTGCCACTTTTCTAAAATGTATTGGACAGCCTGGTGGGTCGTCATATGGAAATGGGCCCCTCCCAGCCTCCTTGCCAAGCCGGATCGCAGCATAATATCCCGTACGGGACCCTTGAGGCCAGCAAAGTGCAGATCGATATTGATCTCCTGCAAACTTTCCACAACATTCTGCAGGGCTTCAATGGCCGTGGTATCCAAATCGTTAATGCTACGGCCTTCAATGATAACGGCCTCAATCCGTCGGTTTTCCTCTTCACTTTTTGATATAATATATTCTTTGAAGTATTCCGCATTGTGGAATGAGAAGGAGGCGTCAACGCGCAGCACCAGCAGTCCCTGGATTCGATCAGCCTCGGGGTAGCGACTGATATCCCGGAAAAAGTGTGAGCCTGTTATATGTCCCAGTTCTGCAACATTCGGTCGGCTGGCCTGCACCAATACGCCGATCAGAGAGGCTCCTACACCCAATAGTATCCCTTCTTGTATACCTATCAGCAATATGGTGACAAACGTGAACAGCGCAATATACCCATCCCGCTCCTTTGTCCTGAACAGGTAGCGTATCTGCTCAATCTCAATAAGTCCCAACGAAGCAACAATAATGATCGCAGAAAGTGCCGGCATTGGAACGAAGTAGAAAAGCGGGGTCAAAAATAACAAGGTCAGGCCAATAGAGATCGCTGCAAATATATTGGTGAGAGGTGTCTTTGCCCCGGCCTGCTCATTGACGGCTGATCTGGAGAAGCTGCCGGATATCGGCAGACTTCTGAAAAAGCCACCAAGCAGGTTGGCCGTACCCAGGGCCATCAATTCACGATTGGGACTGATGGCATATTTGTGTTTGGTGGCAAATGTTCGGCCCAACGTTACTACATTCATAAACTGCACGAGTGCCAATGTCAGTATTGTAGGCACCAGGCGCCTGAGCTCTTCAAAGCTGAACGACGGTATTGTTGGGGCTGGTAGCCCTCTTTCTATATACCCCACAACCTCTACCCCTTCTTTAGCAAGGCCTAATCCCCACACTAAAACAGAACTTATGATCACAAGCAGCAATGCTTCGGGAGCAAATGGTGCTATCCTGCGAGACAATACCAGCAGTACTATCCCCCCGATTCCGATACCGAATGTAAGCAGGTGGAGATCATCCCACACGAAAGTCAACTCCATGACAATATCGTATATATACTGGCTTTGTGTAATTTCAATCCCGGTCAAATTACCAAGCTGGCTAAAAGAAATGATGAGGGGGGCTGCGGTCGTAAATCCAATAATCACCGGCTTCGAGAGCAAATTGACGATAAAGCCCAACCGGGCCACCGACATCGCAATCTGGGTGATCCCTACAAAAACAGAGAGCAGAATTACCAACGATATGTATTGTGGTGTGCCCGGTTCAGCGATTAGTCCAACACCTGCAGCAACAACCAGCATATCAATTGCGACAACTCCCACAGCCAGGTGACGGGAAGTCCCGAATAGTGGATAAATGAGAAGAGGAACTAACGAAGCATATAACCCATAAATGGCTGGCACTCCTGCCAAAACCGCATACGCCATTCCCTGCGGTATAAGCATGACCCCCACCGTTACGCCGGCAAACAGATCTTTTTTAAAGGTTTCGGAAGAATATTCGGAGAGCCACTTAAAAATAGTGAGTTTCGAAAGAAACCAATCGTATTGCTCTTTCAAACTCATATAAACAGGAGTTAGGTGTCCATTTATCAGTTACTAATAATTCGCAACTAACCCAATTTTAAAAAAAATTGCAGACACATGTTGCAATATATCTTGAACTATATCCACAGAGATTGGTTTTAAAATTTACGTTTTAAATGGAAATACTAATAGAGACAAACAGGAATTTGCAACCTGAAATTGGTATTGTCACGAATGACTATTGTTTTCACTGAATATTTTTTTTACAATAGTATCAAGATTAAAAAAAATTAATATTTTCCTCTTTCCACCCAGAAAAGTAATTTGTCATTGATAAGAATCATCTATAGTTAAACTGGGTACAACAAGTTCATTAATTCACAAACGGCTATGAAAATTAAGTCTCTTCTCTTTTCTTTGATAATTAGTATCGGGATAATGGTAGCGTTAAAAGGATGCGGTGCTACCAATGCGGATGTAGAACCAATAACAGTTTCCGGTGAAGTCAGTAATGATAACACGGGCAATCCTATTGAAGATGCCATTGTAGAAATTACAGCTCCTGGACCACTTCGTCAGGCAATAACTACCGACTCACTGGGACAGTTCTCCTTCACTTTTGAGGCTGACAGTTCCTTTTCTGTTACGATTGAGGCCTCAAAGCAGGGATATAACGCCAAAACAACAAACTTCAAAGTAGCTCCCGAAACCGATGTTACCGATCTGATAATCAACCTGGTCTCTCAAGAAGATCCGGGTGGAGGTGACGGCGGTGAACAAGTGGGCGGTGAACCGGAAGGAGCTGCAGCGATTGTATTGACCGGCATCTCAAATCAAGCTATTAACATCGCTGAAACAGGTGACCAGGTGAGTAGCGCTTTTACCTTTCAAGTTCAGGATTCAGCGGGAAGAGCTTTGAATAGCCAAAAAGCGGTAGATGTGCAATTTAACATTATATCTGGACCGGGCGGCGGAGAAGAACTGATTCCGGCAACTGCCAGAACCAATGCACAAGGCCAAGCCACAAGTTCTCTATTCAGCGGTAATACAGCAGGTCCGGTAAAAATCGAGGCCCTCGTTGAACGTCCAGAGGTAGGCCTAACCATTCGGTCCAAACCGGTTATCATTGCCATCCACGGTGGTTTCCCCGATGAAGAACATTTCAGTATTGCACCTGACAAATACAACTTTGAAGGGTATGATATAAATGGAAATCGAAATTCTGTTACCGTTATTGTCGGTGATAAATTCTCCAACCCTGTTAAGCCCGGTACCAGTGTCTACTTTAGTACCACCGGAGGTGTTATCCAAGGCTCGGGTGCAACAGATGATGACGGAATTGTTACGGCAGACCTTATCTCTGGCGAACCCAGACCAAATGATAATATTACTGGCAGTGGCGGGCGACCTGGTTATTCAACAGTTACAGCAACCACTGTTGATGAAAACGACAATCGAATTTCCAAAGACATTAATGTTGTTTTCTCCACACAAACCGCCTCCATAAGTGCAAGTCCCACCACTTTTGACCTGGCACCCAATGGAGGAGAGAGCTTTACCTATACCGTCACTGATTTAAACGGTAATCCTATGGCAGCGGGTACTCAAATAAGCGTTGAAGGTGGCGAAGGTATCGAGGTAACTGGAGATAACAGCTTTACGCTGGGTAATCACCTGTTCCCCGGTCCGGGAGCGACAGACTTCAACTTCTCAATACGTGATACCGATGAAGAATCGAACGATCCGGCGTCACTGACAATCAAAATCTCCGTTACCACCCCCTCTGGAAATACGACCACCTATACCGGTATTTCGGGTACACGGCGTAAAGTGCGATAACTTTTAGACTGTAATTTATTTCAAGGCCCGCTTCAGTAATTCGAAGTGGGCTTTTCTTTTCTCCGTCCTCATCAAAAAGTGATTTAGCAATCCCATTTTCTTTACATTATATTCGATTGAATTTTAAGCAATGAATGTGCACTTAGACTAAAATTATCTCATGGAAATACAAGATCTTTTTGCAAACAACCGCCAGTGGGCAGAAGCAGTAGAACAGCAAGATCCCGGTTTCTTTAAAGAGTTGTCCAAGGATCAAAACCCGGATATTTTGTGGATCGGGTGCTCCGACAGCCGGGTGCCGGCCAATCAAATTGTGGATCTCCAGCCCGGCAGCCTGTTTGTACACCGGAATGTGGCCAATGTAGTGGTTCACTCCGATCTGAACTGCCAATCCGTGCTGCAATACTCCGTTGAGGTCCTCAAAGTGAAACATATCATAGTTGCAGGCCACTATGGATGTGGTGGTGTAACGGCAGCGCTCAAAGATCAAAATTTTGGGCTTATTGACAACTGGCTTCGCCATATTAAGGACAACGTAGCCAAGCACCGGGAGGAACTGGAACAGATTTCAGATGAACAGGAAAAGATCAACCGCATGTGTGAGCTGAATGTAAAAGCCCAGGTTATCAATGTCAGCCATTCCCCTTTTGTACAGCAGGCTTGGAAAAAGGATCAGGAGGTGAATGTTCACGGTCTCATTTATGACCTGAAAGATGGCTTACTTAAAGACCTTGGGCTTACTGTGAGCAATCAAAAAGCCCTCTCAGAACTACTATAAAAATTGGCTCGATTTTAGTTAGTCCATTTCTCACCAAGATATTTGTGAGAAATGCGGGTTAGAATAATTCGGTCAAATTACTGATCTATACCGAACCTTTTCATATATTCCGTTCACCATTAAAAATCAACTGTTGTTATCCATGCAGATTAAGAGTACTGAGAAGAAATTTGCCAGCATAGCCTATAAAGATTCAGATTATCAAAGCTTTATTGAGAGCGCAAAAGCAGGTGGAGAACACCATCTTGCTCTCTTTATTGGACCTTATGAGAATAATAAAAAGAAGGCCCTTAATGAGATCGGTCGGGCCAGTGGCAAAGAAGTGCTCACTTTCAATTTTAACGACATTGTTTCAAAGGTTGAAAACGAAACATTTGAGGCCATTGATGAACTTTTAGAAGAGGTTGAGGGCTCGGAAAATGTACTCTACTTTTCCAACGGTGACAAACTTTGCGGAGCTTACACCGGGTTTACACACTCGAAGGTAAAATATGCAACTCCCCAAGAGCGGTATTTTCTGCAGAAGATTCAGGATTTTAAGGGCCTGGTGATTGTCGACATCACGGAATATGACAGCGCCGATGAAACAATCCTGCGAGCTGCGCAATCTATCATAAAGTTTCCGTTGCCCAAATCCTCTTTTCAACGCTTTTGGTGGCATTTGAAGCATTACTCGCTGCACGGATTTGACCTTAAAACAAAACGACCGGAAGGATACCTGGACTCTTCCACAAATTTTTAAACAAGATGATACTCTCTTTTCTTCATTCATTCCCAAAATCATCCGTTCTCGGTATCGGGTAACGAAATAATTTAACTACCCGTCGGTTCGTTTTTGTTTTCGCTATATATGTTTTAGCGATCTTGCACCTGTCCAAACGGACAAGCCCTTCTGTTGTGTGATTATTACTAATGTCTGGATGGGTCATTCTTCTGAAACGGAGAAGCCTATTCAATTTATATCTATTTACGGGATTAATATCGATGGGAAACGATAGTAAACAGTTTGAAGAGAGTGTAAAACAGCAGTCTGGTTCAAGGTCTTGGTATGGTCAGCTCTGGCAAGATATTCTGGGCTCCATTCGTGGTGTGGAATATGACTTTACAGAGGGCAGCATGAGTCGGGCGATACTGCTGCTGTCCATCCCCATGGTGCTGGAGATGGCCATGGAATCGATCTTTGCCATTGCAGATATCTTCTTCGTCTCCCAGCTGGGTGCCGATGCTGTGGCTACGGTGGGGGTTACGGAATCGGTGCTGACGCTTGTCTATGCCATTGCAATGGGCCTGAGTATGTCTACTACTGCCCTTGTTTCTCGGCGTATTGGGGAAAAGAATACTTACGGGGCGGCCATATCAGCTGTGCAGGCTATCATTGTATCGGTAATTGTAGCCCTCCCGATCTCGCTGGCCGGCATTTTCTTTGCCCCGGAGTTACTCCGCCTGATGGGATCAAATGAGCAGATGATCCAGGAGCTCTACAGCTACACTGCCATCATGCTTGGTGGCAATATTGTGATCATGCTGCTTTTTGTGATCAATGCCATCTTCCGGGGGGCGGGCGATGCGGCCATATCTATGCGTGTGCTGTGGGTAGCCAACGCCATCAATATTGTGCTCGATCCGTTGCTTATTTTTGGATATGGCCCCTTCCCGGAGCTGGGCATCATGGGTGCAGCAATCGCTACCACTATTGGTCGGGGACTAGGAGTCATCTATCAATTCTATCTTCTCACAAAGCGCAGTAGCAGGATCAACATTCTGCCTGAGCACTGGAAACTGGAGGGAGTTATCATGAAGCGGCTGGTTCGGTTATCGCTGGGTGGGATCGGGCAGCACCTGATAGCCACCTCCAGCTGGATCGGCCTGGTGCGTATTATCGCTGTCTTTGGGGCTGAAGCGTTGGCGGGATATACTATTGCTATCCGCATTCTTATCTTCTCACTGCTCCCTTCCTGGGGTATGAGTAATGCCGCTGCCACGCTGGTAGGACAAAACCTTGGGGCGCAAAAACCGGACCGTGCTGAGCGCTCTGTATGGATTACCGGACTTGTGAACATGGTATTCCTGGTTATGGTAGGTACCGCTTTCTTTTTCTGGGCTGAGGAGTTAATTCGTCTTTTTACAGATGAACCACCCGTGGTATCCATCGGCACACTTTGTTTGCGGATAATATGCCTTGGCTATCTTTTTTATGCCTGGGGCATGGTTATTTCGCAAGCTTTCAACGGGGCGGGTGATACCGACACTCCCACTCTGCTCAACTTTATCTGTTTCTGGCTGGTGGAAATTCCCGTGGCCTACCTGTTTGCACTTACATTGGGATTCGGGGAACAGGGCGTATTCTACTCCATTGTTGTAGCAGAATCACTGCTTGGTCTGCTCGGTATCCTCGTATTCAAACGAGGAAAATGGAAGGAACGCAAAGTCTAAAAGTTTGCCACTCCCCTACCCGTTCGCTGCTTTTGCGGCCGGGTGGGTTGATCAACGCTTGTTTCTACTTCTTAATCCTCTAAAATACACCGGGCGGCCAATTCAGCCCAACTCGTTAAAACTTCGATGGACGAGCCACCCGGTGGAGAGTGATTTCAAAAAAATTGTAAGGATTTCATCTCAAAGCGATCTATTGGTTAAAACAGAAACTAAATTTCTTTTCAATGGAATTTTTACCCAACAATTGGTATCACATTTATAACCGAGGTAACAATAGAGCCAATATTTTCTTTGAGAATGAAAACTATATTTTCTTTTTAGAAAAAATTAGGAAACACTGGCTTTCACATTGTGAAATCGCTGCTTACTGCCTCATGCCAAATCACTTTCATTTCCTTGTAAAGATCAAGGAATCATATACTCAAGGCCAGCTTAACAAAAGGATTGCAATAACTCTGCGATCCTATACACAAGCTATCAATCGAAGCTTCGATCGCACTGGGTCATTATTCGAGGAATCAACAAAAGCTAAATGTTTATCAAAAGGAAAATCTGTAAAAAACTATAATTACCCCTTGATATGCCTTCACTATATCCATCAAAATCCATTGCGTGCAAAATTGGTGAATCAACTACGCGAATGGAGATTTTCTTCTTTTCCTGATTTGGCTGAGTTTAGAAATGGAAGTTTACCGGCCAAAGATTTAGTCTATCAATATTTCCAGTTCAACAACAAGGGAGATTTCCGCCAACAATCACTCACGGCAGTTCCAACTCAAATAACTAAACAACTTTTTTAAAAATTCCCTCCCCCCACCCGGCCGCTGCTTTTGCGACCGGGTGGGTTGATCAGTGCTTGTTCTGCTAATTTATCTCTTCAAGACCCACCGGGTGGCAAACCCAGCCACCCGGTGGGAGTGCTATTAATATTCTTTGAGAAAAATCGAACAGAAGTATATTTTTGGCCTATTATGAAGGAACCAGAAAAACCACTGCCTACAGATTGCTGCGGCTCGGGCTGCGAACGTTGCGTCTATGATATCTACGTAGAGCAGTTGAAACAGTATAAAGCCTGGCAAAAATCGCAACAGCAAATCAAAGAAGAAGCAGGAGCATCTGATGGCATTAAAAGTGAAGCGTGATACCAGTGGCCGCCGTGGAAAAACCGTAACCATGATTACCAATATTCAGCATAATCCCCAGGTCATTGAAGACCTTGAAAAAAAGCTGAAACAACATTGTGGTGCTGGCGGTACCAGCTATGCCAAGACCATTGAAATACAGGGGGATCATGTTGACAAGATAAAATCATACCTGAAGGATCAGGGATTTGATGTAAAATAGGTGATCTTTTCGTTACATGAGCTGCCAAATCCCAACAATACGCTTTCTAAAAAGTTAGTTAAAATCTTAACTATCAACCCAAAGGAAAAATGACTCTAACTATTCCGGATGAAAAATATGAAGCGATTCTGAAGCAGATCGAAAGCAAAGAAAGCCCGGTAGGCATTGACGCCGGTAAAACGCATGTATTGATTCTCCATAAATTATTGGAAATTGAGCAACGTCTCGAGCGATTAGAAGCAGCGGTCAATCAAAGGAATGATTAACCATTGATAGTGTATAATTCGGGATAAGGGGAAATTTAAACAAATTGGGTTTCCATGACATCGATTGATAGAAAGCACTTCATAAAACAATTGGGACTTGCAGGGGCTGGTGCTATAGCTGCCGGTACGGGTTTATTTGGTAGCGCCAATGCAGAAAAAAACGTCCGAATAAAAATGCTCGATCGGATTGGTCTACAGCTTTAATCAATCATTCCATTGCTGACTGAAGATTTTGAAGGTACTCTTCAGACTCTTTCTAAGATCGGCTATAAAGAAGTGGAATTTGCGGAACCCTACTATTTTAGCCCAAATTCTGATGGCAAAAAGTCCGGCTTCTACGGAAACAATGCTGATCAGATGCGTGCCCTCCTTGACAAATATGGGCTAACAGCACCGGCTGCACATTGAGTCTTGGAACACTCCAAAATAATCTACCAGAAGCCATTGACGCCGCCCATACGGTAGGCATCAACTACCTTATATGCCCTTTCCTGACAGCTGATCAACGTCAAAATCTCGATGCTTATAAGCAGCTGGCCGACCAGTTTAATGTATTTGGAGAAAAGTGCCAAGAAGCTGGCCTCCAGTTTGCTTACCACAATCACAGTTTCGAGTTCGGGGAAATGGAGGGCGAAATCCCTTATAATCTGCTGCTCGATTCAACAGAGTCGGATTTGGTGGCAATGGAACTGGATCTCTTCTGGATAAAAATGGCCGGCTACGATCCGGTGGATTACTTCAATGAGTATCCCGGCCGGTTCCCTACAGTTCATGTAAAGGATATGAAAAAAAAGATGGTGCTTGAAAATCCACTTTCCACCTTTGAAAACCAACAAGCCATCCAGAAAGCGTTTGGAAGCCTGGAAGATGTTGGAAAGGCGTGATTGATTTTAAGCGCATTCTTTCTGCTCATGAAACAGCCGGTATTCAGCACTATTTTATTGAGCGTGACCGCCCGCCTCAGCCACTTCAAACTATTAAAAACGGGTACGCGTACCCGTCAAAGTTGGAGATAAGCTAGTCGGTTTAACCCACAATATATTTTAATGTGTTACCAAACGAAGAACAATATCACTGCCTCTGTCCTGATTTTTCTTGCGTTGGTAACATTCCCGGTTATAGCAACTGCCCAGTGGCAGATTGGTCCCTTTCAAAAATATGAAGACAATCCAATCCTGGTTTCCCGGGGAGACAGCTGGGAAGCCAAAGATGTGTTCAACCCCACCGCATGGACTGATGGGCACAAAGTGTATTTACTCTACCGGGCTGAGGACTCTACCGGTATCGGCAAGTGGAACGGCACCTCCCGCATTGGGCTGGCCACCAGCAGTGACGGCATTCACTTCTCAAGAGAGAAAAAACCTATCCTGGAGCCTACTGAATCGTGGGAACTGCCGGGCGGTACTGAAGATCCCCGCATCACCAAAATTGATAGCACCTTTTACCTCACGTATACCGCTTATGACGGCGAGACGGCACGACTGGCGCTGGCAACCTCCACTGACCTAAGAAGCTGGAAGAAGCACGGTCTTATTTTTCCCAATCGTGGATGGACAAAGTCTGGGGCTATATTAGATGAACAGATTAACGGCAAATACTGGATGTATTTTGGTGACACAAATATCTGGGTGGCCTGGTCAACGGACCTACTGAACTGGAATGTCATAGAAGAACCGGTCATGAAACCGCGCAACGGGAAGTTTGACAGCCGATTGGTGGAACCCGGTCCCTCTCCTATACTGACCGAAGATGGTATTTTACTGCTTTACAACGGCGCCAATGATGACCTCATCTATAATGCAGGACAGGTTCTATTCGAAAGGAATGATCCCACTAAAGTAATTGCTCGCAGTAACACTTCCTTTATGCAGCCGGATACCCAACTTGAGCGTCATGGCCAGATTCCAAATGTTGTTTTCGTGGAAGGTCTGGTCAACTTCGACGACACTTGGTTTCTTTATTATGGGATGGGAGATTCAGGAATCGGGGTGGCTATAGAGACAGATAACTGTTTTTGGTAGTGGTATTTTAAAAGTTGTGCTGATGTAATTGAGTGGAGGCTTATTGCATTCGTTTAACTGTTGAGTTAAATGTCAAAGGTTGGAAGGTTGGAAGGTTAAAGGGTTGAAGGTTGTTGAGATGTTGAGGTGTTGAAGGGATTCTTACTCACATTGCTTGGTACCGTTCGTTCTGCGGCGGTATCCCAGATTGACGCTCTGCGTCAAGCACTTCCATATCAATGAGTTTAGCGATTCGAGGGAGAAGTTTAGTTTGACAATTTGCAGCTTGTTGGGGCACGACGCATCGTGCCCTTACCATTCATCGCTTAACCCTTTATTACTTACTGAAATCATGCTTATTATCAGTTCCAGTTAACGCGTTTTGAGCGGTTCTTTTATCCCGAATGCTAATGCTCGGGAAAGTGGAATAAATCCCAGCTTGTATTACGAAGCATGCCTTCGTGTAAAGCTTCGGTGTGTAAACCTTGTGCGCAGCAGTGCCGGCATTATTTTTCGTTTAGTTTTCAGTCCGACTCCAGGCGGATCTCATCGCTAAAAAAAATGAACACTGTGTTCTTTTGAATTTCATTTTTTGGCTATAAAGTCATAACATTTTCTGATTAAATTCGTCAAAGGGTCTGATATATTCACCCTAAGGCCTTAACAAAATCAGCTAGTTATGAAAAAAAGCGCTTCCCTCCTGTTCATCTTTGCCCTGCTTTTCATTTCAGAATACGCTTTCGGGCAAGATGGATATACAAAAGTAAAAGAACTTGGTGGAATAGAGGAATACCGGCTAGAAAGCAATGACCTGTGCGTTTTATTGATGGAAGATCATTCGGCCCCGGTGCTTACGTTTATGGTCACGTATAGTGTCGGCTCACGGAATGAAGTAACCGGTACCACCGGTGCCACCCACCTGCTGGAGCACCTTATGTTTAAAGGTACGGACAAGTATAACAGAGAAGATGGCACCGGCATAGACGCGATGCTCCAAAACCGAGGGGCCATCCTGAATGCCACTACCTGGCTCGATCGGACAAATTACTACGAAAACCTGCCCAGCGAGCACCTGGAACTGATTGTAGATATCGAGGCCGACCGGATGCGCAACCTCTGGCTCCGTGAAGAAGACCGCGAGCCTGAAATGACTGTCGTCCGCAATGAATTTGAACGCGGAGAAAACAGTCCATTCAGCGCACTGAATAAAGAGATATGGGCTTCTGCTATTATTGCCCACCCATATCACCACTCTACCATTGGCTGGAGGTCTGATATTGAAGGAGTGCCCATTGAAAAGCTACGGGAATTCTACGATACCTATTACTGGCCTAACAACGCGACCGTTACCGTCATAGGCGATTTTGACAAAACGGAAGCCCTCGGTTTAATCAGGGAGTATTATGGTGAAATTCCCTCCTCCCCCAATCCCATACCGGAAGTTTATACTGAAGAACCCGAACAGCAGGGTGCCCGGCGTGTTGAAGTTAAACGAGCGGGACAGTTGGGCGTAGTAGGTATTGGTTTTAAAGCACCGGAAGGTGCTCACGAGGACTATGTGGCCTTGAGTGTGCTCGATAACATCCTTACCAATGGTAAAACCAGCCGACTTTACCAAACACTTGTTGACCCCGGCAAAGCCACCAATGTCTTTGACTTTTATTTTCCCTTTAAGGATCCGAGCCTGTTTGTTACATATGCATTTCTAGGTCCTGGCGCTACCCACGAAGAGGTTGAACAAATCTTGTGGGATCAAATTAATGAGATAAAGGAGAACGGCGTTACTCAGGCCGAGGTCGATCGTGCCATCACCCAGATTACTGCCCAAACAGCATTCGATCGCGACGGCTCATTCTCTATCGCCAGCCAGATCAATGAAGCAATCGCCATGGGTGACTGGACCTTCTACGTGCGATATCCCCAAGAAGTGCAGTCTGTTACTCCACAACAGATCCAGGACGCAGTAAAAACGTACTTTGTCAAGGATAAAAGTACGACCGGGTACTTCATCCCGAAAACTCCGGGAGCAGCAGATCAGCCTACAGCGAGCAGCAGTTCTCGCTCTGATGAGGAATTCGAATCGATGCTCTATTACCGGGACCATAATTTTGAAGCTCAAGAAACCGGGGGGCATGGCTCGGGAAATGATAAGTCACCAGCAGATGCAGACACTGACCTGGCAAGCCAAATCAACAAAACCGACATCGGAGATATCGAAGTATACACCATGAAAACCGGCGTTAAAGATGTAATCACTATCGGGGGGAGCCTGGCCGGTGGCGATTGGTACAGCCCGGAATCCAACTCCATGATTGCGGATATGACCGGTAACATGCTCGACCAGGGTACGCTTTCGAAGGACAAATTCCAGATCGCTGAAGAGCTCGAAAACCTGGGGGCGTCGATAAGTTTTAGCGTGGATGCCCACAGCCTCAATTTCAATGCCAAATGCCTGGCAAAAGATCTCCCAAAAGTGATGGAACTGCTGGCCGAACAGCTCCGGGAACCTGCTTTTGATGCTGAGGAGCTGGAAAAGTTTAAAATACAGCGAAAAGGAGCGTTCCAGCGAAGCCTCGAAAATACTGGGTATATGGCGAGTTCAAAACTTGCACAAATTCTGTATCCCAGAGATCATCCGAACTACCAGATGCCCGTTGAGCAGCTCATCCAGGATATTGATGCTGTGACGGTTGAAGATCTGAAGAAATTTCATTCCAATAATTACGGAAACAAGACGATGAAACTGGTGGCGGTTGGGGATCTTAATTCAAAAACGATTGAACAACAGGTTTCAAAAGCGTTTGATGGCTGGAGCGGTGGCATCACCTATCAAACCGCTGAGACAGCCTCCCTCCCTGCTGAGAAAGTTGATGAGACCGTCTATATGGAAGAGAAGACCAGTGTTTCAGTGAATATGGGTATTCCGCTCGGTATTGATGAAGAGCATCCCGATTACCTGCCGTTGATGCTTGGCACCTATATCCTCGGCGGCAACTTTTCGGCTCGACTGATGTCCACGGTTCGTGATAAAGAAGGGCTTACTTACGGCATTGGTTCAAACCTTTCCGGTACTTCGATGAGTGACGGCCATTGGGCATTGTCGGCAACGTTTGCCCCGAACCTGCTGGACCAAGGCATGAAATCGACCATGCGCGAGGTACAAAACTGGATTGAGAATGGCATAACCGAGGAGGAACTGGTTGCTAAAAAATCGACAATCACCGGATCAGCCAAAGTGCAGCTGGCCACCACTGGTGGAGTAGCAAGCTATATCCACGATTTGGCGCTACGGGGTAAGTCGGTCTCTTATGCCGATCAATATTTCAAAGATATTGAAGCTGTTACACTTGGACAGGTCAACCGGGCCATCAAAAAGTATATCGACCTGGATCGGCTGGTGGTTGTCAAGGCGGGGACCGTAGAAACGCCTGAATCGAGATAGTTTTTAAAATTTCGAGCAGGGAATGGGAAAGCTGTCACTCCTCTTCTGCATTCCACATTCCTTGCTCGATTTTATTTGGATCAAAGGCTCACTTTACTTTCGCGTTTGGGATCCAAGTCATACAGTGAAGAAACCGTGGCTTGCACCGTTTTGTACCATTCGTTTCCATATTTGTCGTTGATCTCATAAAAATCAGCAAAGTCCGGCTTGCGGGTCTTCATTTTCCATTCTTGGTTCTTCGCTTTGTACGTAGGGTCAAGATGTAACAGCTCGTGGAATAGCACCATTTCCCTGGTCTTTTCATCCAGCATATCCCACATTTCACCCGATATTTCGATCAGGTAGTCGTTTCCGGAGTAATATTTCACTTCCCGGGAGGCTTTCATGCACTTGGCTGCACGGTACTTGGTTACATTGGGATAAACAAGGAAATAGCCGATTGATGCAGGCCCAAATTCAAGATTTTCCCGCTCAATTACACGTTCTGCAATCGTTTCTACTTCTGGTGACTCCATCAGTTGTTTGTTGCTATGGCTGATAGTATCACCTGGTTTCAATATATCATTATCATTCATAAAGGTAAGTACTGGTATGCTTCAATTTCTGTTTAACTAAATCATTTGAGAACGCTTAAAGTATCGTATTCGAATGATTTTTTCAGCCTTTTATCAAATGTATTGTTTAGCTCTGCCCGCATCTTTTTTTGGGCGTATCAAGAATTGGTTGCAACAGAACAGTCGCCGTGGAAAGCCAGAAGGGTGATGGAAGCCGATTTTTAGCTCATTTTCGATGCGCGGGATATTTTATCGGAAGAATCTGAATCTGCCTGATAAATCAGCAGCCTATTTGTCTGACTTTGACTGGCATTCTGGGCAGTAATACAGCTTTCGCCCGCCGGTCTTATCTACCTGGATTTCTGTCCCGCATTTATAACAAAAATCGCCTTCCCGGCCATATACAAAGTGCCGGTATTGGGAACGCGATTTCCCTTCCCGTTTCAGTGCTTCAACCGTCTTGGGATCAGTGGTGATCCCTCCGGTTTCAAAGGATCGTCGGGCAAGACCGATGGAAGCTTCTGCCATGTTCTCTTTTTGTTCAATTGTACACTGCCTGAGCTTCAGGTCGGGGTGTACTCCGGCTGTGAACATCACTTCTGCCCTCAGGTAGTTGCCCAGTCCACTTAAAAACGACTGGTCCAAAAGCAGAGTGGCTACCTTCCTGTTTTGAAAATCCTCATCCTGATATCGGTCCAAGACTATCTCATAGTCCGTATCGGGATGCAGTACATCGGGCCCAAGTTTTTTCAGATAATCGTGTTCCGGGAGCTGTTCATCGGTCAACACCTCAATTTCAGACGCAGAATACAGCAGAGCCGAGTGCTCCCCATTGGTGAGAGCAAGCCGTAGCGACCGGTTCGTGTCGGGCCGCTCTCCATTTTCTGCAAATTTCCACTTGCCATATAGCTGGTTATGCGAGTAGATGTTCAATCCCCCGTCAAAGCGCGTGAGAATGGCTTTACCGCGGGGCTCCACCGTTTTAACTTCACGGTTATTCAGGATTTCCTCGTACTCCTTCAGCTCGTCAAATGCGAAATAGATTTCACTAACTTTACGACCGGCCAACACTTCTGACAGGCGATCGGCTTCTCTCCAAATTTCGGGACCTTCTGGCATCTCAAGTATCTGTTAAATTGAATGGTTAATTGAGTCATACAAACGATCTGTGGAAAACATCGTTCCTCACCTATCTATTAAAATGGATTGTACACTTATTTAAAAGACTTATCTTAATAAGTTCATTACCCTATAAAATTCAAAGAGTTAATTACTTTGAAAAATTAACATAAGTGAAAAGATCAATTCCTTTTTTATTCTTCATTTTTTTGTCTCTCCTGTTGATTTCGGGTTGTGATCAACCCGTGGGGCTCCAAACAATTACTACTCCGGCCTCCAGTCCCAGCATGCTGCCGTTCCTTACAAAGGATAATTCAGGTAGCCTGTATCTAAGTTGGGTTGAAAGTGATTCAAATGGAGAGACTCTCCTGAAGTATGCCAAATATTCTAATAGCAGGTGGACCTCTCCCAAACAAATCGCAAAAGGCAGTGACTGGTTTGTAAACTGGGCGGACTACCCTGCTGTCGTTACTTCTGATTCAGACCTTATGGCGGCACACTGGCTACACAAAGTGCCGGGTGGGACTTATGCCTATGATATTAAGATGGCCGTTAGCAACCATTCCGGTGGACAGTCGGTATTGTCGCCCCATTATGACGAGACGGCAACAGAGCATGGATTTGTGTCCATGGCTGCTCTCAACAATGACAAATTTTTGGCAGTCTGGCTGGATGGACGACAAACGGCTGATCGCGCCCCGGACGAATATGGGGACCTTGCCAAAGCGATGACCCTCCGTTCTGCAGAAATCAACAGGGATGGTGAGGTTACCGGCAAGAGACAAATTGATGACAGCGTGTGTGATTGCTGCCAAACCTCACTTGCCAAAATCAAGAAAGGTGCCATTGTAGCCTATCGCAATCGAACAGAAAGGGAACTTCGTGATATCCATGTGAGTCGTTACCGACAGGGAAGCTGGTCGGAGCCGGTAGCGGTTCACGCAGATGGGTGGAAAATTGGTGGATGCCCCGTTAACGGTCCGGTTGTGAAAGCCTCAGGTGATACCGTGCTTGTTGCATGGTATACGGCCGCCAACGAGTCAAAAACAGTTAAAGCGGCTTATTCCTTTGATGGAGGCGCAACATTTGCATCTCCAGTTATTATTAATGACGAAGCTGAACCACTTGGCCGTGTGGATGCGGGGTTTCTCACTCCCGATTTGGCAGCAATTACCTGGATGGGGAAAAGAGGTGATGAAGCGATCCTAAAAGTGCGAACACTGCAAACAGCCACAGGCAGAACCGGTAAAGTAACAGACATCACCGTCATGTCTCTCGATCGAAAAAGTGGATTTCCCCAAATCGAATATCTAGGAAATACCCTCTTTTTTGCCTGGACTGCTCTGGAAGAACAGCCTCAAATAAAAATGGGCTCAATCTCGTTAGAATCCGTAATTGGGAATTGATTTCCATTTTTTATAGGTCTTAAAAATAGATACCTTCCTTTCACCAAAAAGAATCACTAATTCTTAATCTCAACGATCCTCTTTATCATGATTCAACAACGTTTAATGTTAGTTTTTCTAACTGGAATCTTTACCCTGTTTGTAAGTTGTAATTCCGGTTCCTCCTCATTTGAGTCTGGCAATGCCAACCTGGAAAGTAATATCGACAGTGTAAGCTACAGCCTGGGCTACCAAAATGGCATGGTGCTAAGCCAGCAAAATATGACAGACATCAAAATTGACAAGCTGGTGGCCGGTATTCGCGCAGGACTCAACGACAGCACTGAATCCCCGATAGCTGAAGCTGAGATGCGAAGTATTATCCAGTCATACCAGATGCAGAAACAGCAGGAAACAATGAAACAGCAACAGGCTGAAGCCCAGGAATACCGCAAGAAAGGCGAAGAATTTCTCGCTCAAAACACAGAGAATGAGGGCGTACAAGAAACTGAGAGCGGTCTCCAATACCAAGTCCTCGAAGAAGGTTCAGGAGCTTCTCCCAAGGCCTCAGATACCGTTACTGTTCACTACCGCGGCACACTTCTCGATGGTACTGAATTTGACAGTTCCATTGGTGGAGACCCTGCCACTTTCCCGCTTAACCGCGTGATTGAGGGCTGGACAGAAGGCGTACAGCTGATGAGCGAAGGTGCCAAATACAAATTCTGGATTCCAGCGGACCTGGCGTATGGTAACAATCCTCGTCCCGGTGGACCTATTAAGCCTGGACAAACACTGGTATTTGAAGTGGAATTACTGGAAGTCAACTAATGCCATCATTACATTTTTTTAAGATAATGGCATTTTAGTTTAGAAGGGCGTTTATTGAAGACGTCAATTCAACGTTGGCTTTTTCGATATAATAAAGGGAGCCGGGATCAACCGACTCCCTTTTTTTTACGTTGGCTTTTTCGGGGTACAACAAATGAGATCTGATGGTCTCAACAATTATTTATATCCGATTTCCTCACCTTTGTTTCGGAAAATTTTAAAAAAATTTTTTGGGGGAACTTAGCGTTTTTTCTCTGCTTTGATGTTTCGTTTTTGCTAACCCCTTTTCAGCAAACATTGCATTGAGCGACAACAACATTTATTTTCTTAAGTATTTAAAAAACAATGTTTTGCTATTAAATTCAATAAGTTATTCTACGTAAATAACGAACAGTCCTGTAATTATTGTGTTTCGTTCCTCATCTGTTTTTGAGTCGATGTGAGCCTTCTTTGTTCCGAAATATTCTATAAAAATTGCTCCAACTGCCGATAATCAAGTGCATAAAAAAGTGCCCCGAACAATTTCTGTTCGGGGCACAAATTATGAGTTAAAATGTGGTTCACATTAGTTAGCTATGTTCACTAGACCATAGTATCTGAGACTAACTCCGCTTCCGTGTCACTGGCTGATTAAAATATCTCATCCATTTTTGTAGAATTATATAACACCGTCATCCCCAAAGGTGGAGAAATAGGTTAGGTTAATAAGAGGCTTTGTGAGTTCAAGAGAGAAAAGAAAAGGAGAAAAATATTTTGAGTTTTCTAATCCCAAAGCCGGTCTTTAAGACCAGACGACCGATCTGTTTTTCGCTCGACGGTACCGGCAAGTACCAGTTGACTCCCGATGATTGTGCATGAATTTCGGGCCCTGGTTACCGCCGTATAGAGCATTTCTCGTGACGAGACGGCTGAAACCTGTTGTGGTAACACAATGGCAATATCATTAAACTCTGAGCCCTGGCTTTTATGCACAGTAATTGCATAAGCCGTTTCAATCTCAGAAAGTCGGGAAGGATAAAATGACCGGTGTGAACCTTCACTTTTCTGGAAATATACTTTCAGATCCCCGTTTTCATCTTCAAGCGTAATCCCCAGTTCTCCATTTCGTAATCCAAGTGAATAGTCATTCCGCGTTACCATCACCGGTTTACCCACATACCACTCACTGGTCATTGGAATAAGACCATTTTGGCGAAGTATCTTCTCAATAAGCAGGTTCACCTGGTTGGCACCTAGCGGGCCCCTGCGATGAACGCATAGTATTCCCAGCTCTGATATCGAGGCAAGTGCCGGTTCAATCCCAGCACGATTTACAATCTTATTAAAATGATCCAGTAACACCTCTCCTAAAATGTCACTGAAACCAGATAAATCCTCAAATCTCTTCAGAGATACATCTTTAAACTTTGATGATTGCAGAATATCATGCACCTGTTCTTCACGCCCTTTTAAGATTGATCCTGCAAGCTGGCCAATACCACTCTCCTCTCCAAAGCGGTAGCTTTTCTCAAGGAGTATAATATGATCAGTCAATGAATGGGGATTCTCCTGTAGCGTTTGGGGCGGAATTTCCAAGCCAACCTCATTGGCTGCCTCAATAAAAGAGCTGGAAAATTGATTCTCTGTATAGGCACAAATACTGCCCATTACCGCCCCGGCCTCCACAGAGGCCAGCTGATCTTTATCTCCCAACATAATCAGTTTTCCATGGTCCGGAAGGGCTTGCACTAATTTCACCATCAGGGCCAGGTCAATCATCGATGCTTCATCAATAACAACAAGGTCGTACGGTAGTGGATTTTCCCTGTTATACCGGAAAGCGGAACCGTATCGCCTGGCACCCAGTAGCTTGTGGATCGTAACTGCCTGTTTTGGCAACTGCTCCAGGATCTCTTTAGCAGGCTCAAATCGCTGTAATGCCCCGTGTACAGACTCCATCAGCCTGGAGGCCGCCTTGCCCGTCGGGGCTGCCAGTGCTACGTGATTCAGTTCCCCCAACTGTGCCAACAGTAATAGAATTTTGACTACCGTCGTTGTTTTCCCGGTTCCGGGTCCCCCGGAGATAATCGTCAACTTCTGCCGAACTGCGGCCCAGGCAGCTATCTTCTGCCAGTCCAGTCCCGTTTGATCACTGTCGAACAGGGCATCAAGCTCTTTTTTCAAATTCTCAGCATTCACATTCAAAGCGGGTGGCACAGCCCGGATTCGAAGCTGTTCTGCCAACAGAGCCTCATATTTCCAGTATTTATGCAGGTACAGTCGCCCATCTTCGTCCAGTATCAATGGCCGTGCCTGCCCGGGTTTCCCGATGCATTCGCTCGCATTCAGTTCACCGATCCATTCATTCAGCTCGGGCCCACGAACTGCCTTGTCAGAATCTTCAAAAAGAAAGGTCTCGGCTTCATCAGCAAGTGTTATGCAGACATCTCCCTCCTCTCTACGTTGCGAGGCAAGGCATCCCGCCAGCAGCACTCCGGCACTACAGCCAGGTTCTACCCGTTTCAGGAATTCACAGAACTGGTAGGATATCTCAGAAATAAATCCTTCATCCCGATAACTTGAGAGCTGCTTTAGCAAATCAGGCATGATCTTTCACCTCCGCTCGAAAAAGCTCGTCCAACTTTTTGATTACAGACTCTTCCGGTTTATGATAAAAGATGCCTGACTGGCCGGCCTCCCCTATCATACCGCGAATAAAGAGATAGAATACACCGCCAAAATGTTGTGCATAGGAATAGTCCGGTACCCTCTTTTCCAGGTACCGGTGCAGCGCTACTGTGTAAATATGATATTGAATGTCATATCCTGCTGTTTTCATCTCTTCTTCAAGCACTTCTGGGGCATAATCAGTAACAGAATCACCCAAATAATTTGTCTTGTAGTCGGCAATATAAAACTGGTCATCAATCGTAAAAATGAGATCGATATATCCTTTCATGAATCCCTCCTCAATCTCAAAATCGGGATATGAATCTCCCCCTCTCACAACCTGGAGCAACCGCTGGCGCTTAAAGGGCTGTAAATCAAAATAGAACTCCATCTCTTTTCTTTGGTCACGGGATCCCAATTTATTGAGTTGGACACCCGGTTTCAGTTGCTTGGTTACTACATTATGAACCATATCATTCAGCACCGGCGCCCATTTTTGATTAAATCCAAACTGGTTTAGATTCTTTTCCACCGCCTCATCCAAGTGATCGAGTCCGGAAAAATCGATATCCTCAAAAATGGTGTGAACACATGTCCCGGCCTTGGGACCTTTGGGAAAAGAAAAAATAGAGAGCTCCTCATCCTCCTCGGGTGCGTGTAACTCATCCGGCAGAAAAAACTCATCATCCATCGGCTCTCCATCGCTATCAGCAGAAGGATGCATGATAGAGGAAAAGCTCGAGACCACCGAATGTGAGTGAATCGCTTTTCTCTTAGTTAATGTTCGATTGCCTTTCAAATCCGGTAACAATTGATCATCAGAGTGGAATTGTGTTATCTCATGATCATTTATTTTATTGTGTGAAAATAAATTACTGTAATTACTTAATATAATTTTTAGATTCTCCCTGTATTCTGAAGAAGAAATATTTGATACATTTTTATCTGATGAAATTTTGTCCTCTAACTGTTCTTTTATTTTCTCTTTTCCCAATAACAGATACCCCAGTGGAGAAAACTCCATCCCGCGGGCCGACTCATAGACAATGGTGCAGTAATGTTTAGCACGGGTTAACGCAACGTATGCCAACCGCAGGCTCTCCGATAGCTCTTCCACGGCCGATTGCAACCGGTGCCTTTGCCGATCTTGGCTCCCCTTTTCATTCAAATCCAGAGAGGCGTGATGCCCATTGGCGCGGTCATGATAGAGAAACGGCATGCCATAATCGGAAAATGACGTTCCATCCCATAAAAAGGGGCAATATACCACAGGATATTCCAGTCCTTTGCTTCGGTGCATGGTCACAATACGCACCAAATCTTCGTCACTTTCCAGGCGGAGTTGCTCCTCTTCCATGTTTTTATCCGGTTTATCCCTCTTGTGGGAAAGCCACTTTATCAGTTCAAACATCCCTCCTTGCTGTTCCTGTTCACGCGCCTGCAGAAGTTCACCCAGTTGAAGCGTGTTGGTCAGTTTTCGTTCTCCCCGGTGCCGGGTAATCAGATTCTTTTCTACTGCGGCATCACATAAAAAATGACGAAGCATGGAGCTAAAGCCGTGCTTCTGCCATATATCATTCCATCCTGAAAACTGCTCAACCTTATGGGTCCATGCCTGCTCGTCCTCCTCAAATCGTATGATATCCTCTGCAGTATAGGGAAAAAGTTCAGTAGCCAGTACTGCCTGGAGCAACTTGTCATTGCGCGGTTCAGCAACTGCTTTGAGCAGCAGTTCCAGGTTTCGGGCCTCATCGGTTTCAAAGACACTTTTTTCGCTATATTGCACACAGTTAACACCCCGGTCCTCCAGCTTCTCTCGGACCAGGTCGGCTTGCTGGTGCTTGCGGACCAGAATCGCAATATCTTTTGGTTTTATCGGCCTCCCGTCAATGGTGACGGTTCCGGCTTCTCCCTTGTTCAGGATATCAGCAATCGACTCAGCCGTAAGGTTGGCCGCCCGCTCCCTGGCTTCGCTTTTGTTTAATATCTTGTCCGACTTTAAATTGGTCGACTCCAGGAACTCGAGCAGTGGCGGTTTCTGGTTTTCAATCAAAAAAGAACCCATTTCAAGATCCGCGGCTTTTACAGGATTAAAGGCAATATCCTCCACCCAAAATGGGTGCTCCATTCTACTGAATAGTTTATTGACCGCTTCAATCAGATCGGGATCAGAACGGAAGTTCCGTAAAAGGCTATAACGGCGATTTTCCGAAACGTTAGCACGGGCATTCAGGTATGAAAATACATCTGCTCCTCGAAAACTATAGATAGACTGCTTGGGATCTCCCACGAGAAAGAGGGCCGTGCCAGACGCTCCCGGGGGGTATATTTGTTCCAGGATGTTATACTGAATCGGATCGGTATCCTGGAACTCATCCACCAGTGCCACCGGGAACTTGCCCCGTAAAAATTCGGCTAGCTCAGTACCTGTTTGTGGCCGCTGTAGCGCCTCCTGCAGCATCACGAGCAGATCATCATATCCCAACGCGCCACTTTCCAGTTTTCGTTCTCGCAGGGCTTCCCGTGTATGCTGAATAAGCTCTTTCTTGAAATTTGGCATCCAACTGCGCACGCGGTCGGCCTGTTCAATAAATGCTTTTACACAATAAAAAAATGGGTGCTGTGGCGGCTCTTTTCCTTTCCTTGTCCCATTTTCACGAATAAAATCAATAGAAAAACGGTCGAATTTTTCTATGAAATTAAGCGACGGCAGATCATTATCCAGCCAGTCAGTCATATTCTCAATCCAGCCGGGCACGGAACTCGAGCGATACCGGTTCCCATCCATCGCATCAGAGAGCAACAATTCTTGAATCAGGCTTTCGTTGCCAAACCAGTTCTGTTTTAACTTTTTAAACAATTCATATAACTCTTCGAGCTCCTCCTCTCTGCTCTCATTTACCTGGTCACATGCAAGTTGCAGATAGGGTTTTCCAAGCCCCGGACTCACCATATCCGCCAGTTGCCCGGGCAGGTATTTTTCATCCTGTAATATATTAAGCCATATTCGTTCGGCTTTTGATTCCTCGGCACGCTCCACCAGTTTACGCCACCAGTCATCAATAACCTCCTGGATTAGTTCGGTGTCATCAGTGATTAGCTCAGTATCAAATACAATTCCACTCAAAAACGACTGCTCCTGCAGTGCACGCTGACAAAAACTATGGATCGTAAAAATCGAGGCTTCATCAAAATTGTGTAGTGCCTTGTCCAGCTGATTTATAGCTTCATCTTGTTGATCAATATGTTCCAGTAACTGCAGCAAAAACTCGTCTTTTTCTGGAGCCTTCTCCTTCTTCAACGCCATTATCGACTCTTTAATCCGTTCCATGATCCGCTCTTTTAGCTCGGCGGTGGCCGCCTTTGTATACGTGAGTACGAGAATCTCATCAACATCCATTTCCCGGTCCAGGATACAGCGGATAAACAGTGAGGTAATATTGTAGGTTTTCCCTGTCCCCGCACTGGCCTCAACCAAGTGCTGTCCCTCAAGTAGTATGGAAAAAGGATTGAGCTTATTCAACATTGTGCTCCTCTTGTAATGAATCCAATATGGGGCTCCAAATTTTCAGGGATAAATTCTTAAACTCTTGGCTTTCAATAGGTTCACTATACTTAAATAACAATTTATTGAAGGGGTTTTCTTTTTCATTTAACCCGGGATTCCAGCTACTTTCCCATTTGTTATTTGCTTTCCTGAGTGCCCTTTCCTCATCCTTACTCTTAACCAAAAGCTCCTCTGCAAATGCATAGGATGAGTCGGTAAACAGTGGGATCTTTTTATGCAGACCCTCCCAATACAGGTGCACCAAGGCATCCAGTTTTTCAAAAGGATCCGGAACTTTGGAAAAGAGAGTATAGGCCGGCTGGTCATCTTTTTTGGTAACCAACAGCGTGTCCCGGAGAGAGTTCTCCCCCTGCGTCTCTAAAAGAACCAGGTGATAAATCCATTGTCTCAGAAGATCTTTTGGACGCAACACGCCATACCGGAAAAAGAGTTGATAGTCACTGTATAGGTCCTCGAGAACCCCCGTAAGATGAAACTCCCCGAACTCAAGGCTCACTTCTTTACGGTCCAGTTTAGGCGTGGACAACAGTTGTCGAAGTGCCGTACTAAACTCAGTAATCTCATCAACCTTCTCCTCAAACTCCTGTCTCCCCGGCCAGCCTTCGGGCAGCATTCCACGCGCCTGTGCAATAGGTTCAAAGGCCCCGATATCCTTGTCATGAAGTCGGCGCATCAGCAACTCCTCCCCCAATTTATATCCACTGAGTCCATCCAGCTCAAATGGCTCCCGGTCTTCAGAAATAAGGTCCTCACCATAAAACTGAATACCCAGCCGCTGCTGCACCAGGAACCGTGCCGGGTGGACACAAAAACGCACTAGTTCATCGACAGAAATATTTTTGAATGATTCATCGGCTTCCGAGAGCCTCTCTTCTGAAGTAAGAAAAGCTATTTTATCGCTATCGGAACCAGAGGAAAGCTGGCTTTGTATTTCAAATGCAGTTGGGGAATAGCTGAACAGAGCGGGATCCTCACCATAAAAATAGCGTTTGCTGTAGGCTTGCAGCGGATGTTTCACCAAGATCTCGTTACGATCTATCCCGTACTCCTCCCGAAGATAATCGATCAATTCAGTAATCATCACGGACGGCGGGCGACTTGAGTCATCCCGGTTGCTCTGACCGACATAGCTCAGGTAAAACAGCTCTTGGGCCGAATGTAGTGTTTCAAGAAACAGGTACCGGTCATCATTTCGCTGTAACCGGTCGCCTGGCTTTGGTGCCTGTGTCATCAGGTCAAAATCGGGAGACACTTTATTGCGCGGGAAAGCCTCATTATCCATCCCAATCATCCCGATCACCTTGAAGGGGATATTACGCATCTGTTCCAATCCACTGAACGTGATGCCGTGCCCAAAATATCCGCCACGGACGGCCTCTCCCATAAGCTTATTCTCAAGGTAATCGACCAGGACAGGGAATTGCAGATCCTCCTGGAATCCAGCGAGCCCTGTCGCCCCCTGCATGCCATCTATCAAGGCATTTAACCCCTGGTATGCATGGTAATACTTTTGGTCGGAGGGAATAAAATCGGTAATCCAGGATCTGAGCAATGCCTCCCACGCTTTTGGTGATTTCGCCTTACGAGAGCGACGACGCGCTTCCTGCAGAGCATTAACAAAGCGGGACAGCTTCCCCAACAGGTCAGCATCTTCACTGCTTTCAATTTCACTAAAAGGATATATTTCTTGGAAAACCTCGTCCTCTATATCAGTAGCAAATCCAAGCATCATGCGGTCGAGGCCCGCCATCCACGTAAAACGCGCTGTGCCGGGTAGTTCTAACTGTTGTTTATCCTCTCCACTTAGCCCCCAACGCACGTTGGTGCCTTTAATCCAGTTCTGCAACCGTTCCAGTTCATCCTCGCTAATATCAAATCTCTGGCGTATCACGCGCGCCGACAGCAGGTCTAAGACTTCCGTAACCTTGAACCGACTGTCCAGCAACGTCAACAGTTTGGCAAAAATATTGAATACCTCTTTCCGCAAACCGGTATGGTCTTCTACAATATGATGCGGAATGGCGGGCTGCTCTTTTTCCGTGGTACTAAAAACTGCTTCGATGAAAGGAGCATACAGGGTAATGTTTGGGCACAACACCAAGATATCGTCGGGTTGCAGGTCAGGATTCTTTTCAAAAAAATCCAGCAGATTGTTATGCAACACCTCAACCTCTCGGAGTGGAGAATGGCAGGAATGAACCTGGATATCAATATTTGGTCCTTCAGCATTAAAGGTGGGATCCTTTAACTGGTCAAAGAGGTCGGGCGTATGGGAAGTGTTTAAACCATTGAATTCCGGTTTCTTTTCTGCTGGCACTGAAATACCAGCTTTTGAGGCATGTTCCTTAAACAGATCCAGGAACTCTTTCCCCTCCCCACCCCAGGATTCAGCCAGCTCCATAAATGCACTATCATCTCCCGGGTTCATCCAAAACCAGTGGATATCAATGAGCTTCGACAGGTTCATAAAAACCTCGATTGATGACGGCGGTAACCCAGACAGACCAAAAAGCGTAATCCGCTGCGGCAGCTCATCAGTGGACAGTTCATTATTTTTAAGCAGTTTCAAAAAGTCGGAATGAATAGCAGCCCGATAATTCCACTGAATTTCAGTAAAACTATCATCCCAAATCTTATTAAGCTCACGCCACAATGCTGACTGCCAGGCTTCATTGGCCCCATAGCCGATCCTATCTTCACGTTCCCACTTTTTTATCATCCCCGGACGATAGATGAGATACTGGTCGAACAGGTCGCCGACCCGGTTGGCAAGTTTCCAGGCTTTCAGGGCATTCCATTGGCCGTCGGTATCCCGCATGTAGTTCCAGACCGATAAAAACGGTGATTTACGAGGCACATTTTGAAGTAGTTGGTAAAGTGTCCAGGTCATTGGTTCACGGTCAGAAGGAAGATCCTTCGGAATATCCTCGTCCATGCAGCGATACAGATCCCAAACCCGTTCAGCGGGAAACTCAAACTTAAGGTTGGCTGCGATCCCGCTTTTACGTGCTATCCTGGTTGAGAGCCACTGCGCCATCCCGTGGTTCTGCACCACCAAAATCTCCTGTGCCAGCGGATCTTCCAGCGGCTGATCGTTATACAGCTCGATCAATTGATTTGCGAGTATCTCAAGTTGACCGCCACGGTAGAATTTGAGCATAAATTTCTTTGACAAAGATAGAAGTTATCGAAGAGCTAAAGTAATAATATGCTCTTACAGGATGAAAGAAAAATAAGATCGGTTGGTGTACTTTAACTAACTACGAGGCTCCAACCCTTGTCAAGTATATGACGTTCAATAATTTAATGACCCTGTTTACGTTCGGAAAAATTCCTGCATTTGGAGTAATCCTTTTGATGATTTAGCACTAAAACACGTGCGAAAATCTTTCTCCAGAGTCAGTATATCCATTTTTTCAGTGATGCCCCCCGACAAGGTCGGGACTGTAGAGCTTCTACTAAAAATTCACCGGCAATACTACGCACAAGATTTATAACCGAAGCTTTTTTATGCGAAGAGATATTTTTTAGCACAAGCTGGAGATTTATTCGCCTTTCCGAAGGTTCATCGGAATAAAAGAACCGCTCAAAATGCTTTAATTGGAACTGATAATAAGTATGATTTCAGTAAGTAATAAAGGGTTAAGCGATAAATGGGAAGGGCACGATGCCTCGTGCCCCAACAAACTGCAAATTGTCAGGCTAAACTCATCCCTCTAATCGCTAAACTCGTTGATATGGAAGTGTTAGACGCAGAGCGCCAGCCTGGGATACCGCCGCAGAGCGAACGGTTCCAAGCAATGTGAGTAAGAATCCAATCAACAATTCAACAGCTAAACACCTCAATGTCTCAACATTTCAACACCTCAACATCTCAACAATCTTCAACCTTCCAACCTTCGACATTTAACTCAACAACTCAACAGTTAAGCGAATGCAATAGTGTCCACTCAATTACATCACACAACTTTTTGAGTATATCCTAACTACTTCAGGAATTGAAACATATCGGATTCATTTTTTCTTTTTACCCAGTTCAAAGATATATTCTAAGCCAACAATTCGATTTTTCACTCTTCAAATTCGATAGATACCTGTTCATGCTGTACGAGCCATCAATTATTCCCAAAAATGTAGGCTGGATTGAAGTCATTTGTGGTGGCATGTTCAGTGGAAAAACAGAGGAGCTTATCCGGCGTGCCAAACGGGCTCATATTGCTGGACAAAAGGTCGTTGTAGTCAAACCGGCGGTTGACAACCGGTACAGTGACCGGGAGATTGTTTCGCACGATGAATCTGCCCTACCGGGCCTGGTTGTAGATACCGCAGATCAAATCGTGCTTTTGACCGGGGAATCGGATGTGATCTGTATTGACGAAGCCCAGTTTTTTGATGATCGCATCGTCCAGGTGGCAAACGCATTAGCCAATGACGGCAAGCGGGTTATTATAGCCGGACTTGATATGGATTACGAAGGCAATCCCTTTGAGCCGATGCCCCAACTGCTGGCGATAGCTGAATATGTCACAAAGCTGCACGCGATATGCTCAGAAAGTGGGGTAATGGCGCACTACTCCCAGCGAATCGTCGATAGTGATGACCGCATGCTTGTTGGGGAATCCGATGCCTATGAACCTCGTGCTCGTCACTGCTTCCGCCCGCCGGTCGACAAACGTCGGGGAAAACCGATCCAGCCGCTTGAAACCAATTCCGAAAGTAAAGGAAATCAAACAAATGCCAAGAAAGACGCTGATTTAGATGATTGATATCCTCCGAGGAATGATTGGAATGGCAGCCATTATTGCGCTGGCCTATGCCTTCAGTAACAATCGCAAACAGGTGAACTGGCGACTGGTGGGTACCGGCCTGGGAATACAGCTCATACTGGCTGTTTTTATCCTGAACGGTGAAGCAATGGCCGAAAGCTGGTCTCCACTCGGATGGCCGAAAGCTTTTTTTAGCTGGCTCTCCTCCTTTTTTGTTGTCGTTCTCGATTTTACCACGGAAGGCTCAACGTTCATCTTCGGTGACCTGGCCAAGCCCCCCGGCGCTGAGGGGAGCCTCGGTAGTTTTTTTGCATTCCAGGTACTACCCACAATTGTATTCTTTGCCTCACTCACAGCCATTCTTTACCACTACGGCATTCTGCAGCGTGTAGTGGAATACATGGCCAAAGCGATGCAGAAATTGATGGGGACCTCAGGAGCGGAGTCGCTGTCGGTCGTCTCCAATATTTTTGTAGGACAAACGGAAGCCCCGCTGGTGATCAAACCTTTTATCTCACGAATGACACAGTCTGAGCTGCTGGCTGTGATGACAGGCGGTATGGCCACTATTGCCGGCGGTGTAATGGCAGCCTACGTCCAGATGCTGGGAAACTCCTACGCGCAAGCCCAAGGCGTTTCCTTGGATGTTGGGCGCCTGATGTTTGCGGAGCAACTGCTCGGAGCCAGTCTTATGGCAGCCCCGGCGGCACTGGTTATCGCCAAAATACTTTACCCTGAGACCGGCGACCCGGAAACCAAGGGTGAGGTTACAATGGATATCGAACGACCTGATACCAACGGTATTGATGCAGCCGCCAGCGGTGCTGCAACCGGGCTTAAACTAGCCGCTAATGTGGGGGCAATGTTACTGGCATTTATCGCGTTACTTGCTATGGGCAATTACTTCCTGGAACAGGTAGGAAGTATTACCGGGATAAATAGCATGATTTCAGGATCACTTCGAATCGAGACGATCCTGGGATGGATAATTTCTCCCATCGCCTACATCATCGGGGTTCCATGGACGGATGCCGTGGATATGGGCTCCCTGCTGGGGACAAAAATTGTGCTGAATGAGTTTGTAGCCTACACACAGCTGGCGGATCTGGTTGAAACATCTTCACTGACGGATAAAACAACAACAATGGCTACTTTTGCTCTTTGTGGTTTCGCAAATTTTGCTTCTATTGCTATACAGATTGGTGGCATTGGCGGTTTGGCCCCGAATCGGAAATCGGATCTTGCGGAATTCGGTATCAAGGCAGTGGCTGCGGGAACCATGGCCAACCTGATGACCGCCACAATAGCCGGAATGCTTTATTAATTTTATCAACTTGCTATGCAAAGATTAAACCTGCATTTCACAATTATATCTGCTCTCATCCTCCTTGTGCTCATCGGTGGATGCGAGCCTGTGGACCAAGGTCCCAATCAAAATAACCTGGCCAGAGTTGGCAACGAAGTTCTCACTGTTGAAGATGCTGCCGATCAGATTCCGCCGTTTATGCTCGATCAAGACAGTGCTTCAGCACTCAACCGTTACCGACAAGACTGGATTCGCAGGCAAATAATATTACAAGAGGCCCAGCGGGTAGGCATTAGCCAAAATGCCGAAGTGCAAGAACGACTTCAACGCCTGAGAGAAGAAGTGCTCGCGCAGGGATTGAAAGACTACGTCTTAGCCGAGTATGACCAGGATCTTAATATCACCGATGATGAGGCCCGAAACTACTACCAGGCTCACAAAGATCAACTGGTACTTAATGAGCGGTATGTCCGGTTTCGACACTTGGTTACAAGCACATATGAGCAGGCACAATCCGCACGACGAGACCTGATGCGAGGCATTGAATGGCCTGAAGTGGCCCGTAAATATGGCCAAAATCCCGAAGCCCGTATACAGGAATCGGAAAAATTCTGGCCTATTTCCATGGCACTGGCTGATAATAATGTCATGAACAGCATGTTACAGCGCATCGGTATTACCGAAATATCGCCGGTACGTCGCGTACAGGGCGACTATCACTTTGTTCAGCTAATGGAAACGCGACCGGAAGGCGACCATCCCGACCTGGATTGGCTGATCGGCCAAATAAAGGAATGGCTCCGATTGGAGAAAAGAAGACGCCATTTCAATTCATATGTAAAGAATCTTTATCTTAACGCGCAATCAAATAATGAAATTGAAACGTTTAACGTTTTAGAATCTAATTCCAACGCAGACTCAACTAGACTTGATACGCTTTTATCTTCTGAAACCAATGAATAATATTCTCAGGTATTCTCTCTTTGTTTTAATGGCAGTGGTTGGTTCTTTTTATATATCTGCCCCGGCCTTTGCCCAATCAAATCAGAATAATGGAAACAAAAAAACGCTTGATCGCATTATTGCGGTAGTGAATGATCACTCTATCCTTAAGTCAGAGGTTGATCAACAGGTGGCCGACTACCTGCTACAATTGCGCCGTAATTCACCGCAACGGGAAGTAGAATTCAGCAAAGATCTATGGTATTCCGTCCTCCAAAACATTGTGGAGCGATATGTTTTGCTGGACAAAGCCCGGGAGGACTCCGTTACGATATCTGATGATCAGGTGGACCAGCGCATTAATCAGCGTATAGACCAGGTTGTTCAGCAGCTTGGTAGTGAACAAGCGGTAGAGCAGCGAATGGGAAAAAGTATCGTGCAGCTGCGGGCCGACCTTCGCCAGAGCTACCGCGAGGAGATGATTGTGCAGAAATACCGCCAGCAGGAGATGCAGAATATCCGCATTACCCGGCCCGAGGTGAAAGACTATTTTGAACGAATCCCTCAAGATTCCCTGCCTACCGTACCCGAACAGGTTGCGGTTTCACAAATCGTGAAGATTCCCCCTCCCCTGGAAGATGCTGAAAAGGAGGCACGCCAGCTGGCAGAACAGCTGCGAGACTCCGTGATTAACCATGGAAAAAGCATTGAAGAACTGGCACGACGTCACAGCGATGGTCCCTCGGCCGGAGATGGCGGTGAGTTGGGTATGATTCCTATTGGTGACTTTGTACCCGAATATTCAGCTGCTGCTTCTGCCCTGCAGCCCGGTGAAATATCGGAAGTAGTAAAAACTTCTTTTGGTTACCATGTAATTCGCCTCAATAAACGTGTGGGGGACGAGATCGATACTAATCACATCCTGATTAGTGTTGACCAGGAAAGCTATGACACTCAGGTGGCTATCGATGCCCTGAACGCTATTCGCGACAGTGTGCTGACCAACCCGGATATCACGTTTGCAGAGATGGCCCGCAAACACTCTGAAGATCCACAAACTGCACCTCAGGGTGGACGGCTGATGGATCCACAGACCGGTAATAGACTTATTCCCCTTTCCCGTCTTGATCCTGCAATGTATCGTATTGTTTTACTGCTCGAGGAGGAGGGACAGATATCGGAACCCAAGCAGTTTAATACCGGCAGCGGCAATAATGCGCAGACTGCCTACCGCATCGTTCGTCTTGACAGGCGTGTTCCCGAACACCGGGCTAATCTTGAACAGGATTACGAACAAATCAAAAATATCGCCCTCCAACAGAAACAGTACCGTTTCATGCGCAACTGGATTGATAACCTGCGCGAGGAAGTATATATCGAATACAAGATCCCGGTACCGGAGCAATTTGCACAGCAAACTCAATAACTTTTTTTCATGAAAACAATTCCAGATGAGCCTGTCGAGGCGGTAGATTTTTTCCAGGAGTCCGTCAATAGCATTAAGCAGCAGATAGGAAAGGTCGTTGTAGGACAGAAAACGATCATTGACCAACTGCTTATCTGCCTCTTTTCACGGGGACACTGTGTGCTGGTGGGGGTACCGGGGCTGGCCAAAACACTGTTGATACGAACGGTGGCCCAAACCTTAAACCTTTCCTTCAGCCGGATCCAGTTTACCCCCGACCTCATGCCGGGCGATATCACGGGTACCGAAGTCGTAGAGGAGGATCGTCAGACTGGAGGTAAAGCATTCAAGTTTGTGAAAGGTCCGATTTTTGCAAACATCATTCTGGCAGATGAAATCAATCGTACGCCCCCCAAGACGCAGGCTGCACTGCTGGAAGGAATGCAGGAGTATCACGTAACGGCTGCGGGTAATACTTATAACCTGGATCTGCCTTTTTTTGTTTTGGCTACCCAAAATCCTATTGAACAGGAAGGCACCTATCCCCTTCCGGAGGCTCAGCTGGATCGTTTCATGTTTAATCTTTGGCTCGACTATCCCTCCCTGGATGAAGAGATGGATATCGTGAGCCAAACAACCTCCCCCCGGGAAGCGAATGTTGAGTCCGTTCTGGAGGCTTCCCAGATTAAGGAGCTGCAGGACTTGGTACGTGAGGTCCCCGTACCCGAAAGTGTGCTCAGTTACGCCGTGCGAATGGTTACGATGTCGCGGCCGGGCTCCGAAATTGCACCAGACTTTGTGAACAAATACATGAGCTGGGGTGCGGGGCCCCGTGCTTCACAGTTTTTAATCCTCGGGGGTAAAGCAAGAGCACTGATGAATGGTCGTTTTAATGTCACCGAAGAGGATATTGAGGCATTGGCAAAACCGGTGCTTCGTCATCGCATTATCAACAACTATGCGGCTGAAGCAGAGGGCTTAACCACCGACAAGCTTATAGATAAACTGATAGAAACGGCCTAACAACGAATATTGTGGATTTTGTCTTTCAAGGCTTCCAATCGGCACTCCCTGTTTGGGTATACCTGATTCTGATTGTAACAACGCTCGGGCTTGCCTGGTGGTCTTATAAAGACTTTAAGGCGATAAATCCGCTATTCCGCTACTCGCTAATCGCGATGCGCAGTATAACCTTTCTAATCCTGTTCATACTGCTGATCAACCCCCTTTTCAGGTCTGAGCTGACGCAATATTCGAACCCGGAAGTGTTGGTACTATTCGATAACTCGTCCAGCGTTTCAATCAATAAAGGGGAATATGAGGGAGCCGATGATTACAGGCAAACAGTTTCGGAGCTCAACTTTCCAGCTATAGATCGGTTCAACTTCCGATATTTTTTGTTCGATAATGAAGTCCGTCCCGCCCATCCCGACAGCCTGACATTTGAGGGAAGCAAAACAAATTTGCAAAATGCAATCGAAGTGATCCGGAATAATGAGCGGGATTCTCGTGCAGCACTCCTTTTTACAGATGGGATCTTCAACCAGGGACGCAACCCGGTTTTCCTGTCCCGCGAAATCGATCTCCCGGTTTTTACTGTTGCCCTCGGTGATACCAGTCATCTTAGAGATCTGGTTGTCCAAAATGTTGTTACAAATGCAACCGGCTATCTAAATACAACTCACCCGGTAGAAGTAAACGTGCTAAACCAGGGGTTTTCCGGGGAGTCGTTCCAGGTTCAACTCTTATCAGACGGGGAAGTGTTAGATTCCCAAACAATAACCCCCGAAGGCTCTGTCTCCTCTCACACCGTCTCCTTTGACTTGGAATTGCGCGAGGAGGGGCTGCAGCAGTATGAGATTGCAATTCCCGCCAAGCAGGGCGAGTGGACCGATGCCAATAACACGCAGCCGTTTTCTATCGAAGTGCTGGATGATAAGCAAAGCATTCTCAGCCTGGCATTTGAAATTCACCCGGATGTACGTATGATACGTTCACTGCTGTTACAGGATGAAAATTCACAGTTAAGCACTCGAACATGGATCGGTGGCAGTCGCTTTATCGATGGCAACCTTGATATTGATGCGGATACGCTCGACCTCCTGATTTTGCATGGATATCCAGCGCAAGAGACCAATTCACAGATTTCTTCACAGGTCCAGGAAATCCTCCAAAATGTGCCCGCAGTAATTATGCCTACCCCGGGCAGTCGGCTTTCCAGCACTCCCTCAGCAGAGTCGGTATTACCGATATCAAATCCCGGTAACAATTCGGTCGTCGCAGTTAACCTTGCTCCAGCTGTTGAATCCACAGAGCATCCGATAATGGAACTGCCGGAGGTCTCCTACGATCGACTCCCCTCGGTATACAGCTCAATCCAGGGGCTGAGCATCTCTCCCGGCTCTACTATTCTTTTCAACAGCCAGTATCAAGGTTCGGCTACCGGTCAGCCCCTGATTGCAATTCAGCAGGTGGGCAACCTGCGACGTGCCCAGCTTAACGCCTTTGGATGGTATCGAGTGGCCCAAAGTACGAATCCACAGGCGCGGTCTTTCATCGAAAACCTCGTCTATAATATTGTTAGCTGGACGGCGACTCGACCCGATAATCGAAGACTTAAATTTCAGCCTGTTCAAAAAGTGTTTACCGGTAATGAAGCCGTCGCCTTCAATGCGTTTTTGACCAATGAAAGTGGAGAAGTCGAAAACGACGGAGTGATAACAGTGACTATTTCCGGTGAGGATATGGAAGCCCGGCTCTACAACATGGACAACGTCGGTGGAGGACAATACCAGCTGGATATCGGGGCCCTGCCAGAAGGAATCTACAGATATGAAGCAACCGCTAAAAAAGGTAACAGAACCATCGATACACAAAGTGGAGAATTCTCTGTCAGCGGCTCAAATATTGAGTATGTGAATACGATCAGAAATGATGAGCTTCTTCAACAGATTGCAAATGAGACCGGTGGAAATTTTTACACGTATGAGAATGCCGCTTCCATTTGGCAGGATATGGATGATCGTGGATTAATGGACCGGGAAGAGACTGTTGAAACCCAACTTTTTTATCCCAATCAGCATCCGTTCTGGTTCATATTGACAATTGTTCTACTCGGGGCTGAATGGCTTTTGCGAAAGTATGTAGCGCTTCCCTGATTTCTATTCCTGCGGAGTCCTGTCTTTAACATCCTCTTCTTTGCCAGCTGACTTGGACTCTCGTTGTTTGGCAAATGAGATTGTAAATGTTGCTCCATGGCCAATCCCTTCACTTTCTGCACTTATTTTTCCCTTCATTCCCTTCATATAATTAGCACAGGTATGCAGGCCAAAGCCGTGTCCTCTCCTCTTCGTGGTAAACCCATGAGTAAAAACTTTACTAAGGTTTTCTTTCCGGATCCCAACTCCGTTATCAGTAATTGACAAATGTACGAATTCATCATCCTGCCAACATTTTACCTTTAATATATTATCCTCGTTTTTACCCTCTTTCATAGCATCCCTTGCATTGTTCAACAAATTAAACAGGACATGCATAGCTTTTGTTTTTTCAATTTTCACTAATTCAATATCATGATAATCTCTCTTAATCTTTATGTTTTGCTGCTTAAACTCGGCAGATTGTAATGTGAACGCTTTTTCTACCAAGTCCCGGATATTTATCTCTTCTGTTATTATATCTGCTTTTGAAAAATCTTGCTGTGCAGCTATGACTTCATTAATCAAATTCACCTTTTCCGTTAGACGATTATTTTGCTCTTTGAGTCTATCGTATTCCTTCTCAAGTGGTTCCTCTAGTTTTAGAAAATAATTCAGTAGTAGTTCATTTTGAGGATTACTAAACGTAAAATCATCGATATTTTCTTTCAGTTTTTTGTTGGCCTGCTTGAACTTTGCAATTTTGGAATTGCGCAGTATATCCCTTGTGATACTTGTTGAGACATTAATGCTGGTCAGGATATTACCCACATTATGAAGCACACCGGTTGCAACATCTGCCATGCCCGCTTTATGCGCTTTTTCTAAAAGTTCACTTCTGGTGATTTCCAACTCCTTCAGAGCTTCTTCCAGGGCCTTGTTCTTTTTCTCCAATTCCATCCGGATATTGGCCAGGCTCCGGGTTTGTGCATAAAATGTAGAGGCAATACTTATGATATATAGCAGAATTGAGATCATGGCAATAATCTCAATATAGAATGGAGCATCAGGTTCAAAAACGAGACTGTTTATAGTGGCAAATGCCAAAATCCCTGACAAATACAATCCTAGTCCTATTGCCAGCTGCCTGCCCCCTCCCACCATAATGCTGTTGAGAATTGTAGCTGCCAGAAAAGCAAATGACATCCATGCTGAAAAATGTATGTAGGCTGTCACATATCCCAGCATGAAGGCATCAACCATCATAGCTCGCATCTCGATTTTTTTCTTCCCGGAGAGCACTTTTGAAGCCAGGTAAACGAAATGGGGATATAATAAAAAATAAAGCCCGAGTAATGCATAATTCCAGGTTGACCATCCCTTATTCAGGCCTATTAAAGTTATAACTACGTAGCTTGCGGCAAAGCCAAAAACTCTTGGCATATAGTTAGCCTTTGCCAATCGATGGGCAGGACTTAAATCGAACAGTCTCTTTTTTGAATTACTCATATTTGAATAAATTCAACAGAAAAATAAGGATGCTCAACCGAACCTAACACTCCTGCACAAAAAACAGAGCATTGATAATCTGTCCCTCCACACTGAATTTAGTCCAGTTCAACTATTTCTTGATCCTTGTGGTTATCCTTAGCATTGCCATTCCTGTTTGATGTGGTATCCTGCCTGGCGTTCCCTCTAATGAAAGAGAGTGTGAAGGTAGCCCCATGACCGAGTCCTTCACTTTCTACATCAATTTTCCCATTCATCTCATTCATATAATTGGCACAGCTATGCAGTCCAAAACCGTGTCCTTTTTTCTTTGTCGTAAAACCGTGTGTAAAAATCTTCTTCAGTTGCTCTTCACTGATTCCAAGTCCGTTATCTGACAACGAGAGGTGGGCGTACTGTTCATCTTGCCAGCATTTTATCCTCAAAACTTTATCTGTCACCCCGGCCTGTTTCATCGATTCTTTGGCATTTTTCAGAAGGTTGAACAGGATATGCATCACCTTGGTCTTCTCTACCTTTATCTCCTCGACATCTTCATAATTTCGCTGGATGGTTAAATCATGCCGTTCAATACTACCGGCCTGAAGGGTAAGGGCTTTCTCAACCAGTTTTTGCAGGTTTACATTTTCAGTGATTATATCTGCTTTGGAGAAATCTTGCTGAGCTGCAATCGCTTCAACAATCAAATTAACTTTTTCTTGCAGGCGGTCTTTCTGAGTTTTTAGGTTATTATACTCTTGATTAATTGGTTCCTCGATTTTGAGATAATATCTGAGCAGTTTTTTCCCTTTTGGGTTATTAACGATGAAACTCTCAATATCATCCATATGCTCTCTTAACATCTCATTCGCCTTCTTCAGGTTTTGAATCCGGGAATTTTTGAGCGTCTCATCAATCAATGCGGTTGAGGCGTTGATGCTGTTCAATATATTGCCCACATTATGAAGTACACCGGTTGCAAGATCGGCCATTCCTGCTTTGTGAGCCTTCAACACCAGTTCACTGCGGGTCTTCTTTAGCTCTGAAAGGGCTTCTTCCAAGTCTTTGTTTTTGGCATTCAATTCCGCCGTGCGGTCAGACACTTTTTGTTCCAGCTTCTCATTTCGTCTCCGCACGCTCTGTACTTTCCAATGGTATAAACCCAGTAAAAAAGCTAGTACAAATGTCCCTGTAAACACGTAGAACCCGTATGTTTTCCAAAATGGAGGGCTTATTGCCAGTGCCAGCTCAGTTCCTATGTTCCACACGTCATCACTGTTCGAGGCCTTTACCCGGAACGTGTATTCTCCCGGATCTAAATTTGTGTAGGTTGCTGTCCGTTTGCTCCCCATATAATTCCAGTCACTGTCAAATCCCTCCAACTTATAGGCAAAACTGTTATCCTTCACCTTGTGGAAATTCAGTACAGCAAATTCAAAAGTAATAACCGAAGCGTTGTAGGGAAGGGTGACCTGGCTAGCCTGGGTAATATGTTTTTCAAGCGGCGAGTCCTTACCCACAGTCACCGATCGGTTAAAGATCTGAAAATCTGTGATTTTGACCGGGGGTACCGACCGATCAATTGTAATATTTTTAGGATGAAACCGGTTAAACCCGTTTATACCTCCAAAATACAAGTAGCCCTCATCATCTTTGTAATATGACCCAACGTTAAATTCACGACTTTGCAACCCGTCTTCTGGACCAAAATTGGTGAACTGTCCAGTCCCGGGATTGAACTTAGATACCCCGTTATTGGTGCTCAACCAAAGATTACCGTTGGCATCCTCAATAATCCCCTTTACCACTTGGTTCGGCAGACCATCTTCAATATTGTATGTTATAAATTCCTGGTTTTCCCGTTCATAACGAACAAGGCCCTGCCTGGTACCCAGCCATATATCCCCATCTGCCCTCTTGTAGATAACGAAGACGACATTGTTTGGGATGTTACTGTTTGTCTCGGTAAACGCCTCTTGTTCACCCGTGGCCGGATTGAAATGTATGAGGCCACCACCATAGGTACCAACCCATAACCCCCCCGCTTCTGCATCCCGGATATCTCGTATAGTATACTCTGTCAAGTATCGCTCGAATGTCCCATTTTCTTGGTTCAACCGGTTAATTCCATTGTTATTGGTCCCGAACCACAGATCGCCCCCCTGGTCTTCGTGAATGACATACACATTATCACCACTTAAGCTTTGGGGATCATCCTGCTTGTGACGATAGTGGTGGAAAGCACCAGTGCGCGGGTTAAATTTGCTCACCCCGCCACGGTAATACCCGATCCAAACATTTTGTGCTGGATCTTCATGGAGAGATAAAACTACATCACTGGAGAGCGAGTTTGGGTTACCCGGTTGATGTCGCAATGCTTGGAATGTCTTCCCTTTCCGATCAAAAAGATTTAGTCCGCCCCCGTCGGTGCCAACCCAAAAATTTCCATGAGAATCCTCCAGAAATGGAATAACAGAGTTATTGGTTAGCTGGTTGTCATAGTTGGAATTATGACGAAAATGTCCAAACCGTGGTTCTTTGAGGTTAACATAATTTATTCCCCCTGCAAAAGTACCCACCCAAAGGATGTGATTCCGGCTTTCATATAGTGAGTGGATTGAATTATTACTGATACTTTCCGGGTTGCCGATATCGTGGGTTATACTGGTAAATGTTCCCTCAATGCGGTCCATCCTGTTGAGCCCATTATTTTCGGTACCAACCCAGAGTACGCCTCTGCTATCCTCCAGCAACGAATACACCGAGTTACCACTCAAACTCTCAGGATCAGATGGATCGTGCTTATAATGATAAAAACGCTGATTGTTAGGATCATAATAGTTGAGGCCGCCCCCCGCTGTACCAATCCAGAGAAATCCGCTTTTACCTTGTTCAAGTGACAGAATGGAATTATGGCTAAGACTTTCCGGATCCGACGGCTTATGAAAAAACCGTGTAAAGTCATTTTTTTCCGGATTCCAACGATTGAGTCCATTTTCTGTACCGACCCAGATATGCCCATTTTTTCCATGCTCCAACGCCGTAATGTTACTACTGCTCAACGCTTTAACATTGGTAGAATCTTCAAAATGAGAAGGGGCATAGAGATGTACGAACTTATTTTCCGAGGGGATATACCAGTTCAACCCTGAGTGAGTTGCTATCCAGATTCTTCCATGTCTGTCCTCCAGCATATCTACCACCGAATTTTCTGATATGCTCTCTGTGTGATTCCTGGTATTGTCCTTGAACCGTTTAAAACTATTACTCTCCCGGTTGAAACGGTTCAGGCCGCTACTAGTCGTTCCCACCCACAAATTGTTTTTGCTATCCTCAAATAGCACCGACACATCATTGCCGCTCAGGCTGGTCGAATCATCAGGATCTCTTTTATACACTGAAATCTCGTATCCGTCATACCTGTTGAGGCCATCACTGGTCGCAAACCACATAAATCCCTGGCTATCCTGTAAAATATCATGTCCGGTACTCTGGGAAAGACCTTGTTCATAAGTAATATGCTCAAAATGTGGCAGTTCAGCAGGTTGTCCAAAAGCAATACCAGCAAAAGCCAACATAACATAACTGGCTATCAGGAATACAGGAATCTTAACAGCAGCCATAAAAAATGGACGTTTTTATAGTTCATTTAAAGTCTTTGATACATGTTGTACATTCCAGACAAGCCAACCTAAACTGGTGTCTTCACATCCCCTTTTAACAGCATAACGGATTAAGAGGGGAATAAGCTAAACGGTGTTGAACTGATCTGACTTCGCATCCAACAGCAAGTCGACAAGCTGCTCTTTTTTGATCGGTTTCGGCACATAACCATCCATTCCAGCTTCCAGGCAAGCCTCTTTATCACCCTGCATTGCACTGGCGGTAAGCGCTATAATCGGAATGCGATCCCCCGTCACCTCTTCCAGCTTTCTAATAGCACGAGTTGCTTCATAACCATCCATCTCCGGCATGTGAACATCCATTAGCACAATGTCGAAACGGTCTTTTTCTACCGCTTTAACAGCGTCCCGGCCATTGTCAACCAAGGTAACATTGAAGCCTTCTCGCTCGAGCATTTTTTGAGCAACAACCTGGTTGATCTTGTTGTCTTCCGCTACCAGTATATCCAGTTTACCCAGTGGATCCATCTTATCTATATTTTGTTCATCACTGTTTGGAGACACCGTCTCCTCGTTATTTTTGTCAAACTTTTTGAGCGTTAGGGAAGCCCAAAACTTTGAGCCTTTTCCCGGTTCACTTTGGACCCCGACTTCTCCACCCATTAGATTGGCTAATTTTTTACATATGGCCAGACCGAGTCCTGTACCACCAAATTTTCTAGTGGTGGAGGTATCTGCCTGTGAAAAAGGTTCGAAGAGCTTATCCTGGTTTTCTTCCGAAATTCCAATGCCGGTATCGCTCACCGTTAGCTGTATGACGGCTTCATCTTCATTGTCAACCATCATGTCTACCCCGAGGTTTATTTGCCCCTCTTCAGTGAATTTGACAGCGTTGGAGCCATAATTGAGCAGTATTTGCCGGATACGAGTCGGATCCCCAAGCAGTTGTTCTGATATCTCATCATCAATAGAATAATTGATATCGACATTCCCGCTTGCAGAAATAGATAAAATTTTAGCAACATTTTTTACGATCTCCTTGAGATTCAGCGGTATTTCCTCCATCTGCATCTTACCGGACTCAATTTTAGTCAGATCAAGAATATCGTTGATAATTTGCATCAGTGATTCAGCACTGCTTTTTACCATCCGGGAGAGCTCACGCTGCTCATTGGTAAGATCACTCTCCAGCAACATGTCATTCATCCCGATAACCCCATTCATCGGCGTTCGGATTTCATGACTCACATTAGCCAAAAACTCACTCTTGGCGGCCGAAGCCTCCTCCGCCTTTTCTTTCATTTTTTTAAAATCTTTAACAAGCAGATTTAACTGCTGTGTCCGCTGATCTACCTCTTTTTCCAGGTTTTCAGTGTATTGAATAGCCTCTTGCTGGAGCTGCCACTTGGTGGTAAGGGTCAGGGCCGTCTGTTTTAAAGCCGTGGCATCAAATGGCTTTTTCATGAAAAGGAGTTTGTCAGAATTACCCAGGCTCTCAATAATTTGATCCCATGAATAATCCGAGTAGGCAGTACAGATAACCATTTCTATATATGGGTATTTGGCCCATATTTTTTGAATTGTCTGCACCCCGTCCATACCAGGAGGCATTCGCACATCCATGAAAATCAACGAATAGGGATACCCGTTGCTTTCAGCTTTCTGGACCATTTCGATCGCCTCTTCCCCCTGGTAGGCATGATCGATATCGTACATCACAAAGTTGCCTGAGTTCTTCTCCTTTTCCGGGGAATCAGCATCTCCAAAAAGCTCTGACTCCATGTCCAGCAGATCTTCATCGATTTCTTCTTCCCCGTTCAAAATCGAAACGATGTCACTGTGTATCGATTCATTATCATCGACCAAAAGCACATGTCTGTTTTTTCCCATCATAGCAGTAGTCTGTGTTATTGCTGATACCTTGACAAGCCCCATACTTCTATCACTCCTCAACCCAACCAAAGGTATCAATTTTTATCATTATTAAAAACTTTTAATGATTTATAAACTATATTTTAGCCATAGGATAGGAAGGGTAGCAAATTGGCTTTTAAATGACCGCAGATTCAGAGAAGGAAACCTCTCCTTTGTCGGCATCAAAAGTGGCGGGAAGTCCTACAGGGAGAGTAAACATTTCATCAATATGTCCAATCATTGCCCCTCGGATGGCGGGTATATCATATGGACGTAGATGGTCATTCAGGACCTCATCCAATGATAAGCTGTATTTTGTACTGGGTTCACAATTTGTGCACTGTCCAAAATAAAGGCCGTTAATACGATCAAATACTCCATTGAGTTTTAGCTGGGTCAACATACGGTCAATGCGATAGACATCTTCCCCAACATCTTCCAGGAACAATATGGCGCCTTCAAAATCCGGGAGGTAGCCGGAACCTAACATAGATGTTAGAACGGTGAGATTTCCTCCCAACAACGGGCCTTCGGTTTTACCGGGCGCAATAGTTATATGCCGCCGGTTATGGGGATTACTCAACAAAAAGGGGGTGGCCTCCATTACAGCGGACTGAAAATAACGGAAGGTGAAATTGTTCCAATCTGACTTGCCGACGGGTCCATGAAAGGTGATGAGACCGGTCTTTGCATAGACAGCGAGTAAAAGCGAAGTAATATCACTAAAGCCGATTAACGGCTTGGGATTCTCTTGAATGGTTTTGAAATCGATATATTCCAAAATACGGTTTGCGCCCCAACCACCGCGAAACGGGATAATTGCGTCAATGGCGGGATCCTTAAACATGGCATTCAGATCGGCCGCTCGTTCTATGTCAGCTCCGGCAAAATATCCATAGCGGCTTTTCGCATGTGCCCCGATTTTAACGTTGAACCCCAGCTCCTTTATCGTGCTTGCAATCTCCTTGTATCGTTCCCGCTCAGGCAGAATACTGGCAGGGCTTACCAATCCGATGGTATCGCCCTTCTTGAGACGCTGCGGTTTTAAAATATCTGGGCTAAGGATAGTTTCATTTTTGCCCCTTTTCACCGATCTTATCACGGGCGAAACAAATCCTGCAAGTCCCAGATATTTCAAAAAAGAAGTTCGGTTCATTATACTAATTTTTGTACAAGCCGTTATCCCGGATATACTGAAGGACTTCGGGTGGAACCTGATCCTGTAATCCTTCCCCGTTCTTTTGCAATTCCTTCCTTACCTCAGTGGCCGAAATATTTACCGGTGTATGCTCAACAAATTGAGTATTCTGCAAAAACTTTTCACTTACATCACGCCCATCTGCTTCGGGGCGCTCAGCAACCAGTAGGTCAGTCTGTCCTGCGATCTTTTCGGCCCGGTACCAATTTTTAAAATCAGCAAGTGAGTCTCCGCCGATGCAGAGATAAAATTTATTGTCAGGGTATTTTTGCTTGAGATACTGAAGGGTATGAATCGTGTAGGAAGGCAGCGGCAGTTTTTCTTCTATATCACTAATCTTAATATTCTCATCATTTGAAAATACCAGTTCAAGCATCTTCTTTCGGTGGTCAAAACTGGTAATCTCCTTGTCCGTTTTGTGCGGTGGGCTGGGAGACGGCAGAATCCACATCTCATCTATCAACCCGGATTTTATGAAAGATCTGACAATGGAAATATGACCATTGTGAACAGGATCAAATGTGCCGCCAAAAATACCTACACGAGTAGACATAAGCTATCGTTCATTCCTGGGCGTATTGCTTGCGGTAGTCGTGCTCGTTGAACTACTGTCGGGAGATGAGGTGTCCCGAAACTGGGCTAACGCCACCCGAGCTTCATCGACATACTCTTCAGCCTGGGATCGGTGCTCTCCATTGGGAAAAAGCTGAAGATACTTTTCGTAGCTAGCCACCGCTTTTTGATATCGCTCTTCCTGCTTGTTGCTGACGCTATTTTCCGCATACACATTGTAGGCATTGATTTGATCGACGAGGGCCCGTTCCGCCCACTGAGTTTCAGGATACTGATCGATGGTGAGCCCGTAGTAAATTGCCGCAGCTTCATATTCATCGATGCGCATGTAGAGGTCAGCGGCGTTATAGATCTTGCGCGCCAGTTTCTCCCGCAACTCGTCCTCATATTTGGCGATCTCTTGTAACCTTTCTGAGTTGGGATGATTAGAAACAAACAGGTTAAACTTTTCAAGTGCCCTTCGAGTATACTTTTGATCCAGCCTGTACCGGGGGCTTAACTTGTAGTAGCAATAGGCTTCTTTGAACTCAACCTCTTCAGATTTGTCCGAACGGGGATAGAGGGAAGAATACCGCTCATACTCCGAAGCAGCCATCAGGTAGTTTTTATTGTTGAAATGCGATTCTGCCAGGAAGTACTGCGCGTTCCGGGCATATTCCGTTCCCCGGCCCAGGCTGAACACCGTTTCAAATGCCTTGACAGCTTCTGAATAATCCCCCTCCTGGAAAAGTCGCATTGACTTTCGGTAGGCTTCTGGTAATGAATCCCCACGCTGTATGTAGTTGTCTTTAGAACAGGATGTAAATACAAAAGCAGCAATCAGAATAATGACCGTAAAAAGTCGTGTCGAGCTAAGATCCATATGTAATATTATTAGAATTCTCTGTTTTTCAGTTTATTAAAATAATTTATGAGGTCGGTTTTATAATCAGATTCGGGGAATTGATCAAGCAGTTCCATTGACTTGGCATAGTGTTTTTCAATGGCATTATTTGTTTTTTCCACAATTCCCAACTCTTCATAGAGGTCTATAACCTCCGTTACCTTTTCAGTGGCGATGTCTTGAGCAGCCAGTACATTGTTAATAAACGTTTTCTGCTCTTTGTTTCCCTGTTGTAACGCAAGAATAGACAAATATGTTTTCTTGCCTTCAATAATATCTCCGCCCGGCGTTTTCCCAAATTTTTTGGGATCCGCTATAACATCCAAAAGGTCATCCTGTATTTGAAACGCTGTGCCCGCCTGCTGTCCTATTCTGCGCAAAAGTTCCAGCTTTTCTGCATCAACGTCAGCCACGGCGCCTCCAAGCATCAGGGAACCACTGATCAGGGCGGCCGTTTTTCCCCGGATCATCTTCAGGTATTCATCAATTGTAACATCTGTTCTTGCTGCATATTCCAGGTCAAAAGCCTGGCCTTCACATACTGTCCTGGCCGCTTCCAGGAAAATATCCATAATCGTAGCGTACTGCTTTTTGCTGTAGCGGGCAGATTTACCATAATGCTGAAGCTGTTCAAAAGAGTGGGCAAACATGACATCACCTGAAAGTATAGCGGTCGATGAATTCCATTTTTTAAACACACTTGGTTGCCCGCGGCGGGTGTCAGCGGCATCCATGATATCGTCGTGCAGCAGCGTAAAATTATGAAGTAGTTCAATAGCCAATGCGGCGGGGACGGCTTCTTGCACCTCTCCTCCACACATGCCACAGCTTATCAGCGTAAAATAGGGACGCAGGCGCTTGCCACCCAAATCCAGCGTATAACGCACCGGCTCATAGAGCTGGCCGGGTTCTTCCGGAAGGTTTAAATCAGCAAGCTCCCGGTTTATCAGTTCAGAAAGATTTTGATGTTTGAGTGTGCTCTTCAAAAAATATGAATTTGGCTAATTTTTGCAGATGCAAATATAAGGAATTTAAAGCAGGATGTAATAGAAGAATCAAGAATGGATTAGCTTATCTTTCGTCAATAAATTAACGTTTTTAGTACCTGTCAATGTGAGTATCACTTTTGCCTGATATTTCCATCGCTCAAAAAGTGCTTCCAAACCTTCGTATCCATCGTTGACAATGCTTTTAATGACAGGCTGGGCTGCTGCTCCAAAATCAGCGCCCAGGCATACGGACTTCAACAGGTCAAAACTGCTGCGAATTCCACCGGAAGCGATCAGCTCAAAATCGTATTCCTTCTTCAACTGGTTTACCTGCACCAGGCACTCGATAGTAGGGATGCCCCAGTCATTAAAGGCGGCATCTGGTTTTTGGTTCGTAGATCGCTCATTCTCCACTTTGGCCCAGCTCGTCCCCCCGGCACCGGCAATATCAATCACAGAGACTCCGGCATCAAGCAAGCGCCCGGCTACCTGCGCTGAAATACCCGCCCCGGTCTCTTTTACAATGACGGGTACCGGGCTCTCTTTGACAAGCTTCGCTATACCGGCCTCTACCCCTTTAAAGTTTCGATCCCCCTCGGGCTGCATCAGCTCTTGCAGGGGATTTAAGTGAACAATCACGGCATCGGCCTCAATGGAATCTATCAGCAGCTTCAATTCTTGTGATGACAGCCCTCCAATAAGCTGAGCTCCACCGATGTTGGACGCAATAAAGGCATTGGGCGCTTTTTCCCGGACAATAGCGTATGATGCCTTTTCAGATGGATTTTCCAGCATGGCTCGCTGACTGCCAACACCAAATGGAAGATTGTTAGCCTCACAAAACTCTGCGATGATGGCATTCACCGCACCGGCATCGGTATAGCCGCCGGTCATCGAAGAAATAAAAAGCGGGAAAGAGAATGTGTGCCCCAGCAGTTGCGCTTCGGTACTGACTCCATCAATATTGATCTCAGGCAGGGCATTGTGTAAAAAATCGAACTGTTCGAAACCGGCCGTCTTGTCGTAATCGACCTCCCCTGATACCGTAAGCTCAACGTGATCTTTCTTTCGCTGTTGAATGGTCATGTTCTGAGGGTCCACTGTTATTGATGGTTGTCAAAAGAGTTACCCAGCTGTTTTAATTTGGATCCGGCCACCTGGTAGACCGTCCATTCCTCTTTCTGCCGGGCACCCAGGCTTTCATAAAAACCGATAGCGCGCTCATTCCATTCCTGCACGGCCCACTCCAGGCGACCGCAGTCACGATGATTTGCCAGCCTTGCAAGGTAGGTCAAAAATATTTTGCCATAGCCTTTCCCGCGCAGTGGTTTTTTTACGTACAGATCTTCTAAATAAATACCGGGCTTCCCAACAAAGGTTGAAAAGTTATGGAAAAAAAGGGCAAAACCGGCCGGTTCCTCTTTTTCAAAACCTAAAATAACTTCAGCATAAGACCGATCTCCAAAAAGATTCTGCAGCAGCTGCTCTTCTGTCGACACCACCTCGTGCTCCAGGTTTTCATAATCGGCCAGGTCGCGTATAAATTTATGAATAAGCGGAACGTCCTGCCGGTTGGCAAATCGCAGTCTAAAATCGGGAAGTGAAGTCTCAATCCAGTTGTAGTCATCCATAAAGTCTATCCTCTTTTACTAATCGGGCGACATACATGCGAAGTTCGCCGCACCTATACAATTTGCTAATTTTCATATCATGTATGAACCGCCGTTAATATGAAATGTCGCACCGGTCATATGTTTTACTTTGCCCGAAACAAGGAAAGCGACCAGCTCGGCAACCTCTTCCGGGGATGTTATTTCATCAAAAGCCATTCCTTCCGTCAGGTATTCTTCTCCATATACCTCAATGGAATCCATTGCCATATCGGTTTTTATAAAACCTGGTGCTATGGAATATGCGGCAATCCCTTTTTTTCCAAAATCTCGGGCCACACTTTTGGTAAATGCCACCAGTCCCGCTTTTGAGGCCGCGTAGGAGGCATATTCCTGGGTATCACCCCGGTATGCTGCGCGCGAGGCAATATTGATCAGAAGCCCATCCCCCGTGTTGCTCCACCGATTCAATGCCCATTTCGACAGCAAGGCCGGAGTCCGTAAATTAATTTGTTGTGTCCGGTCCCAGTTATCCAGCCAGGAATTGTCCTCGATATCGAAATCGGCATCCTCAAAAATACCGGCATTATTTACCAGTACATTTGGAGCCTCTTCCTCTTGAAACAACACCTTTAATTTATTGATGAGATCCCCGGTTTGGGCCAGGTCAACATAAATGCCCCGAAAGGAGTCATGGTCGATGAAAGCTTTGGGAAACGAGGTGTTACGGGCCGTTCCAATAACGGCAGCCCCGTTGTCGAGCAACTTCCCGGTGATACTTTTGCCAATACCCCGTGAGGCTCCGGTCACCAACACCTTTTTATCCGAAAGATCCATAACTAATCACTTATTTGTGCCTGAAGATATCAGGCTGGCCGTGCTTGAAGAATTAGTACAAAGCTGAAACCATCAATTTCATCAAATTATTTCCTGCACAAAATTGGGCAATGCAAAAGATCCAATATGAACATCCTTGTTATAATATTTTAGCTCATCTCCAAATCGATCCATCCCCTTTTCTACACGACGAATTGTGGATTCCTCAAGTGGGTCCACCCCCTTGCTGGCAAAACTAAAAGACCACATTCCCGCCGGGTATAGGGGGATATAGGCAAGATACATTCGCGAACGGGAATATATTGTGGACAAAGCGGTAAATATTTTTTCCATACTGGGATGGTAGGACTCTATCCAGGGACTTTCAGTCTGAGCTACCAGCACTCCATCTGTGGCAAGAGCCTCGTGGCATGACCTGATGAAGCCATGTTCAAACAGCCCCTCCGCAGGTCCCACCGGGTCTGAACCATCGATAATGATGACGTCGTAGGATCTCTTCACATCTTTAACAAACTGGATACCGTCTTCAAACAGTACATTGAGTTTCGGATTATTCCAGTCGCCCACTTCGGGCAAAAACTCTTTGGAAGCCCGAACAACAGCCTCATCAATCTCCACCATATCAACCTGGCGAACCGAATCATGGCGCATCACTTCGCGAGCGGTCCCCCCGTCACCGCCCCCAATTATCAGCACGCGTTCGGGCTCGGGATGGCTAAATAGGCCGACATGAACAAGCATTTCATGGTAGACAAACTCATCCTTTTCTGAGAGCATCACCATTCCATCAATCGTCATCAGGTTACCCCAGGTGTCGGTTGAAAACACTTCGACTTTTTGATATTCAGTCTGCTCAGAAAACAGGACCTCATTGACACCTACCGTGAGCCCTGTTTTGCCGTTGTAATATTCGTTGTAGCTTGTTGGCACAGTTGTTCGTTGGTTTAAATTCGATAAAATTCAGTGAATGGAGGCCTTTTGATTTATCTGTCAGCATTCCTATAAAAGTATTGGGATCATGAGCGGACGGCTTCAGCTATTCGCTTTTATTCGTACCACAGAACCGCGGCCGCAAAAGTAGAACCACAAGTTTCCACTTTGTGCTCAATCCCGATCGACTTGATCTCTTTCAGTGCCCTATTACGATAATCGAATGCGTCAATAACCATTTGTTGAACAATATCTTCCACATTTTCGAGCTTGCTGTGGTCTTCAAACTCCATAATAACCCCCGGCTCAGAGTCATCTTCTGGAATACCGACCGCTATGGCTGAGGATATATACCGACCCGGCGTTGTGGAATCAATGGTAGCGTATGCCAGGGGTATCAAGCCACCTTTGGGGAGGTCGAGATCATCAATCGTTCGCTGCTGTGCCCCGGGTGGCAAAATGCTGCTCATCCGGATAAGGTTGGTATCACCGACACCGGCATTCAGCAAAGCATTGTCGAATGCATTGAGGCGGGTACGTCCTTCCGAAGCCCCTTTTACAAGGCAAAACACATTAGGCGTCTTAACCATTAATTGTTCAGCAATATTCAATTCAGAAGGTTCTTCCATGACAAACTAATTTTCAGTCAAATTTTCTTGTGGTTTAAAAAGCAGCCGATCACCGGGATTCACTCTAAACATACCCCGTTTCATTTCCATGCTGGAGGTATTATTCGATTCCAGCGATTCTTTTAAGTATTCCTGTATAATCCATGGATCTATGCTATCACCACAGGTAAAAATATCCACTGCTGCATAATTGTATTCTGGCCATGTGTGAATGGCTACGTGAGATTCTGCAATAACAATAACACCGCTCACGCCATAGGGGCTAAATTTATGGAAATTATGTGTAATGATTGTTGCTTTTGACGCTTTCGTAGCTTCTATAAATGCAGACTCGATGAAATCGACGTCATTTAGTTTTTCCTGATTACAATCATAATATTCAACCAAAATTTGACGACCAAGTGCTTCCATTTAGATGAAATTCCTTTCAAATTATAAACTACAGTCTCCCAAAAATAAAAATGCGACCGAAAATTTCATGGATGGTAACGTCTTGTTCCAATGAATTCGAGCCGCATTTACAACAAAGTACTGCAATGCCTGTATCTTGCATTTTAGTTATGTGATGCAACGCAAAAAACAAGCGTATAATTCAGTGATACCGTTTCGTTTGTTATTCATTCTGTTCATATTTGGGCGGGGAAGTAAACCTTGTAAATCCACCCGAATTGTAATAAATCGGCTTTCAAATTACAGAATTTTTTTATCAAATAAATGATCCATCCCACAAAAAATATATCAAAAGAACAGGCGGTTAACCTATATAAAAAACTACTGCTTCCGCGACGTATTGAAGAACGTATGATCAACCTGTTGCGGCAGGGAAAAATCAGCAAATGGTTCTCTGGTATCGGGCAAGAGGCTATTTCTGTGGGTGTGACTGCTATGCTTAAAGACAAAGACTACCTGCTGCCCATGCACCGGAACCTGGGACTTTTTACCACACGAGGTGTCGACCTTTACCGCCTTTTTTGCCAGCTTTTGGGGAAAGCTGATGGATTTACCAACGGTCGGGACCGCTCGTTTCATTTTGGATCTATGGAGCACCGGATTGTCGGGATGATCTCGCACCTGGCGGCAACGATGCCAATTGGGGATGGACTCGCACTGGCTGCTAAAATGAAGGGTACTGACCAGGTGGTTTGCAGTTTTTGCGGTGATGGTGGCACCAGTGAAGGCGACTTCCATGAAGCACTTAACCTCGCTGCAGTCTGGGAATTGCCCATCATCTTTGTAATCGAAAATAACGGCTACGCTCTCTCAACCCCTACCTCAGAGCAGTACGCCTGCCAGCACCTTCTGAATCGTGCTATCGGGTATGGGCTTGCAGGACTAAAGGTAGATGGCAACAACATTTTTAACGTGATGGACGAGATGGAGGAAGCTCGCAAAACTGCATCGCGGGGACAACCGGTACTTATAGAGGCCAAAACATTTCGGATGCGGGGACATGAGGAGGCTTCGGGAACCGATTACATCCCGGACAATCTTTTTGAAGAATGGGAGCAGCGCGACCCGGTTTTGCAACTCAAAGAGTGGATGAAGGATAAAGAGCTGGTCTCAGGTGAAGAGGAATTTACTGCAATCACAGATGAAGTAGATCAACTTTTTGAGCCTGCTCTTCAACGCGCCCTGGCAGCGGAAGATCCTGAGTTTGATGAGCAGAAAGAAACCTCATCCGTTTATGGTTCCGCAGAAATAACAGGTAGTCCTCTCCCCTCTGATATCCTGAAATCGGAAAAACGGTTTGTTGATGCGATTAGCTCTTCACTGCGACAAGCGTTTGAGGAAGATGAATCGTATCTCATGCTCGGACAGGATATTGCTGAATACGGGGGCGTGTTTAAGGTGACGGAAGGGTTTGTCGAGCAGTTCGGGAAAGATCGCATCCGAAATACGCCGATCATTGAATCTGGAGCTATTGGTACAGCCATTGGGCTGGCCTTAGAGGGGTTCAAACCTGTTGTTGAGATGCAATTCGCCGACTTCATTTCATGCGGATTCAACCAGGTGATCAACAACCTGGCAAAAAGCCATTATCGCTGGACACCTCCGCTCAACGTCACGATCCGTGCTCCCCATGGAGCGGGGGTCGGGGCCGGGCCGTTCCACTCACAATCACCGGAAGGCTGGTTTATGCAGCATCCCGGTCTTAAAATTGTGGTGCCGTCTACGGTTGAAGATGCCCAAAACTTACTTTACAGCGCCCTGAAAGATCCCAACCCGGTACTCTTCTTTGAGCATAAAAAAATGTATCGAAGTCTTAAAGAAGAAACGCCCGATCGTGCAGTTGCAGAAAAATTGGGCAAGGCGGTTGTCCGCCGAGAAGGAACTGATGCAACGGTTATAACCTATGGACTGGGCGTTCAGTGGGCGAAAGGGCTTGCAGAAAAATTTTCTGAAAATGGCACTCAAATAGAAATTCTGGATCTGCGTTGCCTGCAACCGCTCGATATGAAATCCATTGAGCGATCTGTTAATAAGACTAATAGAATATTGCTGCTGCAGGAGCCTTCACTAACTATGGGTCCCATGAGTGAGATTTCTGCCCTGATAACAGAACATTATTTTGAGAAATTGGATGCGCCCGTGATTCGCTGCTCCTCTTTGGATATGCCGATACCTTACAATAAAAAACTGGAGCAGGGCTATTTAGCCTCCCACAGGCTGGAAGAAAGAATGAGACAGTTATTACAGTATTAGAAAGGATGAATTACAAAACCTGGAAAACTGCTACTATCTAGTTGACGATATCTGATTTGCTGCTTCTCTTAAGCTTCTCAAGCGCAATTCTTTTGGCAAATTCAATCTCCAGGTTGTTCCACGCATTGAGTTTGTTTGCCATCCAGTTGAGCGCCTGCTTTCCTTTCATAGCTTTTTGGGCAAACTCTCTCTCCTTTTGATTTTCGTCCAAATACTCCTCAAACACTTCGCATTCACTTTTATTCAGATTTCCATCCAGGTAATCTGATAAATATTCATTTAAAATTTTGTCGCCATCAAAAGCCGTTGAATCCATAATGGAAAGGAGTATATGTTTAAGGTTACATCATGTTACAACTACATTCACTACACTTTGTTCCAATTAGATCCCAGTTGTTTGATTAGAGATTCCTAATCTAAATTCAATAGGCAAGAAAAACTACCCACCGCTACTTGGCATCCTGTAACAGTGAGACTACTCTCATGTGGTTATTGTTCCGGGCAAAATCAATGGCCCGGTCACCATCTTTATCCTGCAGCTGAGCGTTGGCATTGTAAGAGAGCAAGGTTTCCACCACTTCGGCATGTCCTCCGGCTGCGGCAAACATCAGGGCTGACCAACCTTCGACCTCATCTACGACGTCCGGATCGGCATCCCACTCCAGCAATAGCTCCACCGTTTCGGCATAAGGGCCACTGGCAGCAAAAATAAGCGGGGTGCGTCCCTCGGCGTTTCGAACTTCAGTTTGTGCGCCCTTTTCAAGTAGAAGCCTGGCTACATCAGTATGGCCATTAAATGAAGCAAGCATTAAGGCTGTTCGCCCCGCATCATCTGCTGCATTTACATCAATTCCCTGGTCAACGGTTTTTTGAACTTCCAACAACTTTCCCTGGAGTGCTGCACTCCGCATATACTGGGCATCGATAGCCGAATTCGCCTCCCTTGTATCCTCTTGTCGATTTGCCTCTTCTTCCGTTGAAGATTTCTTTTCTGGGTTACCACCGCATGAACTGGTCAACAGGATGACGATAATCAAAATAAATTTTTGACAAAGGGAATTGCATTTCGACTCCAAAAAGGTAACCATGAGGAAGTGACTAATTATTACTTCTACTAATGATGCATCCAGTTTATATGAAAAATCCAAGAAAAGAAAACCGGTATTCTTTCTAAAAAATTATTTCCGTATTCCGGTTCATTTGGATAATCTCTGGGACAACAGGTTATAAAACCATGTTCAAAAACACGATACTCCTTTCGTTTTCATTTCTATTGACTTACATTCACTTTCGATATATTTCTTTATACTGGAACTGAATATTTCCAACACCGCTATGGAAGCGATAAATAAAACTTTGTAATCGATAATATCATGTAAGTATTATGGCATTGAGTAACAGAAAGTGGGATTTACTGGTTGTTGGTGAGCTCAATATGGACCTGATACTCGATGAGGTCGAGTCGTTCCCCGAGTTGGAAAAAGAAAAAATTGCGGGCGATATGAACCTCACGCTCGGCAGCTCTTCTGCTATTTTTGCCAGTAACATTGCCCGGCTGGGAGCTAGAACAGGGTTTTGTGGCTTGGTTGGGGATGATGATTTTGGTACACAGATTATAAACCAACTCCAGGATTTTGGAATTGAGACGCTCTTTGTGAAACAGGACCCGCAGCAAAAAACCGGTTTGACAGCTATCATCAGGCTTGGCAATGAACGTGCCATGATCACTTTTCCCGGGGCAATGGCCAGCTTCTCCGCCAGTGATATCCCCGAACGGGTATGCCGGGAGGCACGGCACCTGCATATTTCTTCTATTTTTCTTCAGCCGGGGATTAGACAGGACCTCCAAAAAATTGTTAACAGGGCCAAGTCAAATGGCATGACTGTTTCCATTGATCCGCAGTGGGACCCCAAAGAACAGTGGAATATCGACTTGGATAAACTACTTCACCATATCGATTTTTTTCTTCCCAATGAAGCGGAGTTCCTGCAGCTTGCAGCCACTGAGACGGTAGAGCAAGGATTGAAAAAGTTTTATAAAGAAACCTCTGCAACGATTGTCGTCAAATGTGGAACGGAAGGTGCCGCATTTATTGAAGATAACAAGGTCCAAACCATTCCTGCTTTTATCAATAATGACCCAGTGGATGCCATCGGAGCAGGCGACAGCTTTAATGCGGGTTTTATCTTCCGGTTTTTGCAAGGGTATCCACTGGAAGAGTGTGTCACGTTTGGGAATTTGACTGGTTCTATTTCCACTACTCAAGCCGGTGGGACCGCAGCTATCACCAGTCTGGGAGAAGTCCTTAGAATTGCAAAAGACAAGTATTCAATCACTGATATAGATGAAATTACAAGATAAGTATGAGCAACTTGACCAAGCTAACAAAGCCCTGTTAGCGGTTAATTTTTACAATTTTGAGACGCTCTCTGCTGTCCTTAAAGCAGCGGCGAATCGGCAGGTACCAATCATTTTACAATCCACGAAACGCACCATCGAGTATCTCGGCCTGGAAGTGACCGCAAAACTGGCTCGTGCGGCTACCAGTCAATATGGTGTTGAGGCCTGGCTGCACCTGGATCATGCCCAGGACCCGGACCTAATACAACGCGCACTGGATGCGGGCTACGACTCGGTGATGATTGATGCCAGTGAAGAACCTATTGAGCAGAACCGGGAAATCACCCGGAAAGTGGTTGAAATGGCCAAACCCTATGGGGCAAGCGTAGAGGCCGAACTGGGTTATATCGCAAAGCTGGGCCAATCAAAAGATGAGGTCGCCTTCACCCAGCCCGATGAGGCTAGCCAGTTTGTGGAAGATACCGGGATCAACGCCCTGGCAGTAGCGATCGGGTCGGCGCACGGATTTTATGACAAGGAGCCCAACCTGGATATCGAACTGCTGGCAAAAATTCACAACACGACTCCTGCAGCGCTTGTTCTACACGGCGGCTCTGGAATTCCAGACACTCAAATCCAACAAGCTATTCGCAACGGCATCCGGAAAATCAATTTGGCAACCGAAGTCAAAAGCGGTTTCATGAATACACTGCGGGATATATTGGCGCAGTCCGACGGTATTGATCTGCGAAAAGAATTTCCGCCCGCAATCACTTACGTACAGGAGCTGTTGGAGAATAAAATTGCTGTAATATCGGAGTAGCTTGAGACCTACACCTTTACCACTTTGATATCCCTGTTTTTCAGTTTGACTTCAAAATCTTTCGGAATTTTATTGTCCGTGATAACCATTTCTATGGGATCTAAATCACAGATATAAGAAAAACTGTGGCGGCCAAATTTTGAGGAGTCCATCACCGCAATCACCTTGTTGGACCGCTCCACCATCAAACGATTCAGTTGCGCCTCCAGCGGATTCGATGTCGTAAGGCCATGTTCAAGGTCCATACCGTCTGCCCCAAGAAAGAGTTTGTCGAAATAATAATTCTGCATCGTTCGCTCTGCCTCTGGTCCCACCAGCGAGTACGATTTGTCTCGCAACACCCCACCAGTTAGCATTATTTTCAGGTCCGAGGAGCCAGCCAGTTCCAGTGCAATGTTTATGGCATTGGTCATTACCGTTAAATTTTTCTTCTCTTTAATCCGAAGGGCGATCTCCCGGGTGGTAGAACCGGAATCCAGAATAATAGCCTCCCCGTCTGTCACCAGGTCTGCCGCATATTCTCCAATCCTCCGCTTTTCTTCAACATTAATCTTTTTCTTTTCCTCAATAGAGGGATCTTTATACACATTGTTTAGTAACAGGGCACCGCCATATGTTCGGTGAATTAATCCTTTCTTTTCAAAAAAATCGAGATCATTTCGAATAGTAACTGTTGATACATCAAACTCTTCGCTCAACTCGTCAACCCGAACAGAGCCCTCACTCTGAATCTTTTGAATAATTTTATCTCGTCGCTCTACAGTCGATTTCATATAATATTGTATTAAATAATTTCCTTATGTTTTGCTTGAAAAAAATAGTAAAAAAAAGCCTTGTATGCTTCGTTTTGAAAGGACGATAAATTATCAGGTGATATCCCGCCCAAATAAAGTGCTACAAATACACTTATCTACAGGTCAGAGTTGTTCAGTACCCTTGAATTGCAATGCTGATAAAAAATGTAAACCGCTGGTTTTGTTTATAAGAATGGTTTAAATCTATCCGGGTTTTACTCTTGGTCTGTATAAAAATGAGCCATCAATATTGTTGGAACAGCTTAGCTCACGCCAGCATTTTAAGTGATCCCTTGACTAAAAAAAACAAAAAAGGAGCGTCCCCGGCAGGAACGCTCCTTCTTAAACAATTAATTTATTCGATGCCTGAATCTAATTTAATCCCGTTTGCACATTGGGCTCAGGATGAACATAGGATTCCAATAACTCCTGCAATTGTGCGCGGCCGCGGTTGATACGAGATTTAACCGTACCCATCGGGTTATCCGTCATTTCAGAAATCTCTTCATATGAAAGCTGTTGAATATCGCGCAATACAACGACCTCCCTGAAGTTTTCATTCAGTTCCATGAGTGCCTTTTCAAGCTGACTCATGCACATCTTTTCATGCAGGGAGTCGTCCTGCAGAATTCCGTCATCTTCCAGGTCAATCTTGCGATCCTCGGGATCATCCGGATCTTTGTGAATCGTCACGGTGGTCATGCGTTTCTTTTTCTTGTACAAACTCTTCGCAAGGTTAAGCGCAATTGTATACATCCATGTCGAAAATTTGGCAATACGTTCATAAGAGTGTCGACTGCGATATACTCTTAAAAATGTTTCCTGAACCAAATCTTCGCAATCTTGGTGATCATGAGTATACCGGTATAAAAAATTGTGTAAGCGATCTGTGTAACGTTTCACCAAGAGGTTAAATCCTTCTTCATAACCTGCTTGAAAATGTTCCATCAAATCTTCATCAGAGAATTCTTGGAGTTGATTTCTTGAAAGAGCTTCCATAGTCGGAATCCCGATATTTAAAGTTGCGATTCACTCTGTTAAAAGCGAAAACCAACATCCGTAATAAAACTTGGAATCAGTTGATTATTCGCTTAATCATCAGGAGAAGAATCGTCGTGGGATCCATGGATGAAAATCCTTTGGCAGCGCGATCAGCATCCAGCAGGGCTTCAAATACGCGTGGCATATCTTGAAGCTCGTATTTTGAAGCGTCTTGCCACAGTTTGTTAAAGTACCAGTTGTTACCGATACCCATTGCTTCCTGTATCTGACCTTTAGTGTTACCCTTGGTCGCAAGACGTCGTATCTGCCAGACATTTGAAAACACACTGTAAAAGAACCCCACGGTACGAATGATTTCTCCCGTGTCTGTCTTAGAGTGTTGCAACATCTGTTCCGCTATGAAAAGCGACTGCTCCAAATCACGTGAAAGGAGGGCATCCTTGAGCTCAATCGCCGAATACTCTCTATAAAGGCCGATTATTTCTTTTACGTCACTCTCTTCAATATTTTGAGAAGTGTCTACAAAAGTACACACTTTATCTATTTCTGTGGACACCAGCTGCAGGTTGCTGCCCACAAATTGTGCCAGCATCTGGGCCGCCCCGGGGGTTATCGTTTTGTTGTATTCCCGCTGGGTCCATTCAATAATCCAATCCGGAAGCCGGTAATCGGGAACCTCTTCGAACTGGTAGAATCCTACTTTTTTATTTTTTTGAATCGCCTTGCCAATCTTTGAGCGACCATGCGGCTTTTTTGAATCAAACATCACGAGCAGTGTTGTGGGATTTGGCTGCTCCAGGTATGGAATCAGGTCATTGACCGAACCGCCATTTCCATTCTCCGATACCGTTGGGCTACCCAGGCTCCCGAAGTCTCGCAGCACTACCACCCGGTATTCAGCCATCATGGGATAGCTGCGTATAATGGAAAGCAGTTTTTGTGGCGAAATATCCCGTCCATACAAAAGGTCAAAATTGAAGTCCTTGTTCTGCTCAGGGATAAGAGATTCCGTGGCCTTCTCCAGCCGATCCAGGAAAAACTCCTCTTCCCCACAGAAAAAATAGACAGGCTTGCGCTCTTTGCTCTTGAGCGCCTGCAGGGCTTCCTGGTAAATTTCTATGCTGGTGTTCTTTGCCATGGGCTGAAAATCTAAATTAGATCACCAAAATTCCATTTTTTTCGCTACATCATGCAAATCTTTAACAGAGTTTTTGAGTAGCCGTGAAAGAATCTATTTTAAATTACAATCTCCTCCCCTGCTCAGTTTGCGTGCGGGATGGATTATTCAGGATTCCTGGATTCCCAGTATCCCCTGAAATCAAACGATCATTTACTCTATAAATGTATATGATGCTAAAAAAGACCTGTTTTCTTATCATCCTCATCTCATTGGTTTCTATAAAAACGTTTGCCCAGTGGACCAACCGGTATCCCAAAGTAGAGGGGTTCAGTCATCAAATTTATCTTGAAGGATTTGAACTGCCGATCATGAACGCCGGTCCGATGGACCCCGCCCCTTCTCCTTCGGGTGATGAAGTGGCCTTCTCTGCACGAGGGTGGCTTTGGATCATGGATCTGGAAACCGGTGAGGCAGAAAGAGTAACCCAGTCACCTGCATCTGACTCCAGGCCTGAGTGGTCGCCCGATGGGGACCAGCTCGTGTTTATCCGCGACAACACCAGCTACACGCAAATAGTGCTTTTGGAACGATCTTCTGGTGAAGAAACCGTTATTGTCGACGACCGGGCGATCAATCTCGATCCCTCCTTTTCGGATGATGGAGAGTCAATTTATTATGCCTCCTCTGCACAAGGTGTGATCGACCTATGGCGGGTAGGACTCGATTCACTAAAGAAAGATCGCCTTATTCAAAGGGCTGGCATTCAGCGACGACCAATTGAACTTTTACAGGACAGTCTGCTCCTGCAGTTAAACAAACAGGGATCCTATAATACTATTGAACGGCTGAATCTGGGTACCGGAGAGATGACATCCCTGCTTGAAGGTCGCATTGCTTCGCAGGCTGACTACGCCCTCTCCCCTGATCGAAAGAATATAGTGTATACCTGGCCCGATGAGGGCGGTTACGAACTACACCTGATGGAATTATCAACCCCAAGCACCTCAATATTGCTTACGAAGAGTGAAGGACTGCCTCTGGCGCCAGCATTTGGTCCAGAGGGCAACTGGATCTACTTTTCGGAGGCCGGGAACGATGAACGTATGCAATTAAAAAGAATCAGTGTAAATGGCGGAACGCCTGAGATGATTGAAGTGAAAGAATGGGATTGGGGAGAATCTACTGGCAGATTGATCATTAAGAGTACTGTTGACGGGAAGTCTGCCCCCGTTCGGTTAAATATTCGGGATGAATCGGGACACCCGGTGCTGCCTGATAGTGGCACGGTTCGATTTGATGGGGAGAATGGCCGCACGTTCTTTTATTCCGATGGCAAAACGGAAGTAACTTTACCGGCTGGCAAGGTTACCATTTCAGCAGTGCATGGTTTTGAAACACACAAACGCAGCATTACTACAACTGTAGCCCCCAACGAAATTACCGAGGCTACCATTGATCTGCAGCGGGTGTGGGATGCTGAGAAAAATGGCTGGTACTCCGGCGATAATCACTTTCATCTGAATTACGGCGGCACATACCGTTTGGCACCTCAGGATATGCTTCTTGATATGAAAGGAGAAGCACTGGATGTCGCCTTCCCACTGCTGGCAAATCTGCACAACCGGTTTTTACAAAAGAATCTCTGGGAATGGTCCTACCACAAAGGACCTATCCTCAATTTTGGCCAGGAGGTCCGATCTCACTTCTTGGGACACGTGGCCCTTATTGGGAACGAAAGCCTCTTCTGGCCCTGGATTTGGGGTCCCGGATATCAAGTCTATGGCGATGATGATCGAACAAATGCCACCGCCCTACAGCACGTACGTTCCGAAGGTGGTTTGGGTGGATATGTGCACCCCATTTCGATCCGGAATCCTTTCACCGATGGTGGTGTCAGTGAATATCCCATCAATTTTATCGCCGATGCGGTGTTGGGCGAAGTGAACTTCCTGGAAGTAGCCTGCATGTGGACTGACGAGATCGGTACCGCTGAGTTGTGGCACACGGTCCTGAATCTTGGAATTCCACTCTCGGCATCCGGGGGCAGCGATGTGATGAATGATTACTTCCGGACGATGGCGGTCGGGGCCACGCGTGTGTATGTAAAACCGGACGGGGCATTGACAACCGGGCGGTATCTTGACGCCGTTAAAAAAGGCAAAAGTTTTGTCACTAATGGCCCCATGCTGGAATTTTCAGTCAATGGTCAGCAGGTTGGCGAAGTAATCAAAACGGAAGAGTCCAGCGTTTCATGGAATCTGGAAGTACACTCAGCCGTCCCATATGATTCAGTTTCCATTTTTATCAACGGAGAAATTGTAGATACGAGGGAGGGCAATAACAATCACGGGAGTAAATCATATAGCGGATCGATTGATGCTCCAACCGGTGGATGGATCACCGCACGCGTCTCCGGCGGTGAACCGCAGTGGCCGATGATGGATAGCTACCCTTTTGCGGAAACCAGCCCGATCTGGTTTGACGAAGTAGGCAGCACCGATCCACATGCTAAAAAAGAGGCGGCAGAAATACTGCTTAAAGAATTGAACGAGGCTGAACAAAATATGAAAGAAGGCTACAGTGATACGCCAATACCCAACCTGATGGAGCATTTTCAAAAAGCACGTGAAAGGCTGAATTATTTTTTGGAAAATAGTATATGAAGAGTTTTGGGGAATAAAATTGAGATTTTAACCTTTTACTTCTCAATTCCAAATAGCCAGTATTACGCATTAATCAAATCACTATGATCAGATATACCCTTCTACTTTGTCTATTTATCCTTTCATGCGGCAATCAACATACTGTAGAAGTCGACCTTCTTATTAAAAACGCATCCATTATCGATGTACAAAATGATTCTGTTTTGCAAGACAAACTCGTTGAGGTATCAGGGAAGAAAATTATTGCGAATGAACTCAACCGAATGACAAACCGCCTCATTAGTATGGTTGAGCCAATGCATCACGCTGGAATTAATCTGTTGACGGGTACTGATTCTGGACCAACTAGCCCCTATTTGTTTCCAGGGCAGTCTCTCCATGAAGAACTGAAATTGTTAGTTGAGGCCGCCGGACTTACACCTGCGGAGGCGTTGCGCAGTTCAGTCATCAACGGTCCCAAATTCCTTGATCATCTTGATTCATACGGGAGCATTGAAAAGGGGAAAATGGCTGATCTGGTCATTCTGACAAAGAATCCTCTTCAGAATATTAAGCACACTACAAGTGTCCAGTCTGTTGTAAGCAGAGGACAATTTTATTCTGAAAAAGAGCTGAGTAGGATGATCAGTCCTTTAAAAAATTAGAGAAGGCCTAAACCGCATCATGTTGCGAGTAAAATTGTGCTCCCGGACCATTACCTTTACCTTTAAATCTACAAAATCTAATCTATTGCCTTTTGTGGGCCATATTAATTAGCAATCATCAGCTGCTGATTGCTGAAACTTGTTAAATTTACGGTCTAAGCCTACCTAGCATTCTTGGAAAGGGAATGGTCTCCCGCACATGATCCAGTCCGCAGAGCCATGCTACGGTGCGCTCTAATCCCAAACCAAAACCGGAATGCGGTACTGAACCATACTTGCGCAGATCGAGATACCAGTCGAAAAGATCTTCCGGGAGATCGTGCTCATGAATTCGTTTTTTAAGGGTTCCCAGATCGTCTTCTCGCTCACTGCCCCCAATAATTTCACCATACCCCTCGGGTGCCAGCACATCACAAGCCAGTGCCAACTTCTCGTCCTCTGGGTCGCGCTTCATATAAAAAGCCTTCACCTCTGCCGGGTAACGATGAACTATGATCGGCGTATCATACTGCATCATCAGGATCGTCTCATCACTGCCGCCAAAGTCGGTGCCCCATTCAAAATTCAACGCCGATTCTTTCCAGCCCGGAATATTCCGCAGGTCCTCCTCTATCTGTTCAATACGGGCTGCTATCTCCCGGATGCGTTCATCTATCTGGGCCTTGCGCCATTTCTTTGCCGAACCCCGCTCTTTTTCGATCTCCTCCCGCTCCTTCATCAGTTCACTGCGCTCCTCTTGGCGATCCTCCACCATCTGGTCCAAGAGCTCAGCTGTTTCATCACTTTTCAGGGTCTCAACAGCCTCGTTATAGGAAATACGGGGAAAATCGTTCTCTACAGTAGCTTTCAGCTTTTCCGTGTCGCGCTCTAATATTTCCAACTCTTTTGATCGGCGATCCAGCACCTGCTTAACAATAGCCTGGATGAAATCTTCGGCCAGGTCCATATCCATCTCCAGATCGTAATAGGCCATCTCCGGCTCTATCATCCAGAACTCGGTAAGATGACGGCGGGTTTTGCTCTTCTCGGCCCGGAATGTGGGGCCAAATGTATAGATCAAGCCATGGGCCATCGCCATTGCTTCGCCATAAAGTTGACCGGATTGCGTGAGATACGCCTTCTCATCAAAATATTCTGTTTCAAAAAGTGTTGTTGTTCCCTCAGCCGCATTCCCGGTAAAAATCGGGGCATCCATTTGCACAAAATCGCGCTCCTGGAAAAAGGTATGGATAGCGTAGATAATTTCGTTGCGCACGCGCATGGCCGCCCATTGCCGCTGACTGCGAAGCCAGAGATGGCGGTTTTCCATCAGGAAGTCCACGCCGTGCTCTTTTGGCGTAATGGGATAATCCTCGGCTACCTGGTGAATTTTAATATCAGAGACATGCATTTCGTATCCACCGATGCTGCGCTCATCCTCCACAATATTTCCAGTCACTTCAAGAGAACTCTCCTGTCGCAGGGATTCAGCCGCTTCCCAAACCTCATCGGGAACATCGCTCTTTGAGACCACGCACTGACAGATTCCCGTGCCGTCCCTGAGCTCCAGGAAATACAAATTCTTACTGCTTCTATAATTATAGACCCATCCCTTGAGCGTAACATCTTGGTCAACGTGATCGGCAAGATTCTTTATGTAGATCATCTGGAATACGTATAGCTGATTTTTATTTTCCTTTACAAACTGGCACTACTCTTTCATGATGAAAAAGTGTACCCAAGAATAGGAGTTATTGCAGTTACTTTCAAAAGGTTACCAAGGGTTGATTTCCAACGTTCTCCAGCATGGATACTAAGCTTGGTATTGCGTAGTTATAACTTGTATTGAAAACTGTTTTGGGGAAATTTAGGCTTTTAATTCAGCCGTATTGTTTTTAACCTTGGAACTTATTTTCTATAGAAGAATAACAACTTTTTTAAGTTTTATAAGTAGACTCAGAAACCACTGATGGTACCAAATAAAAGTATTGTCCTCGAATCAAAGGAGGAAGGCAAATTGCGTAGAAATATTTTACACGACGGCTCTGGTCAGCTGACATATGAGATCAGGGAGATTGTGGCCTTTGCGAACCAGATTCAGGAGCTTGGTGTACCGATCACATGGGAAAATATCGGTGATCCCATTAAAAAAGGAGAAAAGCTGCCACAGTGGATCAAGGATATTATCATTGACCTGGTGGAGGACGACAGCAGCTATAGCTACAGTACCACACAGGGCAACCCCGAAACAAGACAATTTTTAGCTGATATTGTCAACCAGCGGGGCGGATGCCAGATCTCTTCTGACGAGATTATCTTTTTTAACGGGCTCGGCGATGCCGTAGGTAAAATATTCGGGTACCTAAAGCGTGAGGCACGCGTCATTGGTCCCTCTCCTGCTTACTCAACCCACTCATCGGCAGAGGCTGCACACTCCGGTTACAAGCACCTCACCTATAAACTCGATCCAGACAATAACTGGATGCCGGACATAGAGGATCTCCGCAACAAGGTGAAATACAACGACTCCATTGCCGGCATGCTCATTATAAACCCGGATAACCCGACAGGAGCCGTATATCCAAAGGAAATTCTAAAAGAGATGGTGGATATTGCCCGAGAACACCGTCTGTTTATGATTTGCGACGAAATCTATGCTAATATTATTTACAACGGTTCGGATACCGCTTCCCTGAGTGAAGTAATTGGTGATGTACCAGGTATGGCGCTGCGCGGTATATCAAAAGAATATCCCTGGCCTGGTGCCCGCTGCGGTTGGATTGAAGTTTTTAATCAAGATAAGTATCCCGCCTTCAAAACTTATATTAAAACGCTAATCAATGCTAAAATGCTGGAGGTAAGTTCAACCAACCTGCCACAACTTTCTATTCCCCGTGTTATGGGAGATCCACGCTACAAAAAGCACCTGGAGCGCCGAAAAGAGATGTTCAGTCAGCGGGCGGAAGAGGCCTATCAAATTTTTTCCAAGGTTGACGGTGTGCAGGTTATCAAGCCACAGGGTGCATTTTATATGACGGTTCTGTTTGATGAGGATGTTTTAAATGACCAGCAATTCCTGCAAATCGATAACAGCCGAATCAGGGAACTGGTTGAAAAAAACGTCCTGGATGTGACACTTGACAAACGATTTGTCTATTACCTTTTGGGAGCCACCGGAATTTGTGTCGTGCCGCTAAGTGGTTTCGCAAGCAATAAAAACGGGTTTCGCTTAACACTTTTGGAAAATGAAGACAAAACTCGAACAGAAACCTGGAATATCATTGCCGGAAATATTGAACGCTACCTCTCTTCCTAATTTTTATTTGTATTTTTTCTTGATTTCCTAATTTTTTTAAGAGATATTTGCATTCGATAAATCAAGCTTAATCGAATTATATCTCAAATACACGCCAAATAACCTCTTTTAAAAAACTTAAGGCTTATCAGCCAATCGCTTAAGCCTGCAGAAACTGTACCCGCGCCCTCCTTATATAGTTTAGTACATTCCAACAAAAAATTTATTTTATTAGTTGACAATTAGTTTTTTACTAAATACTTTAGGAACTGTTTTGAGAGATCAAAACAAATTTAGGTTAATTCTAAATCTCAATAAAACTACTGGAGTGTTTAAATGATTAAATACTGCATTATGATCCTGGCATTTATAGTGACTGGGACGACAAGTGCATTTGCGGCAGAGACTGCAGTTTTGCAGGATGCCGTTACGCAAACTAATATCAACTACGTATGGACTATACTGGCTGCAATTCTGGTCTTCTTTATGCAGGCTGGATTTGCTCTTTTAGAGGCTGGGTTTTCCCGATCTAAAAATGCTGTCAACATTATCATGAAGAACTTCATGGATGTTGGCGCAGGCGGTCTGGTCTTTTTCGCTGTCGGTTTTGCCCTCATGTTTGGCACTACCGCAGGAGGTTGGATTGGAACCGATGGTTTCTTTTTAACTGGCATTGAAGGACAAGATCAAACATGGACTTGGGCTTTCTTCATTTTCCAAGCCGTATTTGCGGCAACCGCCGCGACAATTGTATCAGGAGCAGTGGCTGAACGGACGAAATTTACAGGCTACCTTGTCTTTTCTATCCTGATTACAGGCGTCATTTATCCGGTCTTTGGATCATGGGCATGGGGCGGTCTCTTTAACGGAAGTGGCTGGTTGGAAGGTCTCGGCTTTATTGACTTTGCCGGATCTACCGTCGTACACTCTGTTGGCGGCTGGGCGGCCTTGGCTGGTGCGCTGGTCGTAGGACCACGTGTTGGAAAGTATGATGATCAGGGTAACCCTGTTCACATTCCGGGTCACAGTCTTCCCTTTGCTGCATTAGGTGTATTTATTCTCTGGTTCGGATGGTTCGGCTTTAACGCTGGCTCTACCACGGTTGGTGACACCAGCATTGCGCTGATTGCCATGAATACATTCCTTGCAGCTGGTGCCGGTGCTACCTTCTCTATGATTGTAACCTGGTTCCAGTTCGGAAAACCTGACGCCCCAATGACCATTAATGGTGTATTGGCCGGTCTTGTTGGTATAACCGCTGGATGTGCAAACCTCTCCCCCGGCTTCGCTATCATTACCGGTGCTATCGCTGGTATCATCGTAGTGTATGCCTCAGAATGGTTGGAGACGTTCGTTGACGACCCCGTTGGTGCTATCGCCGTTCACGGTGTTTGTGGTGCCTGGGGTACGCTTGCCGCCGGTCTGTTCGACACGACTGCCGGACTGTTTGGCACGCAAGGCTTTGATCCTTCAATCATTGGAGTTCAACTGCTTGGTATTGCTGCAGCTTTCTTATGGACATTCACGGTAAGCTACATCCTGTTCAATATCATCAAGTCCACTGTTGGTCTCCGTGTTAACGGCGAGCTTGAAGCCAAAGGCCTTGACCTTCACGAACACGATAACCGAGCTTACCCCGAATTCGTTGGAAGCGACGAATTTATTGAAGGTGAGGTTTAATACAATTCCTACTATACGTCAAAAAATGAAGTCGACGGGAGTTTATTTGGCGATTACTCCCGCCGGCTTCTAATAAATGTTCAACCACCAAGTAATTGATTAAACATTATATCACAGGAAATATTATGATTAAGAATACCAACAACAAGTTCTTAAAATACTTATTGACAGGACTCTTCATCGTACTTTTCAGTACGCAATTTAAACCTGTCAAAGCCCAAGAGATCACGGCTGGTGCTGACCTCTACAGCACGTATGTATGGCGTGGTGTTGCCTATTCCGGTCCTTCCATCCAGCCGTATGTGGAACTCAGCTCAGGTGGATTTGCTATCGGGGCCTGGGGTTCGCAAGGCTATGATGGGTTCCAGGAGATGGACCTCTATGCAGGATACAGTTTTGATTTCGGCTTGAGCCTCGGAATCACAGACTACTACTATCCCGGCACCATGTATTTCGATAACGGAGCTCATGCCTTTGAATTAAATGGGGGCTACGGAGTTGGCGATCTTTCCCTTTCCGCGAACTACATCTTTGCCGGTGACGGTTCTGCAGGGGATGATGTGTACTTCGAGCTCGGGTATTCTGCAGGAGCTGCCGACCTGTTCATAGGTGCTGGTGACGGCTGGCATTCGGCTGCAGGCCCTACACCAACCGATCCAGACAATGACGAATTCACTGTTGTGAACATCGGTGTGGGAACAAGCAAGGATATCCAGGTTACTGAAAGCCTCACCATTCCGCTGAGTGGCTCGGTTATCCTGAATCCTGATACCGAACAGCTTTACATTGTTGTCGGTTTATCACTTTAGAGAATAGTTACGTTTAAATGCGTGAAACCTTCATAGGTTTCCCGTTCAACCACGCACCTGCCTGCATGCTCCAGTAGTATGTGGGCGGGTGTTTTTTTATTCGATTGGTGACGCTAACGCAATACCTGCTATCCTACTTTTTTGCTGCTTAACTCTTCGGGAATTAAAAGAGCCTCAGAATACTGATCCTTGTCAAAGAAACCGATAGCAAATTTTTTGATCTCTTCCGCTTCTACCCCGTCAATTTCTTGAATCAGCTCATCAATCGTTACAAAACGATCGTAATACAATTCACTTTTGGCCAGTCTCGACATTCGGTTGCTGGTACTCTCCAACGACAGCACCAGTTTCCCTTTGAGCTGCGCCTTTGCCTCTTCAAGCTCCTGATCAGGGATAATTTCATCCTGGAGTTTCTGCAGTTCTTTGTTAATCAGCTCGCGGACATGATCTACATAATCATTGTCGGTCCCAACGTAAATACCAAATAATCCCGTATCCCGGTAGGATTGATTAAACGTATTGATGGAATAGCAGTAGCCGTATTTCTCACGCACGTTTTGGTGAAGACGAGAGCTCATCCCTCCTCCCAAAACAGTGTTAGCCAGCAAAAGACGGTATTTATCATCGTGATCAAAATGCAGTCCCCTTCGGCCTAATATAAGGTGGGTTTGTTCAATGGACTTGGTATACGTTTGCTGGCCCGGAACATAGTCGTTCAGATGCTGTTCGCTCTCTGCTCGTTCTTTTGATTCAATCTCACCGAAATATCGTTGTACAATCTCCACTACTTCCTTGTGTTCCACATTGCCAGCCACAGAAACCAGCAGGTTCCACGGCTGATATCGATCATCCATGTAATCGTAAAGGTCACTTCGCTCAAAGTTGGAAACAGTTTCTTCATAACCAATCACCGGGCGTCCCAGCGGGTGATTTTTGAAAACATTCCCGCTGAACTCCTCAAAAAGGTAGTCGTCAGGGCTGTCACGGTACATCTTCATCTCTTCAATAACAACCTTCTTCTCTTTTTTTACCTCATCTTCGGGGAATGTAGGATGCAGAATCATATCAGAAAGTACATCCAGTGCTTTGTCGAGCTGTGTATTCAGGCAGCGCGAGTAATAGCAGGTATATTCCGAGGAGGTAAACGCATTCAAGTATCCCCCAACCGATTCCATACTCATTGCGATATCGTACGATGAGCGAGTTTCGGTGCCTTTAAATAGCATATGTTCGAGAAAGTGCGTGATGCCCGCCTGCTTATCTGTTTCATTGCGACTCCCGGTTTTTACCCAGATCCCCGCAGTAACACTTTTTACACTCTCAATTTTTTCAGTAACAATCTTTAACCCGTTGTCGAGTGTTGTTTTTTCAACAAAATCAATTTCATTCACATTACTCATAGATGTCATATAACACTATATATTTGATTGGAGTAAAACTTTTTAAATAAAAAACGCCATCCTCCCTGAAACCAGAAAGAACGGCGTTAAGTTCAGTACAGTAGAACAGAAAAAGATAAATACTTACTCTTCATCTCCATTTTTGGGGATCAGAGCCTTGCGAGAGAGTCGAAGTTTGCCGCCTCGTTCTACCTTCAGCAGTTTCACATCGAGCTCATCTCCAACGGAAAGCACGTCGCTCACATTTTTAACGTGTGAGTGATTGATCTCGGAAACGTGAAGCAGACCATCTTTTCCAGGCACAATCTCAACGAATGCACCGTAGTCTTTGATCGCTTTAACGGTACCGTGATATACAGCACCTTCTTCCAGATCACCGAGGATCTCTTTGATGCGTTTTTTGCAGGTTTCTGCTTTCTCGAGGCTGTCGGCAGAGATCGTAATCAGTCCCTTACCGCGATCTTCATCTTCCTCTACATGAATTTCCGTATCGGTATCGCGCTGCAGACCTTGAATAACTTTTCCACCAGGCCCAATTACAGCCCCGATGTCATCGGCATCGATCTCCATCTTAAGCAGTTGTGGGGCAAATCGAGAAAGCTGCTCTCTGGGTTCAGTGATCGTTTCACTCATCTTATCCAGAATGTGCAGACGTCCTACTTTTGCTTGTTTAAGAGCACGTTCCAGCACTTCAAAGGAAATACCCTCAACTTTCATATCCATCTGGGTAGCTGTGATACCGTCCCGGGTTCCAGCCGTTTTGAAGTCCATATCACCCATGAAGTCTTCTTCGCCGCGGATATCAGAAAGCACGACGGATTCATTCTCACCAACAATCATACCCATCGCAATACCGGCAACCGGCTTTTTAAGCGGCACACCAGCATCCATCAGGGCCATGGACCCACCACAAACGGAGGCCATGGAAGACGAGCCGTTGGATTCAAGAATATCAGAAATTACACGGATAACATATCCAAACTCTTCGAAAGAAGGCATCATCTTCTTCAGCGCACGCTCTGCAAGATGGCCGTGACCAATCTCACGACGACCGGGTCCACGCAGAAACGCAGTTTCACCAACACTGAATGGCGGGAAGTTGTAGTGCAGGAAGAAGTGCTTTGCTTCTTCATTAAACAGCGTGTCAATCGCCTGTTCATCTTTCTTGCTACCGAGGGTAACAGAAACAAGCGACTGGGTTTCCCCACGGGTAAAGATTGCAGATCCGTGCGTACGGGCCATGTAACTAACTTCCGTCCAGATATCGCGGATGTCTTCTGGGCTGCGACCGTCAATACGGCGTTTCTCATTCAGGATGAGACCGCGCAGCTCTTCTTTCTCAATATCCTTGCAGATATTTCGGATTGTTTCTTCCACTTCGGCCAGCTCTTCATTCTCTTCAACAAGCTTGTCAACCGTGTTATCTTTCACGGCTTTCAGGCGCTCACTGTATTTTTCTTTGCCGAGACCTGTCGTAACAATATCCTGAATTTCTGACTGAGCAAGCTCATAAACCTTGCTCTTTAGTTCTTCATCAACCTCTTCAGGCTCAAATTCTCTTTTGGGCTTTCCAAACTCTTCGCGCAGCTCTTCCTGGAACTGGCAAAGTTTCTGAATCGCCTCATGTCCAGCTTTGATGGCGTCTAACATTTCAGCTTCGGAGATCTCTTCCATCTCCCCTTCCATCATAATCACGCTGTCTTCCGTACCACCAACAATCATATCGATATCACTCTCTTCAAGCTCAGAGATCGTTGGATTAATGACATGCTCACCGTCAACGCGTCCAACCCTGACTTCTGCCATCGGACCACCTTCAAACGGGATATCGGAAATATGAAGCGCTGCACTGGCACCAACAGCACCAAGCACATCACCGTCATTTTCGCCGTCAGAGGAGATTACGGTACAAATAATCTGGGTTTCATTATAATACCCATTCGGAAAAAGCGGACGTATTGAGCGGTCGATTAATCTGCTTGATAAAATCTCTTTATCCGAAGGGCGTCCTTCACGCTTGATAAATCCGCCGGGAAAACGTCCCCCAGCCGAAAAACTCTCGCGAAGATCAACAGTTAACGGGAAAAAATCCTGTCCCGGTTTTGCTTCCTTTGCGCTAACGGCGGTACACAATACCATCGTATCGCCCATTCGTACAACAACTGCACCATCTGCCTGTTTGGCTAAGCGGCCTGTCTCTATTGACAGTGTCTTACCGGGTGCAAACTCTATACTTTTTAGATTTTGTTCCATAACCTTATTTAAGTCAATAATTCAAACTAACATGTTTAAATGCCTTTTTGTACGTAAAGAACCGAGGCAAAGTCTATATAATCGGTCATATATAGAAAAAAGGCACGTTGAATCAACGTGCCTCGGCTTTGTAGAAAATTACTTCCTGATACCTAACTCTTCAATAAGTTCTCGATATTTTTCAATATCATTTTTCTTGAGATAGTTCAGCAGGCGTCGTCGTTTACCTACCATTTGCAGCAATCCTCTTCGGGATGCATGGTCTTGCTCATTCCCTTTCAGATGTTCGGTCAGGTGAGAAATCCGTTCAGTAAAAATAGCAATTTGTGCTTCGGTTGAGCCCGTATTGTCTTTAGACCCGCCGAATTTTTCTGCAAGTTCTTCTTTTCGTTCTTTAGTTATTGACATCTGCTTTCGTAATTCTTGGTTATTCAGTCGTATTAAAATGGAAATCTGTATATAATCTTAGTAGCCAACAAAGATAAGCTTTAAATGTTTGGTTTGCAATATTTCAGGCATTCTTTAATATGCGCAGTGATTGCTTTTCATCCTCCCGTAATTGCTCCACCAATTCATCAACGCCACTAAATTTTCTCTCATCCCTGATTCGTTTTACAAACCGAACCTGCAGGCTTTTGCCGTATATTTCATCATCAAAATCAAACAAGTTGACTTCAAGCGTGCGTTTATCTTCTCCTTCAAATGTGGGGCGGGTACCGATGTTCATCATCCCGTTGAACCACTGCCCGTCTACACGCACTTTCACTGCATAGACACCATCTTTTGGAATAATTTTATTAGGATGTTCCGGCATGATATTGGCCGTGGGATAGCCGATCTCTTTCCCACGCTTATCTCCGTGGACCACGGTGCCATTCAGCATGTAATATCGTCCCAACAGTTCGGTTGCCAGCTCAATATCGCCATCCCCGTTTATCGCATTTCGGATAACGGTGCTGCTTACCGTTTTATCTCCCACTTCCTGTTTGGAGACCACATAGGCATCAAAACCAAGTTCACTTCCCAGATTTTCAATAGTCTCAATGGTCCCCTCCCGGTTACGCCCAAAATGATGATCATAACCGATCACAAATTCACCAACACCAATTTTTTGATAGATGATATCCTCAACAAATTCCTCAGAACTCAAGAGAGAAAAGTCCCGGTCAAACGGGATGACCACCATCCGATCGATCCCGATATCCTCGAGTATTTCGCGGCGTTCCTGCAGGGTCGTTAACAACTTTATCCCCTTTTCTCCCGGGCTGATTATATCGCGGGGATGCGGATCAAACGTTACAATTACACTGCGGGCATCTCGTTTCTTTGCTTTTTTCAATACCGTTTCCATCAGCACGCGGTGTCCTTTATGGACTCCGTCAAATGTGCCCACTGTTACTACTGAAGCCGGGTCGCGCTTCACATCATCCAGGTAAACCAGTTCAGCCATAATTATGATAATTCAATTTTACTTAACTCTTCGATTGTCAAAGCATCACTGTTAAGGTACTCCCCGATAGCAGTCCGTTCCAAAGCGGTGAGATAGGCAAGGCTATCCATATAAATGGCCAAATCATGAGCAAGAGAACGGATGTATGTTCCTTTTCCACACTTAATCTTAAGCTTTAGTGTTGGCAGCTCAAAATCCAGGATCTCAGTATCATGGATGGTCACCTGCCGGGCATGGCGCTTAACCTCTTTCCCCTCACGGGCCAGCTCATACAGCGGCTTACCGCCATATTTAAGTGCGGAATACATTGGGGGAACCTGTTCAACAGTTCCCGAAAAATGATCTTCTAGCATCCCTCCTACTTTCTCGATTGTGATGTGTTTATAGGGGGCGGTTTTCTCTACATCTGTTTCTGCATCATAACTGGGAGTGCTCCCACCAAAAGTGATTTCGGCGACATATTCTTTCTGTAACTTTTGAATCTGTTCGATACTCTTGGTCGCTTTTCCACAGCATATGATGAGTAAACCTGTAGCCATGGGATCCAGCGTGCCTGCATGCCCGACTTTGCGCAGGTCAACTGCTTTACGGATATATTTTACAGCATCAAAACTCGTCCACCCCTTGGGTTTATCGACAAGGAAAGCCGCACCAGATTGGAAATCAAAAGTTAAATCAGGCAAATTGTCTTTTGAAAAAAAGGTGAGTTCGGAAAGCGGAATTCCTCTGGCCATCGCCCTTATTCTTGCTCATCATTATTACGTTCTTCGCGCTCTTTGCGAATTTTTTCGAACAGATTTTCCATCTTATCGACATATTCGGCCGTCTCATCCTTTTGGAAGTGAAGTTCAGGAATTTTTCGCACCTGGTGCCGAATTTTGGAAGCAAGCTCTTTACGAATGGCGGCTTTATGCTCCTCCAGATGGTTGTAGATTGCATCCTCATCGCGACCGGGCGCATAGATGCTGATAAAAACCTTGGCGATCATTAGGTCTTCCGTCAACCTTACGGCAGTGACAGTAATAAAAGTCCCGGATTTCTGGTATTGCCTCTGGATAATGGTTCCAAGATCGCGTTGGATTACAGCGCCCAACCGTTCGGTTCGAATACTCATTACAGAAAATTTAAATAGTTATTACGAAAAGCTTGCCTAGTGGAAAGATTCAGGAAAAATTAATTGCCTTTGCGTGCATCTTCCAGCGTACGCTTCTCCTCAACAACGGCGTAGTTCTCAATTACATCCCCAACTTTCAGGTCATTGTAATTGACAATGCTGATACCACATTCATACCCTGTTTGTACCTCTTTGACATCATCCTTAAAGCGTTTCAGCGAATCAATTTCGCCATCATAAATTACAACGCCGTCACGAACAATACGTACAGGATTATTTCGGACAATCTTTCCATCGGTAACGTAGCAACCGGCAATAGTACCTACGCTTGAAACCTTGAATATTTCACGAACTTCGGCGTTACCAACCAGCTCTTCTTTAATTTCAGGCGACAAGAGACCTTCCATTGCGTCCTTAACCTCTTCTACTGCATCATAAATAACACTGAACAAGCGTATGTCAATTTCTTCCTGCTCAGCGACACTTCGCGCATTCGAGGTTGGTCGCACCTGGAAACCAATGATAATCGCATCAGAGGCAGAAGCAAGTAACACATCTGATTCGGTAATAGCTCCGGCTCCGGTATGGATAATATTAATTCCGACCTCATCGGTACTGAGTTTTTGAAGCGATCCGGAAAGGGCCTCAATAGAACCGTCGACATCAGCCTTGATAATGATATTGAGCTCGGATACTTCACCCAGTGCCATACGGCGTGAAAGCTCGTCGAGGGTGAGATGCTTAGTTTTGCGGAGCTCTTGCTCGCGCTTGATCTGTTGCCGCTGGTTGGAGATTTCTTTCGCTGTCTTCTCATCTTTCGTTACTACCAACTTGTCTCCGGCCTGCGGAATATCATCAAAGCCCATAAGCTGAATGGGAGTCGATGGCCCGGCCTCTTCAACACGTTCACCGTGCTCATTCTCCATGGCTCGTACACGACCAAAGCATGGCCCGGCAACGAATGGATCGCCAACTTTCATCGTTCCGTTCTGGATCAGGACGTTGGCTACAGTACCCTTGCCTTTATCGACGCGGGATTCAAGGACCACGCCATCTGCTCTTCGATCAGGATTGGCTTTCAGCTCCATCAGTTCAGACTCGATAAGAACTTTTTCGAGCAGGTCATCAATACCCTCTCCTGTTTTTGCTGAAACAAGAGCTGCCTGATTCTCCCCGCCATATTCCTCCACAATGACATCATGTTCTGCCAGCTGTTGCTTGATCTTGTCAGGATTTGCACCCGGTTTATCCATCTTGTTGATAGCCACTATAATGGAAACACCGGCTGCTTTGGCGTGGTTAATCGCCTCAATAGTCTGCGGCATAACGGCGTCATCAGCTGCAACCACAAGAATTACAATATCAGTGGCCTGTGCACCACGAGAACGCATGGCGGTAAATGCCTCGTGACCCGGGGTATCAAGGAAGGTAATCTTGCGTCCATCCTCGGTCTGAATTTCGTAAGCACCCACGTGCTGCGTAATACCGCCCGCTTCACCTTCAGCTACTTTGGCTTTACGGATGTAGTCGAGCAGAGAGGTTTTTCCGTGGTCAACATGACCCATTACTGTAATGATCGGCGCACGCGGTTCAAGATCTTCCGGATCATCCTCCTCTAGCTCAATCTCCTCGATCATTTCCTCGGCATCGATAAACTCAACTTCCTTGTCATATTCCTCGGCAACGAGCTCAATAGTGCTGGCATCCAGCCGCTGGTTAATAGATACCATCATGCCGAGATTCATACAGGTCGTGATCACATCATTGGCCTTCACGTCAAGCAGATCAGCCAGATCACTAACCGTGACGAATTCAGTTACTTCAATAATATCTTCTTCAAGCTCTTCAAGCTCTGCCTGCAGCTGCTCTTCCTCTTCGCGTTCTTCACGTCGCTGTCGGCGACGTTTTTGCCGGCGACTTCCAACCGTCTCGGAGGATTGCATTTTCTGCATCGTTTCTTTGAGCTTCTGCTCTACATCATCTTCGTCGACACGATCTCTGCGGCGGCTTCGTTTTTTCTTTTTCTTCTTTTTACGGCTACGATCACTGTCCTGTTCGTCGTCATCTTTCTGTTTCTTGCGCTTACGGCTTTTTGAGGACTGATAATCATCGTCATCATCATACCGATCTTTCTTACGCTTTCTCTTTTTCCGGCGCTTGCCTGAGCTCTTGGAACCGAGATTTACTTTACCAACTACGCGGGTTCCCTCAAGACGACCTGCCCGCCCCCGGATTATGCCTTCTTCTTCATCTTCTTCCTCGTCCTCATCTTCTTCCTCCGTCTCATCCTCTTCAACTTCATCTTGTTCATCTTCGTCGGAAATATCTTCATCTTCCGCTACTTCCTCTTCAACCTCGTCCTCGGTTTCTTCAACTTCAGAATCAGCTTCCGCTTCTACTTTTTGAGCCTCTTCGTCCTCTTCTTGCTCTTCTGATTCAGCGGCTGTTTTAACCTCTTCCTCTTTTTTTTCTTCAACAGCTTCCTCTTCTACTTCGGACTTAGCCTCCTCGGGCTCCGCTTTAGGTTCTTCTTCCTCAACGGCGTCTTCTGCTGTTGCTTTAACCTGCTGGTCGGCTTCTTCCTTCTCTGGAGTTTCTTCCTCCTCTTCAACTGCTTTTTCTTCTTCAGCTACAGCTTCTTCTTCAACTTCCTGCTCTTCCGCTTCGGCCTTTTCTTCTGGCAGATCCTCTTCCTCCTCTTCATCCTGAGGTTTCAGACCCGCAATTGTGCCTTCATCCTCATCTTCATCTTCGGGTTCAAGAGGGAGGTCTTCATCGATGGGCTCAAGGAAATCATCGATCGATACACTCTCGTTACGACTGGCCTTAATCTGCTCGCGTCGGCTCTCATACGCTTCGCGGGCCTTTTCATGCTTCATGCTACGTTCTTTGTCGGCCCCATACACCTCATTCAGCACCTCATACATAGTAGAGGTGATCTTGAAGTTGGGCTTGTTTTCGACCTTAAAGTCTTCCTCCCTGAGCGTATCTACAATAGATTGAGTAGACACATTAAACTCTGAGGCTACTTTAAAAAGCTTTTTTGGCTTGTTGTTTTTGGACATAAATGAATTTTGTCGATATACCTGTATAACCCGTTAAGATATCCAGATATATAGTGTATTTAAAGTAATTTATAAAAAGGTCTTGCTTATGCTTTGGTAAGCACAAAAAGGATAATTTCGGGCCTACTCTTCGTCCTCAAATTCGTAGGCAATAATATCAATTATTCGTTCCGCTTCCTGTTCATTGATTTTGCCATCGGTGCGGCGCACAATCTCCTCTTCATCGAGTTCAAGTACTGCACGAGCCGTGTCGCAACCGATATCATGCAACAGTTCAATCACCTGTGGACCAAAGTCGATTTCAAACTCCTGAAGATCGATGTCATCTTCCTCCTCAACTTCGCGATACACATCAATTTCCGTATCTGTAAGCTTTGAGGCCAGCCGGATATTCACCCCGCCCTTTCCAATCGCTTTCGATACCTCATCGGCGGGAACCAGTACATCGGCATGAGAACCATCGGAGCTCAAATCAACCCGCAACACTTTTGCCGGCTGAAGTGCCCGCTTAATGAATTCGTGCTTATCATCCGTATAGTTGATTACATCGATATTTTCGTTCTGCAGCTCCCGAACGATGGCATGAATTCGAATCCCTTTCATACCGACGCAAGCACCCACGGGATCAACGCGCTCATCATGCGAGCGGACGGCCACCTTGGAACGATCACCCGGCTCGCGGGCAATTTCCACTAGATCAATAATGCCATCATATACTTCCGGAATTTCATTTTCAAAGAGTCGCTCCAGGAAAAGCGATGAGGTTCGCGATATAATGACAGCCGGAGTTCCTCCCTGGCGTCGAACCTCTTTGACAACGGCACGAATCGTATCGCCCTTGCGGTAGCGATCTTTATAAATCTGCTCGCTTTTGGGCAGTACCAGCTCAACTCCGTTATGGTTGACGAGTATTTCCTTGTTCCGAACCTGGTAGACATCGCCAAGTACAATTTCGCCGACACGGTCGCTGTATTCCTCAAAAATATTATCCTTCTCAATCTCTCGAATGCGCTGGGCCAGCTGTTGCCGCGCCATCATCACTGCACGGCGACCAAAGTCCTGGATCGAAAGTTCCTGTGCATACTCATCATAGAGCTCGAGGTCCGGATCATTTTTCTGGGCATCTTCGAGTGTTATCTCTGTTACTTCATTTGTGAATTCTTCCTTCGGAACCACCTCTCGAATATGAAGGATTTGAATGTCACCGCGGTCGGCATTAATGATTACCTCAAATGCGTCATCATCCTCATTGTACTTTTTCCGGATCATCGTTCGGAAAACATCCTCCAAGATAGAAAGCAAAAGATCCTTGTCGATATCTTTGTCTTTTGCTATCTCAGCAAATGATTGTACAATCTGTTTTGAAATATCGTTATCCATGTATTTAGCTCCTCACTCTAATCTCTAATTAATCGATGGAATGATCTTGGTTTCTACCAGTTGGTCAAACCCGATGGCTTGTGTAGAGCCATCATCTTTCTCAACAATAATATTTGCTTCTTCAATCTCGCGAAGAACACCTTCCAGCTTATGATATTCTCCGTCAGACTTATATTTGATCCGCGCTTTTCTTCCCTTGTTCTTGGGATATTGGCGCCTGTCGGTCAACGGACGGCTCAATCCCGGGGAAGAGACGTTTAAGCGATATTTACCATTAATAAGTTCATGTGCATCAAGCACAAAACTCAATTCATTACTGACTTCTGCGCATTCATCCATATTAACGCCGCGATCCTCGGCATCAATATATATCCAGATAATCGTTTCATTACCGCCTTTCACTTCAGCATCTACCAAAAAGAAATCGGTTCTTGCCAGAACCGATTGTGCTAATTCCTTTAGTTGTTCTATAACCTTATTTCTCACCGTTCTACGAGCTTTAAGTACAAAAAAAAGTGAGTACCTCGCGGCGCTCACTTAAAAGCATCTAAAGATACCCTGAAAATGGCTAAATTACAACTGGAACAGAATCTCTACTTTTCGGCCCACATTAGATTAAAAACACACTTAATCTTGATAAGAATTTAAAAAAAATTCCAATTGATTTTTACCTAACAGTTTTGTGATTGTCTTTTTATAATCAGTTGATATATGTAAGGTCGCGAGTAATAATCGTGTATCAATGTACGATTTACTTTTAAACGAAAATAAATAGTATGAAATTTCCTCGTTTGAACCGGATCCTGTGCATCACATTATTGGCTTTAGCTTCTTTGATCCTATGTGTGAGTTGCCAAAAGGAAAAATCGGAGAGTTCTCAAGACAATCAAACCAAAGGCCGGACCCTGGAATACACGCGTCAGGTCACTTTCCTTAATATGTCGGGTAATCCCATCACCACAATTGATGTGGCTGTAGCCGACGATGATGATGAGCGCAGTACCGGACTAATGGATGTGAGCCAGCTTCCCTCTAATAAAGGAATGCTATTTATATTTGAGGATGAACAGCCCCGCAGCTTTTGGATGGCCAATACTCCTTTATCGCTCGACATCATTTTTGTTAATGAAGACCTGGAAATTGTTCGTATTCACCAAAACACCCAGCCGTTTGCGGAAGGACGTTTCCAATCCGAACGTCCCGCTAAGTATGTGGTCGAAGTAAATGGTGGATTTAGCATCTCCCACGATATTCAGCAGGGAATGAAGATTGAACTTTAACGTTCTGTGCGACCAACGTCGGCAGTGCCTCGCACGGGAAAGGCTTTCACTACAGTCTTCTGAACGTTTCCAGCCAGGCCTGGGCCATCAGTTCAGCCCCCGCCATGGTAGGATGCACGCCATCCGCGGTCCAGTAGGTCGGTTCCATTTCTTCAGAAGCCGAATCAAACACCTGTTGATAGGGAATAAAAGCGGTGTCAAAACCTTCTGCTATCTGCCTCGCTACTTTTTGGTAAAGAGGAAATTCCGGGAACCAGCGATCATCCACAGCCGTGCCCTCTTCCACAACAAATGGCTCACCAATAATCAGCTGTACATCCGGAAGTTGTTCTTTGGTGCGCTTTAAAAGGGCCCGAAAATCTTTCTCATATACCTCCACCGTACCGTCATAGTCGTTCAGTGCGTGCCAAAAATCGTTGACCCCGATCAGGATGCTCAGAACATCGGGTTCCAGGGCAAGGCAATCCTGCTGCCAACGATCGGACAGCTGAAATACTTTATTGCCGCTGATTCCTTTGTTGTAGCACTGCAGATTCTTTGCGGCCATTGAATGTCTGAGCGCTGCAGCCGCCAGGAAAGCATATCCCTGTCCCAGCGCCCACGGATCGTTGGGATTGGCATTATCCTTGTCGCGACCCGCATCAGTAATGGAGTCGCCCTGGAACAGGATGGTTGCTCCCTCGGGAAGCTCATTGCCCAAGGTATCTGGTTCTGATGAAGAATGGCTGCTGAATAAAAGCGATCCGGCTCCCATAGCGCCCAGGGTTGCCGTGGTTATATTTTCTAAAAAACTGCGTCGCGTATACTTATTCGACATCTTCTGGTAATTTTGATAGCATTGGTGATTTCAAACAGAATATACTATGATTTTTTTTGAATCAAATCTCGATATCAGACGTAGGCCCTTGTGGCATCGGGATTCTTCATTGCATTTAAAAAAACATGTGAAAGGGATTTAAAATGAAAGCAAAGGCAAAGGTTATCCAAAAAGCGTATTTCAATCCGGATATCAAGAAGTATCTGTTGATATATGGAATTTTAATTCTTGCGATTACCATTGTGGGAATTCCATTGCTATTGCTATGGGTTCCGATAGCCCCCTATTTCATCGGCAAATATTTCGACCGTCTGGAATGCGAACTAACCACCCGATCACTCCGGTTTCAGAAAGGATTCATCTTCCATACCGAAAAAAATATACCACTGGACAAAATACAGGATCTCACCTTTAAAGAAGGTCCCCTTCTGAAAGCATTCGGCTTGAGTGTGCTTAAGATTGAAACGGCCAGCAGCAATCCACAGGCCGGTAGTGACTTGACACTGATTGGCATCGTCGGTGCGGCTGAGTTCCGACAAAAAGTACTTGAACAACGAGATATCGTAACGGAAAATATCGGTTCGGGTTCTGAAGAAGACAGTGAAACGCTGCAGGTCTTGAAGGAGATACGAAATTCCCTGCAGCGTCTTGAGCAGAAGCTGGGATAACGCCATGTCATTTTTATTCTAAAAACCAATAATCAAATCCAAACTAAATGCTAGTACTTAGATTCATAAATCAGCGTAATTATCCGACAGCTTTCCCGGTTTGACGAACTTCTTTTTCCATTCAAAGGGAGCGGCCTGTTTATTGTGCGCTTTGGTGAACGCATCGATCGTCCGGCGGACCTGATCGGTCGAGGTAAAACTGTTGGTTTTCAGGGCTTTTCGCGTGAGGATACTGAACCAAATTTCCACCTGGTTCAGCCACGAGGCGTGGGTGGGGGTATAGT
>NZ_JAMQKA010000133.1:0-557 GCF_031569985.1 Aliifodinibius sp. S!AR15-10 | reverse complement strand
AGGCCGATATTTCGGCCTAAAACGAAAAATGCAAGGTGCATTTATGGATTATTTTGCCGGTTTTTACCTATTTGTACCCGCAAAATTAAACACGACCCAAATCGGCAGGTAATTCAAAGGCCTCTATGAAACATTTAAAGATACCATCATTACTGATAGTATTAGCTATCACATTGGCAGGTACAGCTTGTGATAACAACTCTGCAGGTCCTGGTGAAGGATCCGCTGCAGTTGAAGGACAAGTTCAAGATCAGAATAAACAAAATAAAGCCAAGTACTCGAGTCCAACCACGGCTGCAGCCGTTGAGGGAGCAACCGTAACGGCAGCACGAATTTCCTCTGACGGAAGCCTGGAAACTATTTCCGGTGCTGAGACCGAGACAAACGCAGAGGGAGAGTTCATGTTAAATATCGATGCTGAAGCCGTTGTCAATTCAGGCCAGCAGGTTATTATAATGGCAGAAAAAAGCGGCCAGCAGTGGAAGACGTTTATAACCGGTGAACTTGAGAGTGGTAGTACCGTTCAGGTTCAACCGCTGACTGTAGAATCATCCGGT
>NZ_JAMQKA010000132.1:0-565 GCF_031569985.1 Aliifodinibius sp. S!AR15-10 | reverse complement strand
ATGAAAGTATACAAGACAACGCAGGGAATTGTAATTGAGCACAGGGATTCGTTTTACCTGCTGGGCGGGGAGGATTGGGACTCGTTCATCAATGACGACGGGCTGGCCGGGAAGATTGAACGCATCGTGTCGGAGGAAGACCCTATAGAGAATGGCCGGGAGTTGGTGGAAAACGAACTGGAGGCCCCGATTGGCCGCCAGGAGATCTGGGCCAGCGGGGTGACCTACTACAAGAGCAAGCTGGGCCGCCAGGAGGAGTCGAAAGAGGCCGGGGGCGGTGATTTCTACGACCGCGTGTATAGCGCAGACCGACCGGAACTCTTTTTTAAAGCCACTAAGAACCGTACGGTTGGACCTGGGGAATATGTTAGAATAAGAGAAGATTCCACTTGGGACGTGCCCGAGCCGGAGCTGACGCTGGTGATCACCTCTTCCGGAAAAATTGTGGGATACACCATCGGCAACGACATGAGCTCGCGCAGCATTGAAGGCGAAAACCCGCTGTACCTGCCGCAGGCCAAATGCTATGACGGCTCGGCGGCGCTGGGGCCGTGCATTTTTGTGA
>NZ_JAMQKA010000131.1:0-581 GCF_031569985.1 Aliifodinibius sp. S!AR15-10 | reverse complement strand
GGGTTTTGGGTGCTGGCCAACCAACCGTTAGTGGACTCTTCCTCCGTGGTGGCGGTCGAGCTCTCCGAGCAGGGAACCTACAGCATTCCACTTCATTCGGGATGGAATATCATTTCCAACCCTACCGAAAAGGATATGGCCTGGGCCGGTGTGCAACAGGCCAACGATATTAGCCAGCCCCTCTGGTCGTTTTTGGGAGGCAACTACCAGCAACCCGATACCCTGGCCTCTGCCCGGGCTGGCGGACAAGCCTACTATTACTTTAACCAGGAAGAAAAATCCCAGCTGCAGCTCCCGTATGCCCCCAACAGGCTGCCAGGTACAGAATCTTCGCGCTCCAAAACCAAGGAGGAAACAAAGGCGTGGAGAATACAGCTTACGGCCACCCAACCTGGTGGGGAACATCCCAACGGCTATCAAACAACGGTGCGAGTGGGAGGCGCTGCAAAGGCCCGTGATGGATTTGACCACCGCGATGCGGTAGCCCCGCCAGGCCGATTTGAGGCCATCAGCATGTATCTACTTCCGGCTGATTTTGAAGAAAGCAGCACCAAGCTAGCCAGGGAATACCGCCCCTTTAC
>NZ_JAMQKA010000130.1:0-588 GCF_031569985.1 Aliifodinibius sp. S!AR15-10 | reverse complement strand
AGAGAACCTCCCCGATCCCCGGGACCGATTGCAACAGGTGCAGGCTGGTCGGGTCGTGGCCTTTGGCCAGGGCCAGGATCCGGGTGTCCAGTTCCTTAATGATGGGGTCGTAGTGGTCGATTAGCCTTAAGTCGGTCTCCACGATCAGCCGAACCACCGGGTCGGGGAAGTGGCCGACGATGTCCTTATCCCGACGATGATGCGGACGGGATAGCGTCCCCAGCGGAGGCCGGTTGTACTGGCTGGCCAGGTTTTGAATGTGGCCCAGCAGCTCGGCCCGCTTCCCGGCGAAGTGGTTGCGGCGGCGCATCAGATCCCGGGTGGCCCGCATCTGGGGTGGATACACGTAGGCCACTGGGAAGTTCCCGCCCCGCAGCAGCCGGGCAATCTTCAGGGAACGGGTCCCCTCGTTCTTGGTCTTGACCCCGTGGATGGCCTTCATGTAGAGAGCATGGCCCAACACAAAGTCGATGTCTTCAGCCTCACACAGGTCCGCCAGCCCCTACCAGCAGAAGATGCATTCGACCCCAACGACGAGATCTTCGCGGAAAGGAGTAATCGCTTTTAAAAAGCGCTCCGGAGTGCAGG
>NZ_JAMQKA010000129.1:0-593 GCF_031569985.1 Aliifodinibius sp. S!AR15-10 | reverse complement strand
AGTCGAGTAGCCAAGGGGAATTTCACCCCAAGGCCCTCACAGAACCGTACGTGACAGTCTCCCGTCATACGGCTCTTGTTGTTCTATCGCTATAGCGATTGGGCTCATAATCATCAATCTTCCCAACTTGGTTGGTTGTCAATGGTTATATCCCTGAACAACTCAGCCCCTTCGCTCCTGCCTGGTTTCCCAGGCTCTCATCACTACTACGAGCTGATCCGCCCCGACCTGCCTCGGGCTTAGGCCTCGCAGGTTCGCTGCTTGTACCCTCCCGTTTGGTTGGCAGATTGGTTCCCTTGTTCCGTTGCAAAGCCTGACCCGATGTCCCGCGATCTTAACACCGCCTGCCACGCAGCCAGTATCAGCTTACTCCCGCTGCGTTTTGTCCCGGCGACTCACGTACTTCCCCGGTTCCGACAGAGTCTGACGAATATCGATGCTTCATCAACCGTTCACTTGCGTTCGGCTCGGTCGAGTCCTACCTGATGAGTCATTGCTCACCTTTTCCTTCTCGCTCCCCGCCCGCAATCGAGCACCAGAAGGCGGTTTGAAGGCACTGGCTGACAGCGCCTCCGGTAGGCCAACTACCATCT
>NZ_JAMQKA010000128.1:0-596 GCF_031569985.1 Aliifodinibius sp. S!AR15-10 | reverse complement strand
AGTGGGAAGGGGGGATCATCCGGATGGATGGCCATGCGTACCTCGTGCTCTTCGGCAACAGGGATAATTTGCCTGAGAAAATCATACAGGTGTTCTCTCAACTGCTGGTCATCGATATCTTCATATTCGGCAAGATGAGTGCGAAACTTGGCTGGCGTCATCTTCTCATCACCCGGCATGCCCAACAGAATGGTATCGGTTAGTTCCTGAGTTGCTTCATCATTCAGAGAATCGAGATATTTTTTTGCCTTCTGTTGAAGCTCCTCCGAATATTCCGACTCGGCCCCTTCACGTTTGAGGATGAAGAGATCAAATGCTGCGAAAGCGGTTTTGTCGAAACGGAGTGCCGTAGAACCGTCCTCCAGCTCGTGGTTCAGGTCGGTTCGGGTCCAGTCGGTCAGCGGCATAAAGTTATAACAGACAGTGTGAATGCCACATTTTGCCAGGTTACGGATCGATTCCTTGTAGTTTTCGATCCATTGTTTATAATTCCCGGTCTGTTTTTTTATATCTTCGTGAACAGGAATACTCTCCACTACCGACCATGTCATACCCGCATCTTCGATCTCCTGCTTCCGTTTTTGGATCTCGTCAAC
>NZ_JAMQKA010000127.1:0-715 GCF_031569985.1 Aliifodinibius sp. S!AR15-10 | reverse complement strand
TTTTGGTATTCTAAGACTTAGTCAAGAAGATTCGGTTATCTGATGTTGATAGATTTTCACGTAAGGAGTCCCTCGTTTGATCACCGCAAACACCCGATACAGCAACTTGCAGACGACGGCATTGCGTACGCTTTGCGGGTGTTTGCCCTCGGCGCATTTGCGCTGGTAGTAGGCCCGTAGTTCCGGATCATACTGGATCGCCGAGTGCACCCCGTTCAGCAACAGTGTCTTCAGCCGCACGCATCGCCACCGGCTGACGCGGTCGGGTCTTTTGTTCTGGCCGGATTGGTGGGGAAATGGGGCACACCCGGCGAAGCAGGCCAGCTGCCGCCCGCCGGTAAACCGGGCGAACCCCTCGGTGTAGACCAGCAACCACCCGGCAATCACCGGGCCAATGCCCGGAATACTGACCAGCAGCTGGTATTGCCCGCGCAGGCTCGAATAGGTTTCCAACATGGATTTGAGCTTGCGATCGACCTGCCGCAGCTGGGCGGAAAGGTGTTCCTGCTGGTCCTGCATTTGGGCGATGATCTCCCCCAGATCAACCACCTGGCCGGTCAGCTGGTTGGCTTTGATCGCGTTGGCCAGTCCCGTGCGCATCTTGACCAGCCGTTCCCGCCACAACAGCCACCCGCGCAGCTCAAGCAACGCGCCCGAGGGCAGCCGGCTCGGGCGCAGCCGGTCGCGGAACCGCCAGCAGTATTCGGCCAGCCGC
>NZ_JAMQKA010000126.1:0-729 GCF_031569985.1 Aliifodinibius sp. S!AR15-10 | reverse complement strand
GTATACCGGTGCTCGGGACCTTCCAAGATGCATATGGCCGAAGGGGCCTCTTGTAGAATTACCTCTAGCTGTTCTACCTCTTCTTCCAGTTCATTCCGTTTGCTTTTTTCCGCCTCCAGAAGCTGGGTAATGCGCTTCCGGCTAGCTCTTAATTTGAGTGCATCTCTGCGAATGAAGATAAACAGTACAGCCGTCGTGACCAGGACAAAACCCAGGCCCTTGTAGGTTTGAAGTGCAGCTAAAAACTTCGGATCAGTAACCAGTTGATTCAGAAACCAGTTACTAAAAAAGATCCAGCAGGCCGAAACCAGTAAATATATGAGTGCTATTTTAATTTCATACCTCTCAGATGAAAATAATGTTTTCATGGCTATGTGTATATTTCACTTCATTCTTGTTATAATTAAATATGAGAATTTCAATTATAAAATGTATTCTTGTTTCCAATAAATGGGCCGAAAAAACAAAATTTTAACCATTTATCCACAATTATCGCATATAATGCCCAGAGAAATCCTGAATCTCTATTTTAAATAAAGAATCAAAGAGCAGTGCAAATGAACTGCCCTTCAAAAATGCATTAAAATACCTATCCTTTTTTGGAGGACTTAGCCCTAAAGCGTGCGCAGAAGTGATAGCCGAAGAAACTAGCTTTTAATCCAGGCGCTAGATCGATGTTATTACTTGGAATGTTTTTGCAGAAATTTTTCCAGGTAAAATTTCCGGCAA
>NZ_JAMQKA010000125.1:0-780 GCF_031569985.1 Aliifodinibius sp. S!AR15-10 | reverse complement strand
GTTCAGGCTTTATGTTAAAAAAAGGGGACCATCCCCTGGATTCGTCTTACATTCTTTCCTGTAATCCTGTTTAACAAATCAGAGGAGGTCCTCATGTCTCGCCTGCAATCTACGAAACTTGATTTTACCGGCCAATCCATTTTTGTTGGCCTTGACACGCATAAAAAAAGCTGGAAAGTATCCATTTACCATGCCTATGGGTTTGTTAAGAGCTTTAGCCAGGATCCCGATCCCCAACTGTTGGCCAAGTACCTGCGCCGCACCTTCCCGGGGGCCGACTACCAAGTGGTCTACGAGGCGGGGTGTTTTGGATTTTGGATTCAACAGCAATTGCAGACCCTGGGCATCACGTGCATCCTCACCCACCCGGCGGATGTGCCCACCAGCGACAAACAAAAACGCCGTAAAACCGATCGGGTGGATGCCCGGAAATTGGCGCAAGAATTGCGGGCAGGTCGCCTGGTGGCTATTTATGTGCCCAGCCCCACGGCCCTGGCCGATCGCATGTTGGTGCGAACGCGGGCGAAGATGGTCAAAAACCAAACCCGGCTGAAAAACCAGATTAAATCGCTGCTTACCTTCCTGGGGGTTCCCATACCGTTTGACGCCACCCAGCACTGGTCCGGGCGGTTCATGCAGTGGCTGGCCGCCCTGGAACTGCCCGACGGCACTGCTACGGTTTCCCTGCGAGCGTATTTGGGGCTGCTGGAGGACACCAAAAAACACCTGACTCATCTTACCCGTCAGTTGCGCCGGCTTGCCAGCAGTGCCCCCTACCAG
>NZ_JAMQKA010000012.1:0-147339 GCF_031569985.1 Aliifodinibius sp. S!AR15-10 | reverse complement strand
ATTTTCTTCGCTGAGTTGGGTGTATTCTTGCATAAGCAACACGAATATAACCCGCTTGGCCGAAGACCTCAGGGGCGCGCCCCTGAGGTCTTCCTACGTGTTGCACTTATTACTTGAACTCAGGTTTGATAAATTCTCAATGGCAATATCCAGTGCATTTGTGACGACCTCAATAATGTCATCGGGCTTTTTGTACAGGCGCAGGGCGTTGATATCAACAGCAATGATCTGTTCGGCACCCATGGTTTTCAAACTTTGAATCGGTACATTTTCAACAAGCACGCCGTCAACCAGCATCTTCCCATCCGACTCGACAGGAATAAATATACCGGGCACACAAGTGCTGGCCATGACGGCAGTCGCCAGATCACCTTTTTTAAAGACCACCTTTTGGCCACTGGAAAGATCTGTTGCGGTGATGGCAAGTGGTTTCTCGGCATCTTCAATATTAACATCACCCAAGTGTTTTCTTATGAGGTTGCCTAGTTTTTTGTTTGACAACAATCCCATTTTTGAGATCGATAGGCTGGATACATCCAGCCATTTTAGGTTGACTGCTATTTCTTCAATCTTTTTTATTTCTGTGCCGAAAGCGTAAAAAGCGCCGATCATCGCACCGATACTTGTTCCACTCACGTATGTAATTTGTATGTTGCGCTCTTCCAGTGCCTTCAACACCCCGATATGTGCGGCTCCCAGTGCAGCACCACCACCCAGCGCTAAACCAACTTTGGGATCATCAAAAAAATTGATCATATACTGAAACCTTAAGTTCTTGTGCAGATGAATAGTAGCAAAAGGAAGGTCAGCTTTCAAAGAGTTCTCGCAATTTGCCTAATATAAAGCTGTATCCGTGCTTGCTAAGGCATTTTCACCGTTGAAAATAAACAACAGGATACTTCTATACTGTGTGATAAACAGTATTACCAGAATTTTGAGAATCTGATAACCAAAAAACGAGTTGTTTTTTTGAACTTGAACGATTTGTCGATTTTATGTGCTTAATCTCGTCTATCAGCCACATAGAAACTTACTATTGCAATTAAAATAGTTTAATGTTAAACTATTTTCGAATCAAATAAAGAAGCCAATGAGTCATAACAAAGGAATCCATCACATAACGGCCGTAGCAGGTGATCCTCAGCAGAATCTTGAATTCTATACTAAAGTGCTGGGTATGCGACTGGTGAAAAAGACCGTGAATTTTGATGATCCATCAGTATATCACCTGTATTATGGAGATGAAACGGGTCGGCCGGGATCTATCCTGACCTTTTTCCCATGGTCGCACTTGCAGCAGGGCGAACCCGGCCGTGGGCAAGTAGTAGCTGTTAGTTTCGCGGTTCCAGAGGGTGCGCTTGAGTTTTGGGCAGATCACCTGGAGGAACAGAATATAGATTATATGGAACCATTTGAGCGGTTTGAGAAGCAGGTGCTGGGACTACAGGATCCCAACGGTTTGCACCTGGAGCTGGTAGAAGATTCCAAAGTGAACAAACTGGCGGGTTGGTCAAGCGGTGTTATTCCGTCAGAACACGCAATCCGTGGATTCCATGGGGCAACACTTGCGGAAGAGGATTATGAACCCACAGGCGAACTCCTCGAATCAGATCTGGGATTTCAAAAAGCGGATGAACACGCAGATCGTCATCTTTACCAGACAGATGCGAAGCTGGGTTCCGTAATCGAAATTATTGATCAGTCTGAACTGGATGGGCGGCCGGGCAAAGGTACGGTGCATCATATCGCCTTCCGCGCGGAAAATGAAGAGGTACAGCGTTCGATCCGAAAGAAATTGTTGGATACCGGATATCACGTAACCGAACGGAAAGATCGCCAGTACTTCAAATCGGTCTATTTCTATGAGTCGGGCGGTGTTCTTTTTGAAATTGCCACCGACGATCCCGGCTTTGCTATTGATGAACCTGTGGAGGAGTTGGGAAGTCAACTCAAGCTACCAAGATGGCTTGAGGATCGAAGAGATCTTATCGAAGCGGATCTGCCGGAATTGAATTGAAATATAAATCAGTGGGTATCACTTGCGTTGAAATTAATTTCTGCGCTATGGGTAAGGCGTTTTCTAACTCCTGCTGACAACAACAGAAGCGTTTTAATACTAAACAAAAATACCATGGAAAATCACTATAAAGGAATCCATCACATAACAGCACTTGCAGGCGATCCCAATCGGAATGCCGAGTTTTACGTCAAGAAGCTCGGAATGCGGCTGGTGAAGAAATCAGTCAACCAGGACGATCCCAGTACCTATCACCTGTTTTACGGAAATGCCACTGGTTCGCCCGGCTCGGGACTCACTTTTTTCCCATGGCCGATGGCTGTGCAGGGCAAGCCGGGACTTGGTGAGGCGGTGACTGTCTCTTTGACGGTGCCCGAGGGCTCACAGGAGTTTTGGGCGGAGCGTTTCGGTGAGCAGGATATCGATTTCGATGGGCCGTTTGATCAATTTGGCCACCAGGTAATGCGGTTTAAGGATCCCGATCGTATGCAGCTGGAATTGGTTTTTGATGAGAAGGCGGCCGAGTTGCCAGGCTGGTCCGAAAGTACCGTTCCGGAGGAACATACCATACGAGGTTTCTGGGGTACCACACTTAGGCTGAAGCAGTATAATCCTACAGCTAAAATTCTTAACGAACTGTTTGGATTTGAGAAGACAGCTGAAGATGGAGACCGTTATCTCTATACCACGGATGCCCCGATCGGTCGTGCCGTGATTATTGAAAAAGGAGAATCCAGGCCCTCCTCCAACGGACGTGGCATCATTCACCACGTGGCATTCCGGATCCGGGACAAAGAGGAACAGGAAGAACTTCGTCAAAAGGTTATCGAGATGGGGCTTCAACCCTCGCAGGTAATCGATCGCCACTGGTTTCATTCGGTCTATTTCAGGGAGCCGGGGGGCGTACTTTTTGAGATAGCCACGGAAGGTCCGGGCTACGATGTAGATGAAGATCCCGATAAACTTGGCGAGAAACTGATTCTTCCGCCGTGGCTGGAAGCAAAGCGCGAGATGATCGAGAAAAGATTGCCGGAAATCAAGGTTTAAGATTTGAGACTGCTGATTTCTTAGATCCTAACTTTAATCAAAATTAACCAGATGTCTCTATTCAGAGTTGATCCCAAAAACCCATTTAGCGGGCCGCACCAGGAAATAAAAGAACAAACATTCGGCGCGCCATTGTCCAGGGCCAAGGCAGCCATGATATTGGTGCACGGTCGCGGTGCCACGGCCGAAAGCATGAGGCCGCTGGCCGAGGAGTTTGCGCAGCCCGACTTCCATTACGTAACTCCGCAGGCCGCCAATCATACTTGGTATCCCTACTCATTCCTGGAGCCGAAAGAAAAAAACCAGCCCGGCCTCTCATCCGGTCTCCAGAAGGTTCATGACCTTTTGGAATCAATAGAAGAAGGCGGTATCCCCCAAAATAAGATTATGATTTTGGGCTTTTCGCAGGGTGGATGCCTTGCAACAGAATTTGCGGCTCGACATCCCGCCCGGTACGGCGGCGTGGTTGGCTTCAGCGGGGGATTGATCGGCCCGGAAATAGAGTTTGAGGAGTACCATGGCGAAATGGAGGAAACTCCCGTCTTTCTGGGCTGTAGTACCGTCGATCCCCATATTCCCAAAGAACGGGTTAATGAAACAGAGCAGGTGCTGCGATCCCTGGGTGCCGATGTAAATAAAAAGCTATACCCGGGTATGCCTCATACCGTCAACGAGGATGAGATCAAGATCATCCGCGGGATGATGGCCAAGCTCTTACAGCAATAAGAAAACAAAAACCAAAAGCTATACATCTATGGCAGAACAAATAAAAATACTCGGCTTTGCAGGTAGTCTCCGGAAAGGATCGTACAATAAATCGTTGATCAGAGCTGCCATTGAGGTTTCACCTAATGATATGGAGATTGAGTTTTTTGATCTCGGAGGAATTCCACTATATAACGCAGATGTTGAGGCCGATGGAGATCCTGGGCGTGTGAAAGAGTTTAAGCAGGCCATTGAGGCTGCCGATGGATTGCTTATTGCCACTCCTGAATATAACCATGGCGTCCCGGCTGTAACCAAGAATGCCATTGACTGGGCATCGCGTCCCCCAAAGAAAGCGCCTCTCAATGAGAAGCCGGTCGGAATTTTGGGCGCTTCACCGGGCATGACCGGCTCGGCAAGGGGACAGAGTCAGCTGCGCCAGGCATTTGAGTTCACCAACTCCTACTGCATGCCCCAGCCCGAGATCCTGGTATACCGGGCCCACGAGAAATTCGACGAGCAGGGTAACCTCACCGACGAGCGAACCCGCGAATATCTCGGAAAATACCTCGAATCTCTATATGATTGGATACTGAAATTTAAAGAAACAGGTTAAAGGCCCTGGTAATTGAATTGAAAACATCCGTCTACTTTTTGGTCGTCATCTCGACCGTTAGGGAGAGATCTTAGTTGAACAGGATTACTTTTTTATTTAAAAAGATCTCTCATTCCACAAGCTCCATTCGAGATGACTTAAATAATAATATTTAATCTAAATATCCTGCTTTAAAACAGAAATCATGAAAATAACACGCTTATATACCGGAGACGACGGGGAATCCCACTTCGAAGAGATCGAAATTCCACTGGAAGACGCCGGTGAAATAGGTCGCCTTTCAGAATTGGAGGAAGCCACCGGCATTATCTTCAGGGAAACGAGTCCAGATTATGATTACGACTGGCACAAAGCGCCACGCAGGCAATATATCATCATGCTGGATGGAGCGGTTGATGTGGAGATCGGCGACGGGACCGTAAGGCGTTTCAGCACCGGAGATGTGTTACTGGCTGAAGACACCACGGGACGGGGTCATATCAGTCGAGCTGTGGATAACCAGCCCCGAAAGTCAATTTTTGTTACGCTTGATTAGTGTTGTTATTGGTTTATTGGGTGGCATGGGAATGCACTCAAACATTTAACCTGCAACGTTAAACCTTTAATCTTGCCATTTTGGCTATTTAGGTTATGATCTTAAAAAGGGTTTAAACAGTCATCGGGATTTTTATCCTGTAGCATAGCCAGAAGATTATCTGCCGTTCGTTTTTGTAGCTCTTTTTGTGCCCTATCGGAATACCAGGCATAATGTCCCGTAGCCATAACTTTGGGATGGTTTATCAATTCTTTCGATAATTCGTGTGGAATCTCTGTTTTAAACACATCAAGTCCCGCGCTGTGAATCTTGTCATTTTCGAGCGCCCCCATCAATGCTTCCTCATCAATGATTTCTCCCCGGGCCGTATTTGCAATGATTGGGCGTTGTTCCATCCGTTCGAACGCCTTTTCATCAATCAGATGGCGGCTATCATCGGTAAGATTGCAGTGGATACTGATGATATTTGCGGTCTCAAATAGTTCTTCCAAAGAGGCTTTTTTAACACCCAGTTCTTCAAACTTTTTATCGCTAATGAACGGATCATAGGCGATTACCTTTTTAAAAAGAGGCGTTGCTTTTTGAGCCAGCGTACTCCCAATTCTGCCGAGTCCAATAATACCCAGCACCTGCTGATGGATTTCCGGGATATCTTCTGCCGGTGGCGCGCTAAATTGTGAGTATATATTCTCATTTCCCGCTTTAAGCATGCGCATACAGGAAAGCATCAGGGCCAGTGCGTGATCCGAAACCGAGTGGTTGCCATAGCCTCGCACGTTTGAACACCGCACGCCATGCCGGGTACATGCATCCAGGTCTATGTTATCATATCCCACCCCATATCGGGCAACGGCTTTAAGGTGAGGCGTTTGCTCCAAAAATGCATCATTGATTTCCGTGAAACGAATCAAGATTCCGACGGCGTCCGTGGCCATCTTCAGTTTTGTTTCATAATCATCCTTTTCGCCTTCAAATACATCAAAATGGTACCCATTTTCTTCAAAAAGTTCTTTTTCATAGGTACATGAGGCGATGCCGGGATCTAAAAGAACAATTTTAGGGTTGTCAAATCTGCGTTGTGTCATAAAAAATATTGTCTGATTTTAGGAGATGCGAAGGTTAAATAATATCCTGTAGTAAGACAAAGGTTATAGAAGTACAAATCTTTTTGAATCATCTTAACAGGAAGGATTTTGATGGATATTCTCTGGATAGGAATGGCATTTATTTTCGGGATGCTGGTTTCCCGCATAAAACTACCGCCGCTGGTCGGTTACCTGGCTGCGGGGGGCATACTTTCAGTATATGGATATGAAGCGGGTGCTGCTCTACATGAGGTGGCCCACCTGGGCGTACTGTTGCTGCTGTTTACCGTGGGATTGCATCTCCGACTGAAGAATATTGTCAGGATAGAAGTGCTGGGCACCGGCGGTATCCACCTGCTCTTCAGCGTCGCAATTTTTGTCCCCATAGCGTGGGCTTTTGGGTATGATTTGCTGGCATCACTGATTATAGCGGTAGTATTGGGATTTTCGAGCACGGTATTGACCGCCAAGAACCTGGAGCGCAGGGGAGAGCTGGGGGCCTTTCACGGGCGCGTTGCCATCGGCATTCTCATCTTGCAGGATATCGTGGCCATCGTGTTGCTTGGGTTGACCAGTGGAACTACGCCATCGCCCTGGAGTTTGGCGCTGTTAGGATTGCCGCTTATTCGTCCCGGAATAATCAAAATCGTGGAGCTTAGCAATGAAGAAGAGCTCAAACTGCTATTCGCCCTCATGCTGGCGATGGGTGGTGGAGCTATCTTCGAAGGTCTGGGTCTCTCATCGGAACTCGGTGCTCTCGTTGCGGGAATGCTACTCTCTGGTCACGCAGTAGCAGATGAACTTTCCAAGAAGTTATGGGGATTAAAGGAGGCATTCCTGGTGGGATTTTTCCTGGAAGTGGGACTAGCTGGCCTACCCTCGCTGCAGGATTTTTACCTGGCACTGATCGCCATTGCTATTTTGCCAATTAAGGCGGTCCTTTTTTACGCACTGATGCTCACCTTTAAGCTCAGGGCGCGGACCTCTTTTATTGCCACAGTATCGCTTACCTCGTACAGTGAGTTTACCCTGATCGCCGGTTCTGTAGCAGCATCAGCCGGCTTTATTCCAGAAGGTGTGGTGATCGCTTTTGCTCTGCTGACGGCGGTTTCATTTGCCCTGAACGCCCCGCTATCAATCTGGGAAGAGCGGCTTTGGGAACGGATGGAGATGTTTCTCAGTCGGTTTGAACGGGATGTTCGCCACCCCGACCAGCAAACAATCTCCCTGGGATCAGCGGAGTATCTTGTGGTAGGGATGGGCAATGCCGGTCAGGCGGCCTACGATCGCCTTAAAAAGGAGGAGAAGCATGTTGTTGGAATGGATATCGACCCGGCGCGTATAGAACAAAACCTGTCGGAAGGGCGGCGCGTAATCTATGGGGATATGCAGGATATTGAGTTGTGGAATAATCTGGACCTGAGCAATGTAAAATCAGTGATTATGGCTATCGGTACACCGGAGGCCAAAGTGAATGCCACCAAGTATATGCGAACTAATAAGTACAAAGGAGCCATATATGCTTTGACAATGCGAGAGGATGAACACCGTGCACTGGGAGAAGCTGGGGCTTCAGCCGTTTGTTTGCCCATTACCCAGGCGGGACGCAAGCTTGCAGAGTTGAGTCTGTCAGACAATAATGCGCCGGAGGATATGATTCTGAGTCCAGAGTTGAATTCGTAGTATCTTCAGATTATGATTATTCAGATAGACCGGTTCCTACAGAAAACAAACAATAAGGATTGCTATGGAGTGCTCACATCTTGATCAAATTGAAATTACGGAAACTGATGTAACGGTCTGTCCCCAGTGTGTAGAGCAGGGTGACCAGTGGGTACACCTCCGCATGTGCCTGGTTTGTGGACAGGTGGGCTGCTGTGATTCATCAAAGAATACCCATGCACGGAAACATTACGAGGAGACTGGACATCCCCTTATCCGGTCAATTGAACCCAAAGAAACGTGGCGATACTGTTACCCTGAAAAACTGTATTTGAACTCACAAAACAAGGTTGTTCGTAAAGGATAGCTGAAAATTACATCATGTACTGGACTGAAATTGGTAAGTTGTTATTTTTCAGTACTTTAACAGGGTGATTGGATAGGTAGGAATACATCAAAAGATAAAGGGGAATGACTATGAAGATGAAGATTCTATTTCTGTTGACCGCCGGACTTTTATTGAGCTGCACATCAGAAGAACCGGTAGAAGCCGATAAGATAATTGAAAATGTAAATGTTATCTCCATGGCGAATGACGGGGAGATCCAGGAAAACCGTACGGTTGTAATCAGGGGAGATCGCATTGTCCGGATTACTGGAGCGGATCGGGTTCAGATGCCTGACACGGCTGAACGTATTGATGGGGGCGGTGGATACTTAATACCGGGACTTTCCGAGATGCATGCCCATATTCCTTCCGATCAGGACAATATGGGATATATTGAGGATGTGCTTTTCCTTTATCTCTCCAACGGGATTACCACTATTCGCGGAATGCTTGGTCAGCCGATACACCTCAAACTTCGGGAACAGGCGGCTCAAAATGAAATAGTGAGTCCCAGGATTTATACCTCTGGCCCGGGTTTTAGTGGTGGAAGTATTGAGAGTCCGGAACAGGCTCGTCAGCGGGTGCGGGATCAGCACAAGTTAGGTTATGATTTTCTCAAAATATTTCCCGGCCTCAGCCTTGAGGAATACAACGCCATTGCTGATGAGGCTAATTCAGTCGGTATCGAGTTTTCTGGCCATATTCCCGCTTCAGTGGGATTGCAGCGTGCCCTGGAGGCGGGGCAGGGAACCATTGATCACCTGGATAAATATATGGAGGCGCTGGTCGCTGACACTGTTGATGTAACCCAGGTTGAAGATCCCGGGGTGATCTATTTTGGGATGCATCTAGTACCGTACGTTGATAGCACTAAAATAACGGAAGTGGCCCAGATGACGGCAGAATCATCAACCTGGAATGTACCGACCCAGGCCCTGCTTGAACACGTCATCGGTACTGATTCAGCCGAGGTATTGGCCCAGCGCCCTGAGTTCAAGTATCTCCCAAGTGACATGGTCAAGGAGTGGATCAACAGCAAGCAGTCAATTACTGGTAATGAGATATATACTGAAGAATTAGCCCAACAGTACCTGCAGATTCGACGCGATATGATCAAAGCGCTGCATGATCAGGGGGCCGGTTTGTTGCTCGGTTCTGACGCGCCCCAGATTTTTAATGTGCCCGGCTTTTCAGTCCACCATGAATTGCAGTATATCGTTGATGCGGGTTTGACGTCGTTCGAAGCATTGCGAACCGGCACCTACAACCCGGCAGAATACTTCGATAATCTGGAAAACACCGGTACTATTGAGGAGGGAAAAATAGCGGATATGGTTCTGTTGGAGAATAATCCTCTGGATGATATCTCCAATTCAACTTCTGTTGCAGGAGTTATCTATAGAGGTAACTGGCTTAGTAAAGCAGAGATTGACAAGCGCCTTGCAGAGATAGCAGCCAAACATGAGTAGATTAAAAGACTTTTCAATAATCTGACCTTTTAAAACCAGGTTATTGCCGGAGTTCACTTATTAGCTTGTATATACAAATAACGCTACTCCAACTTCTCTGCTGCTTTGTAGCTCATTTCTGTGAGTACCTCTTTATAGCGTTCCCCGAGTTCTTGGGAAAAGCGTTGTTGAAGATTTTGCCAGGATTTTTCAAGCTGTGGATTCAGGGCTTTGCATTCCTCTGTGGGCATCACCTTGGTGGCACGGCCCTCAGAAACCCGCTCGAGGAAGCCACGGTACTCCATCTTTTCAATTAGCCGGGTCACGGTTGATGGGGAGAGGCCCAATTCCCGGCTTATTGCACTGGGTTGGATACCGGGTTGATCGTTGACGGTCATCAGCAGGTAAGCGTAGGAAGGAGCAAGACCGAGCGACCGGAATGCTTCTTCTGCCATAGTTGTCACTTTTCGGGACAGGATATTGGAAGCATAGTATAGACAGTTGCTGTATTTCGATTCTTTCAGTGCCATACATTCAAAATACAATAAATGATTGTATGTGCAATCAATTAATTTTAGAAAAAATAAAAGCATCCTGTAAGTGGCGACAGGATGAAAAATTATACGACGCACTCCTGTTCTGAAATGCGTCGTATATGAAGATAGAGTCTATTATTTTTCTACTTGCTCGATATCCCAGATGCGTTCGGCATAATCCTGGATGGAGCGATCGGAAGAGAAAAAGCCCATATTTGCCACATTGATAATGGCCCGCTTGTACCACTCTTGCTTGTCGCGGTACACCTGCTCTACCTCTTCCTGTTTTTCAACGTATGATTCATAATCAGCCAGAACCATGAAGTAATCGCCGTGATGCAGCAGGTTATTGATGATTGGCTGAAAAAGGTCCTTGTCCTCAGGACTAAAGAAACCTTCGCGAATCTGGTCAAGTGCCTTCTTGAGCTCCTTGTTCTTCTTGTAGTACTCAATGGGGTTATACCCCTCGTGGCGTAGCTTTTCGATATCTTCTACTTCCAGCCCGAAGATGAATATGTTTTCATCTCCCACCTGGTTGCGGATCTCAATATTTGCCCCGTCAAGTGTTCCAATGGTGAGAGCCCCATTCAGTGCAAACTTCATGTTACCGGTCCCGGAGGCCTCCATACCTGCGGTGGAGATCTGTTCAGAAAGATCGGCTGCCGGAATCATCTTTTCAGCGAGTGAAACACGGTAGTTGGGCAGGAAGATGCACTTTAGTTTATCTCCCACCTCGGGATCGTTATTGACTTTGCGACCAATATTGTTGATCAGCTTTATATGCTGCTTGGCCGTGGTGTAACCGGGTGCCGCTTTTCCACCAAAAATAACCGTGCGGGGATGCACGTCAGCATCGGGATTTTCCTTGATGCGGTTGTAAAGCGTGATCACATGAAGGGCTGCCATCAGCTGGCGCTTGTACTCATGTATACGCTTAATCTGGATATCGAAGATAGAATCCGGGTTCACATCGATATCCAGTTCTTTTTTAATGTAGTCCCCGAGCCGCTTCTTATTTTCACGTTTAATTTGATCAAACTGTTCCTGGAAATCGGCATCCTCAGCATATTGCTCCACCTGCTGTAGCTGGTCCAGGTTCGTCAGCCACTCGTCACCAATACGATCGGTTATCAGGTTTGCAAGCCCGGGGTTGCACTGCTTCAGCCAGCGTCGCGGTGTAATCCCGTTGGTTACGTTTGTAAATTTGTCCGGATAAAGCTCCGCATAATCCTTGAAGATCGTCTTCTTCATCAGGTCGGAGTGGATCTTGGAGACGCCGTTCACTTTATTAGCGGCTACAATTCCGAGAGGTCCCATATGCACCACTGGGTTCATTTCTTCTCCGACAATCCGCATGCGGCTCACGCGTTCCTCATCATCCGGGAAGTTGGCCCGAATTTCATTCATAAAACGACGGTTAATTTCATGGATGATTTGGGTATGCCGTGGAAGCAGGTTCTCCATAAGGGAGATCGGCCATTTTTCTAGTGCTTCCGGCATCAGTGTGTGGTTGGTGTAGTTGATACATTGCGAGGTAATCTCCCAGCTAGTATCCCAGTTCAGACCCTCGATATCCATCAGGATCCGCATTAGTTCAGGTACGGCCAGGTTGGGATGGGTGTCGTTACACTGGAAGGCCACTTTATCGGGCAGCTTGCGGAAATCATCGTGCTGTTTCTTAAACCGGCGTATCGCATCCTGCACCGAAGCGGAAACGAGGAAGTACTCCTGCTTCAGCCTGAGTTCCTGCCCCTTGAACACCTTGTCATTGGGATATAACACGCGCGAGATATTTTCCTCGAGCATGTTATCTCGCACCGCATCGATGTAATCGCCCTGGTTGAAACTCTTAAGGTCAAATTCATGAGAAGCGGTAGCTTTCCACAGTCGGAGGTGGTTCACAATGTCATTTTTGTAGCCCGGTACAGGGGTGTCATAGGCTACCGCCAGCACATCATGGGTGTTCTTCCATTCAAAGTGAAGCTCCCCGTCATCACCCATATGTGATACCGATTCTCCATAAAACTGAACGGGATATTCCACTTTGGGCCGCACGAGGCTCCAGGGATATCCATACTGCAGCCAGAGGTCGGCCTTTTCAATCTGCCACCCATCTTCAATCTCCTGGTCAAAAATGCCGTAGTCGTAGCGTATACCATATCCAATGGAGGGAATACCGAGCGTAGCCATGGAATCGAGATAGCAGGCGGCGAGTCGACCAAGTCCGCCATTACCCAGGCCGGCGTCGACCTCCACTTCACGGATTTTATCGTAGTCCAGCCCCATTTCCTCAAAAGCCTGAGCGGCCTCCTCCTGCATCCCGAGGTTGATAAGCATACTGTCGAGCAGTCGACCGATCAGGTACTCCATCGACAGGTAATAAACACGCTTAACATCCTGCTTGTAGTAGGTCTGCTGGGTATCGATCCACCGGTCGTGCAGGCGGTCCATCACCGAAATAACCACGCTTCGGTAGATATCCCATTCCGTGGATGAGTATTTATCTTTTGCCAGGGTATAATAGAGGTGCTGTTGAATGTCCTGTTTAAATGACTCCACGTCCATTCCGGTTCGCGGGTCAACGTCTGTAACTTTTTTATTCATAATACATACCTTATTTCTTACAAGTGAGTAGCTAATTAAAAGCTAATATTGATCAATTAAAAGTGAGGTGAGTAAATATTTCTAATATGTGGTCTCAGCTCTTCTAAGAATACAATCACGAACGGAAAAAGATCAGGTTATTTTGTACTGGAAACGGTGACAATGAGGATGGGTTATTGCTTCAAAGGTCTTGGGCTACCTGCTTCAAGCGATTTGAAGAAGAGCTTGAAGCAACTGCTACATTATCAAACAGTTTGAGATTACTTTTTAGTAGGGCTAAAGCGACTTTTCAGTATGAATATCTCGATTTTTTTTAACCGAAATGAAGTGTTGCCCAGAAGGCGATTTTTTGTTCATTTTGATCGTTCAAAAAATGATCAGAAGGAGTTAGAAGAAAATCCGCCATGCTTTTACCCGATAATCTAATTTGCTATTCTTTCCTATAAATACCGTGATCGGGTTTAAATCCCGGTTTGGTGATGTTAGTCGGGAATTCGAGTTCCACAAGGCCGTGATAGGCATTGGTCGCCACAAAATCCTGTTCAAAAAGGCCGTAAACCGCTGAACCGCTACCACTCATTGAGGCATATAACGCACCGAATTCATAAAATTGATCTTTCATATTACCTACAACGTGGTGGCGGGGCACGACTGACTGTTCAAGATCATTAAACAACGTATATTGCCATTCTTCCGGATCGGCCTCGGTCAATGTTTTTTCGAGGTCAAAATCAGGTTCAGGGTTGGGGTGGCAATGGCTGTAGGCCTCGGGTGTGCTGCTTTTTACATTGGGGAAACAGGTGATAATCCAGAAGTTGGGCTGAATGTCCAAGGGCTTGATCTCGTGCCCCACGCCCGACCCGATGCCGGTCTGCCCCTTGATAAACAGCGGCACATCTGCCCCAAGGTCACGGCTCAGATCTATCAGTTCTTCATCGGAAAGGCCGAGCTCTTCGATTTTGTTGAGCATCCGCAGGGTAAGCGCGGCGTTGCTGCTTCCACCGCCGAGTCCCGCACCCGCCGGAATTCGTTTATCCACTTTAATATGATAAGCGTTCTTGATATCCACGTATCGCTTGAGCTGGTCGATAGCCCGATTGATCAGGTTGTCCTCCCCGGTGGTGATTGTTTCGTCATCTGTATCGATGTCGAGCTGCCAGCGACTCGCTTTTTCCACCTCAAAACGGTCGCTCCAGTTTATAAACGCGAACCCGGTTTCGATGCGGTGATAACCAGTGGGCAGGCGCTCCAGAACGTGAAGTCCGAGATTAATTTTGGCGTATGATTCAGCAATCCACTTCATAAATCAGTTTAACAGTTTGGCAGTGTGTCAGTTAACAGTGGGGAATTAATGATTAAAAAAGTAGAATTGAAAATTTTCGATGCTGATGAAATCAAGATCCAGTCTAGAGCTATTAATTTAAGATATGAGCAGTAGGAACACTGACACACTGAACACTGTAGTACTGCTCACTGCTCACTGATAAACTGGTCTTTGATCTGCATCATGTATTCGTAGGCGGCATCGTGCTCGTTGGGGATCTCCCCGTCGAGAATCGCTTCTTTGATCGCATCCTTTATATCCCCGATGACAGGCCCGGGCTCAAGGTCGAACGCTTCCATGATTTCCTCCCCGCGGATCGGGTTGGTCCACTGTCGCATGCGGTCTTTTTCCTCTACTTCTTCGATCTTTTGTTCCACATGATCAAAATTCTTTTGGTAGCGGCGAACCTTGCGTTCATTTTTGCTGGTGATATCGGCACGGCAAAGCGTCATTAGATCGTCAATGTCATCACCCGCCTCATACAGTAATCGACGCACGGCACTGTCGGTCACCTCATCAGAGACCAGGGCAATGGGACGCAGGTGCAGCCGCACCAGTTTGCGAACGTAGCGCATCCGTTCATCTAGGGGAAGCCCCAAACGCCGAAAGATCGACTTTACCCACTTGGCACCGATGGCATCGTGGCCGTGGAATGTCCAGCCGGTGCCTTCTTCAAAGCGTTGTGTGGCCGGTTTGGCAATATCGTGCATGATCGCCGCCCAGCGCAGCCACAGGTTGTCACTCATCTCAGCCACATTGTCCAGTACCTTGAGCGTGTGCCAGAAGTTATCTTTATGCCGAACGCCCCGCACTTCTTTAACTCCATGGAGCCGGTGCATCTCCGGGAAAAACTCTTTCAACAGGCCGGTACGGAACAGGTAGGAAAACCCGATGGAGGGCTTGGGAGCGAGCACAATTTTATTCAGCTCATCGATTATCCGCTCCTTTGAAACAATGTCGATGCGAGAGGCCATCTTCTCGATCGCCTTGTAGGTATTTTCCTCGATCTCAAAGTTAAGCTGCGTGGCAAACCGCACTGCCCGCATCATGCGCAGGGGGTCATCATCGAAGGTTTGCTCCGGATCAACCGGCGTGCGGATAAGCTGCTTCTTCAGGTCTTGGATGCCTCCGAAAGGGTCCTTCAGGTCCCCAAAGCTATCTTTGTTGAGCGACCATGAGAGCGCGTTGATCGTAAAGTCACGCCGCAGCTGGTCGTCTTCGAGCGTTCCATCTTCTACAATAGGCTTGCGGGAGTTACGCCGGTAGCTTTCTTTGCGTGCGCCCACAAACTCGAGGTCCAGTCCCTCATATTTAACTTGTGCTGTCCCAAACTGCTTGAAAACCGCCAGTTTATCGCTGCCCAGCCGCTTTGCGACCTCTTTCGCCATTTTTATTCCAGATCCAACTGTGACAAAGTCGATATCCAGCTCATTGCTATCTTTATCACGCTGCAGAAAATAGTCGCGGACATATCCGCCTACCACATAGACCGGCTGGTCGAGGGCGGCGCCAGCTTCAGAAATAACTTCGAATACCTTTTTATGTTTAGGAGCTATATCCTTCAAAGGAAATGGTGTTGCCTGTTCAGATTCTTCAAATGAGCGTAAAAATAATAACAATTGTACTTGCTTTCAGGTATTCTTTCACTAATCTTTTTGGGCAAATGGAGGTAAAGTAAAGCGCTTTGAAAAAGTCTCGTCCCAAGATAGCATTACGCGTAAGCCTGGTGGTTTCGCTGTGTCTGTTGCTTGTTAAAACCAGCGGCTTCCTGGTTACCAATTCTACCACGGCGCTCTCCGATGCCGCCGAATCCTTTATCCACGTGCTGGCAGTGGCGTTCGTTTATTACGGATTTCTGCTCAGCTCCAAGCCTGCCGACGACAAGCACCTTTACGGCCACGAGCGGGTTGAATTTCTATCGGTCGGGGTGGAGGGAGCCGTTATCCTGATCGCCGGTATCACTATTATTTATCAATCAGTGAACACCTACCTGACGGGGTATAATCTTCAGGAATTAAATACCGGGATTTACTTGTTGGGCGGGGCAGCTGGAATCAACTTTTTGCTGGGCCGCTACCTGATGAAAGTGGGACGTGAAGAGGACAATATGATGGTAATCAGCAATGCACGGCATACCCTCACCGATGTGTGGACGAGTCTCGGTGTTGTAGGTACGCTGTTGATCATCAAGTTTACCGAGTGGGATGTGCTTGATTCCATTGTGGGGGTGGGACTGGCTCTGTTTATCATGTACGAGGGATTTAAGCTGCTCAAATATTCCATAGACGGACTGATGGACAGCCGGAATCCTAAGATCGATAAGAAAATCAGGGAGATTATGCGTGAGGAGCTGCCCGGTTCCATGAGCAACGTACACAACCTGCGGCACCGTACAACCGGCAACACGACCTGGATTGAGCTCCACGCTCTCTTCGAAAAGGGCGTCAGCCTGAAAAAGGCCCATGAAGATGCCACTGTATTGGAACGGCGACTCATCGACGGCGTGCGCGGAGATGTGATTGTGACGATTCACCTTGAGCCGGAGGGCCACCATGATGAGATCCATAAAACACTCCGCGAAGCCGACCAGGAGCGCCCGTTTGAGGATTTTATTTAGCAAACTCTTAAGAAACGATCCCCCTATTCTGTAAATATGACTTCCTCAAAAAGGTCCTGTTAGGTTTTCTAAACCAAATAAAGGTGTCCCTTTTGTCTTGAAACAAAAGGAACGAAAAATTCAAGAAGCATTTAACTCAACCGGTTTGACTCCAGCCAGTAGCGCTGAATGAACCCTATGCCGCACCGGTTTCAGACAGAAATGCTTCCGGTTTTTCATCTTTTGCTATAAGGAGAGGACCTTCGGGAACAAATTTGGCAATATGTTTCTTTAGCCCAGAGAATCCCTGCAGAAAGTCAATGAAAAGGCAACAACAGTTCCAAAGCAATTTATTAATTAAGAGCGATATGGAACAAGATCTGGGATTTTCTGGTGAATTTTTTGGTTCGTTTTTTCTTCATCGAAAAAATGAACAGCACAAGGGAAAATGCTTCCAGGTTTATGAACGGTTATCGGAATTGAAAACGATTTATTCGTTGGTTAGGTCACTTGCCAGCTCCCTCGGCAGGTAGAAATGCTTCGATTTATTATCCTGTTGCATAGTTGAATATAAAAACCCTCCAAGGTTTGGAACCCTTGGAGGGTTAAATTATAGACTAGGCAAAGGGATGAAAATCGATTAATCAAAAATTCCACCATCATCGGAACAGTCAGAACATGAGATATAAAAGGTATCTTGCCCGGTTTTGTTTCCGTCATCGACTTCAACCATTAGTTCCAAATCCAGCCGACATCACGGTTCAGAAAATGCAGATCCTGAATGTTATAAGAGTTATCTTTTTCCCCTACGGGAACATCGACTTCAAACCAGCCTTCCGGTGGAGTGGACTTACGGGAATTCAGAAGGGTACAGTTGGATAATATCGATACCAACAGCAGTACAAGAGTTACTCTAATCATGATGGATAAAATTAAACGTCTCAATGTATCAAGTTCACTAATCGTCGTCTCTTCGCCTTACTCCTGCTGCTGAAATCTAAATAGAAAGGTCTATCAATTTGTGTATATAACCTTCAAAAAAAATCTGGAAACACAATAAATTCTCTGTAAATATTTCTCGTGGTCTAAAATAAATTTGTAGATTTGTTCTTGATGATGTTGTGAGCTGTAAAACCAAAAAACCTCCAGGGCTACGAAAACCCTGGAGGTTTAGTAATGCTGATCAACAAGAGTTTGAAAATTTAATACTTTTACTCTCTACTCAATACCAATTACACTTTAACGCCGATCTTCGAATGATCTCCCACATGCACTTCCTGGTTCACATTTTTGAGCTCTACGTGCTGGCCTATGGTAGAGTTGGCGATCTGGCTGTCTTCAATCGTTGTATTTGAGCGAACAATGCTGTTTTTGACCGTCGTGTTTTTCAGGCTGCAACCGGCGGCTATACTGGCATTGGGGCCTATCGTGCAGTTTTCCAGGTCCACGCCTTCGCCGATATAAACCGGCTCTTTAATCGTAGTGTTTTCGTAGTCATCCTCGTTATAGGGATGCTGTTCCTGCTCTTTTTCGAGGATGACGCCTGATGTTGCCCGCCATGCCGGCAACGTACCACAGTCAAGCCACTGGTCGACGGTCGCTTTTTTGAACACTTTGTCATCCTTGAGCATCCGGTCGAGGGCATCGGTCAGCTGGTATTCATCACCTTTGCCGCGGATATTATTGTCGAGCAGATATTTGATCTCTTTCTTAATATCACCCGCATCTTTGAAGTAATACACACCGATGATCGCAAGGTTCGAGATCGGCTTGTCGGGTTTTTCCACAAAGTCGGTGATTTTATTCCCTTCATGCACCGCTACGCCAAAGCGGGAGGGATCGTCAACCTCTTTCAGCCACACAACGGAGTCAGCCTCTTCGACAGAAACTTCGGAGTCGGTATCAAAAATGGTATCCGCAAAAACGACAATGCATTCCCCTTCAAGATCTTCCTCAGCACAGTATACCGCATGGGCGGTACCCAGAGCCTCATTCTGTACCCGGAAGGATGATTTCGCGTCGTGACGGTCGCTCATCTTAGAAAGGGCGTCCTTAATCTCCTGCCCAAAATCTGGACCCAGGATAAATACAATCTCGTCAATGGTGCGGTCCAGCGTTCGAACAAAAGTCTCTACAATGCGTTCAACAATCATTTTTCCGGCTACGGGTAGCAGCGGCTTGGGTGTAGTATGCGAGTGGGGACGGACCCTTGTGCCGCGCCCTGCCATAGGGATAATTAATTTCATATATTTTCGTCCTGTTTAATTTGGATGAAAGTTTATTGAAGGCCGTTAATATAATGGAACTCAGTTACTTTAGCGACTTTCAAACAGACAGTTAACCTCAATTTAATTCGGATTTTCGCCTTTGAACTTGTACTTCCAGTTTATTGAACTCCTGCTCGTGGTCTTTGTATTGGTGATGGCCCGGCACACCTTCCTCAGGGGTAAATATTTCCTGCACATTTTTCAGCAAAAGGGATATAAAATAAAGGAATACCGGGGCTGGATTTTTGAGCACTGGAACCAGCGGGTGTTAACACCGGAACATGTGCTGTATAATCTCATTATTTTTTTGCTGCTCTATTTTATGTCGAATACCATTACCGGCAGTGCTGCGATTATTACGCTTTCAATGTTCGCCATTTTCTGGTTTGGTAAATTTGATTATTACCGCGGTGAAAAGCAGAAAAAACCGCTCGTGTTCACATCGCGGATGATCCGCCTTTCGATTCCTTATGCCATATTTAGCCTGATATTACCTTACCTGACGACAGCAGGTGCCTATCTAGGGCAGATCCCGTTTACCAATATTCCAATGAAGCAGCCACTTCTCCACAGTGCCGATATCTACGTGCTGGCGTTTGGCTGGGTGCTGGCTGATGCCCTGATGCCATTCTGGATTTTCCTGGCCGCCATGCTTACGGCTCCTATAGAGAAGCGGGTGCATCAATACTATATTGACCTGGCCCGGAAAAAGGTGGCCTCCATGCCAGAGCTGACCGTGATCGGGATAACGGGCAGCTATGGGAAGACGAGCACCAAATTCATGATTCGCGACCTGTTGGAAGAGCGGTATAGCGTATGTTCCACACCCGGCAGCTACAACACGCCGATGGGCATCTGCAAGGTGATCAACAACGACCTGGAGGCCCACCACCAGATTTTGATCCTTGAGATGGGCGCACGTTACGAGGGCAATATCGATGAACTTTGCGACATCGTGCAGCCGGATATTGCAGTGGTGACCAATGTGGGTATTGCCCACCTCGAGACCTTTGGCTCCCAGGATGCCATCGCCCGGACCAAGAGTACAATTGTGAAGCGTCTCAATCCCAACGGCAAAGCGGTGCTCAATTTCGATGATCCCCGCGTGCGGCAGATGGCCGCCCTCCGTGAGGATGTGGAAGTTTTGGGGGTGGGATTAGAACAGGGAGAAATCAGGGCCAGTGACATTACATTCGGTCCGGAAGGCACCGGTTTTCAACTACACTTGAATGGACAGACTGAGTCATTTCAAACCAAACTGCTCGGTTCCCACAATGTACTCAACATGCTGCTGGCTGTGGGGGTGGCTCGCCTTTTTGATATCCGCCCCAAAACGATGGCGGTGGCGGCATCTCAGATTGAACCGGTAGAACACCGCCTAGAGTTGAAAAAGCAGGGCGATATATACGTGATTGATGACGCTTTTAACTCGAACCCGGTTGGAGCGCGAAATGCTGTTGAGATTCTTTCCCAATTCAAAAGCGGTCGCCGTATTATCATAACTCCCGGCATGATAGAGCTGGGTGAACTGGAGGAGCAGAAAAACCGGGAGTTTGGGGAAGCCGTAGGCCGTGCTGATCTCGACCTGGTGATTCTTGTCGGCAAGCAGCGTACCAAGCCGATCCTACAGGGAATCCATTCCACGGGATTTCCCGGTGAAAAAGTGCGCGTAGTAAACAGCCTGTTCCAGGCCAACGATATTGTGCAGGAGTTTGCTCAGCCTGGCGATGTCATCCTCTACGAAAACGACCTTCCAGACACCTACAATGAGTAATTTGGTGATTATGGCTAATTGTTAGCTGGCCTAAGTAAATTTCGCTGATAGAGAGTGTAATTCTTGGAGATGTTCCTTTTATCTTGATAACGCCGGTAGTCGGACACAGAACAAAAGAGACGAAAAATTCAAGAAGCATTTAACTCAACCGGTTTGATTACCTCAATTGCTGCTGATCTGATTCGTCGCGGCAATGGTTTCAAGCAGAAATGCTTCCGTTTTTCACCTTTTGCTACAAAGAGATGAATATGAAACTTAAAAGGGCTACTGGAAAAGAATTTGGCAATACGTTCCCCGAGTCCAGAGAATCCCTGCAGGCAGCTAATTAAAAGGCATTAACAGTTCCAAAGCAATTTAGTATATAAAGGCAATCTAGAACAATATCTGGGATTTTCTGGTGAATTTTTTGGTTCGTTTTTTCTTCATCGAAAAAATGAACAGTAGAAAGAGATGATAACATCCAATCTGAAATTCAGGGCTAATGTCCAATAACGGGGAGTTGGTCTGAATGTAGCCGGAGATGCATAGGAAAATTAATTTCTTATTTTACCACAAGTTTTCTCCATGGTTGGCATCTAACTAATTGAAGAGCGATTAAAACTGCCGATAATAATTCCAATGGAGAAACCAATGAAATACTACATCCCATCCCTAATCCTGCTATTTACTTTCATGTTTGCCGAAACTGCTGCTGCTCAACAAGGGCGGCGGGCTATGGCCGAAAGGCCACACTTTCAACGCGGGAATATGGAGTATATGCTGCCGGATCTGACCGATGAGCAGCGGGAACAGATCCGCGACATCCGCCTGAAAGCACAGGAAGAGAGTCTCGACCTTCGAAACCAACTTAACGAAAAACGGGCGCGACTCCGAACGCTTACCACAGGTGGTGACGAGATAGATACAGAGGCCGCAAACCAGGTGATCGAAGAAGTGGGTGCATTGCGAACCGAACTCATGAAACAGCACCTGCAAACCCGGATGAATATACGAGAGCTACTAACCGACGAGCAAAAAGTGGTGTTTGATTCCCATGGGGCGTTTGGAGGTAATTTCGGAGACATGAAGTTTAATCGTCGCGGCATGCGATTTCATCACAGGTAAGATAAGATGCTGGCACAGCTGCCGGTAAGTCATTGAGCTTTCCGGCAGCCAATTGTTTGCGATTTAATTAGTCTTTAACCTGCAGTATCAGGAATTGGATAAACGAAGAAAGTGATAGTTGGAGAACGAGCAGCAACTCATAGAGCGGCTTAAAGAGCGCGACTCCCAAGCATTTAAAACGCTTGTGGAGGAGCAAAAAGACCGCATCTATAATACCTGCCTCGGTTTTCTCCATAATCATGAAGATGCCGAAGATACGGCACAGGAGGTATTTATAACGGTGTTTGACTCAATAGACTCATTCCGCAATGAGGCTTCACTTGCCACGTGGATCTACCGGATTGCAGTGACAAAGTCGCTGGAGCTTATTCGATACAGAAAGCGGAAAAAGCGGTGGTCGTTTTTTGAAGCCGTTGCCAACGAAGGGAATCCGGACCGGGTTTCGGCGCAGGATATGTTCGAGCATCCCGGCGTGGCGCTGGAGAATAAAGAGCGATCCGCGATCCTGTTCCGGGAGATCGATAAGCTCACGGAAAACCAGAAAACTGCTTTCATTCTCCACAAAGTGGAGGGCTTGGCTTACAAAGAGATTGCCGATGTCATGGAAACAAGCGTATCGGCGGTAGAGTCGCTCATTCACCGTGCCAAAACTAGCTTGCGGAAGCAGCTGCATAAATTTTATAAAGATGAGAGTTAGCTAAAGATGAAAAAAGATAGAAATATTGAGCAAGAGGTGGAAAAAACCCTTCGATCGCTGGAGGGTATAGAACGTGCCCAAACGAACGACTTTTTCTACTCGCGACTGCAGAAGCGCCTTGAGAATAAAGAAGAAGGCGTCAGTAGAAAATGGAATCCTCAGCTCTTGGTAGCCGCTGCCGCAGTTATTGTTCTTGTCTTGTTCAATATCCTGACGGTACTTGAATACCAGGAAGCGTATGGTGATGCCGAAACCGTTCGTCAACAGAACCTGGAGGCCTTTACCGAAGATTATCTGCTTGAAATTCCCACTATTTATGAACTTACTGACGAGGAATAAAATATCATGGAATATGCAAAGAAGTATCGCTGGGCATTAACGGGATTTATCATATTGCTTATTCTGAATATCGGGACCATAGCTACAATCTGGTTGATACGTCCCCCCAGGGAGGCCGTTTTTTTCAGGGATGAACCGCCCCGCCGGGTTCAGCAGTTTCTGCAGCGCGAACTTGAATTGAATCCCGGGCAACAGGAACGCATCCGGGATCTTAGAATACAGCACGTCCGTAAAATACGTCCCTTGATGGATCAACTCCGAAAGAGAAGGACCGCTTATGTAGGCCTGCTGCAATCTGCAGACAGTCTAAAAACAGAGCAGAATGTCGACAGCCTCTCAGCCCAGATCGGGCAGGCTCAAGCACGCATTGAACGCATTAACTATGAACATTTTCGCCAGATCAGGAGACAGCTCAGGGAAGATCAAAAACCGCGGTTCGATCGCATCCTTGAGCAAAGTATGCGCGGAATGCACCAACGGCGCGGGCCGGGAGCGGGGAACCGTTTCCTTGGGAACTGACGTGTCTATTTGTTAAGAAGGGCAATAGGGTTAAGCCTTCCTGATCTATTTTAGAGCAAATTATTTTCCTTTTGTGTATTCTACATAAACAACTGAAATCTATTGAGATGGAGGTGTTTATGAGGTTGGGAATCATAGGATCCGGAGATGTTGGAATGGCACTTGGACGTGGTTTCATAAAGTATGGTCACCACGTGATGATAGGTTCGCGTTCTCCCAAAAGTGAAAAGGTGACGAGCTGGGTTCACCAGGCGGGAGCAAGGGCCTCGGGCGGGACGTTTGAAGAGGCAGCGGAATATGGTGAAGTGATTGTGCTTGCCGTGGCCTGGAGCGGTTGTGAAAATGCAATCGGGTTGGCGGGTAAAAAGCATTTTTCTGGTAAAACAGTACTGGACGTCACTAATCCATTGGTGTTTGAAGAGGGGAAGCCGCCGCGCCTGGCTATTGGGCATACAGACTCAGGCGGGGAACAGATCCAGCGCTGGCTGCCAGAGGCTCACATCGTTAAGGTTTTTAATATTGTAGGAAATGCCCATATGGTTGATCCCGATTTTCCCGATGGCCCGCCAGACATGTTTATTTGCGGTAATAATGGCAACGCTAAAGAGACGGTTACCGAAATTTGTGAGCTTTTTGGTTGGTCCGTGATCGATATCGGGGGGATTGAGGGAGCGCGGGAACTGGAGCCTCTTTGTATCTTATGGGTCAAATATGGGATGCTTACCCAATCATGGGATCATGCATTCAAGTTATTGCGTAAGTCAGGTTAGCCAATATTTTTCAGCAATTTACTGCATGTTGTATGCTGATGTATTTGGCGGTTTTAAAAACTCTGTGTCATCCTGAACTTGTTTCAGGATCAAAATAAATATAGAGTAACACAGGCTAGCGAAAATACAGTTGGATGGCATGTTCTGCTATATTTTCCGTAATCACATAGGTTGTGATGCCCCCGATCACCAGCAGGCTGATCGCCACGATAGTCATATTCCACCTGTTTCCTACATATTGGATTGAGCTAAATAATGTTTTAGTGCTAAATCGGAAATTAAGATCCAGGAAAGGCACGAGATTAAGGGCAAATGCAAGTGCCAGACAACCGAGCAGGAGCGCCGGGGAAATAGTGTTCCAAAGAGCAAAAAGCATATCAGATCCCTGTAGCCATTTAAATGGATCGGGATACCACTCAATCTGCATTGTGTACTTGAAAATCCCTACGGAGAGGAAGCTAACGGGCAGGATCAGAAGAAAAGCCCCAACAGCTGTCATCACATTTTGTAGTCGATGTTTATCTACGTTGAGCCAGTCCTCCGAACTGGAATCAGACTGTTCTTGCGATACCCGACTCTCAGTCTTTAGGTCTGTAAATTCCTTTACGTCCACATCAAAAGCTGCCGCTACCGATAGCAAGGTTTCTTGAGAGCAAGTCCCTCTGCGCTCCAGTCGCTGAATTGTTCGTGTACTAACCCCGGCCGCTTTTGCCAGGTGAGATTGCGACCAAGAACGCTGTTTCCGTAAGGAGCGCACCATCCGGGCCAGTCGATTATTTGACATTTCTATATAGGTTATCTTCCTGTTTTGTAGTAATTTAGCAAATGCTGTCAACGCTGCAAATTAGACAGCACGACAGTAGGACGACAATTGAATAGTATGTTGTGAATTAACCGTTCTGTTAGCGTTCTTATTCCATCAAAAACAAAAAAAGGAGAGGGAATTATGGCACCAAAAACACTTAAAAAGATGAAAACAGCGGTCGCTTGGTTTGAAATTCCCACCAAGAAAATAAGCAGAGCCAAAAAGTTCTACGAGAGTATTTTTGAAGTGGAACTGACCGACCTGGATATGGGTGATGATGATTTCAAGATGAGTATGTTTCCCGTAGAAGAAGGCGGAATAGGTGGTGCTCTTTGTGAACACAAGGGGTTCTACAAACCCAGCCACGATGGAGCGCTGGTCTATTTAAGCGGTGAGCCCGATCTTCAACTCGTATTGAACCGTATTGAAAAGAATGGCGGTAAAATATTGACGCCCAAGACTCAAATATCCGGTGATTACGGGTATATGGCGGTCTTTGAAGATACCGAAGGCAATCGCGTAGCTCTACACTCAATGAAATAAATAAGCACAAACGGATGGGGTACACTCCCAGGTGTGCTCCATCTTACAAGCGAAAGTTTATTCGAAGGTGCAGCCCCACTTGTGTAGTGGACCGCACCAGCGGATTTATTACGGCTTGATCTTAATATCGATTTTCTCAGTAGGTCCCTGTTCCTTGTTGCGGAGGGCCAGTTGCTGGATAGTATTGTTGGACAGCTCGATAAAAGCCTGTGCCGACTTCGATTCTACATCCTGCAAAACAATGGGTTTGCCGGCATCGCCGCTTTCCCGGACGGACTGCTCCAGCGGGATTTCGCCCAGGAAGTTAATGCCCATGCGTTCTGCGAGGTCGCGGGCCCCGTGCTCACCGAAAATATGGTACTTCTTGTCCGGCATGTCCGGGGGCACGAAGTAGGCCATATTCTCTACGATACCCAGCACCGGCACGCTCACTTTTTTGAACATTGCTACTCCTTTTCGCGCATCATCCAAAGCAACATTTTGTGGAGTAGAAACAACGATAGCACCGGTCAAAGGCACGGTTTGCACGATCGTCAGCTGCACATCACCCGTTCCGGGAGGCAGGTCGAGAACCAGGTAATCGAGGTCGCCCCAGACCACTTCCTGCATAAATTGCTTGACGGCACTCGTAACCATCGGTCCGCGCCATATCATTGCCTGGTCAGGATCAACAAGCAGGCCCATGGAAACAAACTTAACTCCATACTTTTCCAGTGGAATAAGCTTCTTTTGTGTCGTGATATTCGGCCGCTCATGTGTGTCCATCATGGTGGGTATGCTCGGCCCGTAAATATCGGTATCCAGCAGGCCCACTTTGGCCCCGGTTCGCGCCAGGCCACAAGCCAGATTTACCGCAACTGTGGATTTTCCCACACCGCCCTTCCCGGAAGCCACGGCTATGATATTATCTACGCCCTGCAACAGCTCTTCATCGCCCTGCTGCTGGGGTGGCTTTTGCTGTTTCTTTTCCCGGTGCCCCTGACCCGGGAATGCCGGTTCGCCGCCTGCATCTTCATCGCCCTCGAGCTCTCTTTTTTTAGACAGATTCACTGCAGTCTGAATATCGAGGACCAGATCGTCGTCCACATATTTGCGAAGGGTGTCCTCGCACATCTTCTTCAGCTTAGTATCCAGTTCGGGCGTCTTTTCAGGAAGATCGATTGTGAACGTGATAAATTTATCCTGCACGATCAGGTCCTGGATCAGATTTAGGGTTACAAGGTCCTTTCCATACTTTGGATGGATGACATGGGCTAGCGCTGTTCGTACCTGCTGTTTATTGATGGACATTAAATTCCTGTTTGTAAACGATTTTGTTTTGAACGATCAAAGATAATGATTTTGCCAGAGATGCTAAACGCTGGTTCTGTATAAAAAAGTTCACAGATGGGAACATCATCCACCTATTACAGTTCAAATAAATGGAGAGATAGGTTTATCTGAGTCATTTCTGGAGTTGATAGTTTTCCAGGAGCAAGCGCAAGTTAGTATACGTCGGATTGTTCAGGCGTCTGATGCCCTTCATTTAACTTTTGAGCGGTCGTCTAAAATAGATAGAGAGGAAAAAACTATGTTAAGAGAGAAAAAGACAGTCCGGGAGTGGCTGCTTATTTCCTGTGTTGCCCTCCTTGTTAATTTAACTGCATGTTCAGATAGCAATACAATCGTGGGTTCGATCTATACCGAACATCCCCATCTAATTTCTATTGAACCTGACAGTGGAGTCTTCAATACACGTGTGATTATAACCGGTGATTATTTTGGCGGAGGAAAAAGTACCAATACAGTCCATTTCAATGGGCATGAGGCGCAATTGGTTTCTGCATCTAAAGAGCGATTGGAAGTACTTGTACCCAAAAATGCCGGATCCGGACCTGTAAGCGTTACAGTAAATGGCAAAACCGGGGAAGGCTCTCAGTTCACATATATTTATACCATTACAGTAGAAACCTGGGCCGGTGGGGTGATGGGAAATCGCAACGGAGATGGAGAGAGTGCACGTTTTAACAGGCCTTGGGGTATTGCAACAGATCCCAGCGGGGCCCTCTATATAGGTGATTCTGAGAACGCCCTGATTCGAAAGATCGACCGAGACCGGCATGTGACGACCTGGGCAGGAAGAGGTTGGGGTTCAGGATATAAAGATGGATCGGCTGATGAGGCACTTTTTTCAAAACCGATGGGCCTGGCATTGGCACCCAGTGGAATGTTGTATGTAGCAGATGCACATAACCTGGCGATACGAAGTGTCAGTTACGATCGGGATGTAGGCACCTATTCGGGCATTGCAAATGGGATATCCTGGAAGGCTCCCTCTGATATTGCCATTGGTCCCGACAAGACGATGTATGTCACTGATCCCTATAATTTCCAGGTTAAAAAGATCGATCGATGGGGAAATGTCAGCATATTAGCAGGGTCCGGCAGGCCGGGAGATAACGACGGCCCGGCGGAATCAGCTACATTTACTGCACCCTTGAGCCTGGCACTTCACCCCGATGGAAAGAGATTATATGTGGCTGACTATTACAGCCACCGAATCAGGCAAATTGATATCGAAACCGGAAGCGTGTCTACCCTGGCCGGTAATAGGGAGCCCGGGTTCCGGGACGGGGATTTGGAGATGGCCCGATTGAATCGACCGACCGGGATCGAGGTTGATGCTGACGGGACCATCCTTTTTTCTGACTCCGGCAACCACGCCATCCGGATGATACGAGATGAGGAGGTGGTAACATTGGCCGGTAATGGCATGCCGGGTCATGCTGATGGAATTGGTGACAAAGCTCGCTTCAACAAACCCTACCACCTGGCACTCAGTTATAGCGAGACCTTCCTGTATATCACTGACTGGGAAAATCACCTGGTGCGGAGAATGCGGATTGAATGAGCAGTTTACACCTCAAAAAGCCTCATAAAAAAAGTGCCCCATCCCGATGGTGAAGACCAGGCAACCGTAAATGGCATGTTCCACTGAAACCCAGTATAATGATCTCGATTTTCGGTAGGTCTGCACAAATATAAAGCCCCCGACAAGGGACAATCCCACAGCCCACCAGTTGTCATAAATAATGTGCAGGGCAGAAAAGGCGATAGCGCTCGCGATCCCCAGCAATTGTTCCGAGGGAAAAAGCTTGTCATACCGCTCGAAGAAAAAGGCCCGGTAGATAAGTTCTTGGGGAAGTGCCGACAGGAGCGGGTAGAGCAGCATTACGATCATCCAGACCAAGGGTTGTTGTCGCGGGAAAATGAACAGTTCATCGGGATTCAACAACAATACCAGCCCGGTGATGGTCAGCGCAACGGCAAGACTTTTAAGCAGCAGTTTTTGAACAGAGGCATTGCCATCCGGCAGCGAGAAGAGCTTGCTGAAGTCATGCCGTTTATCAAACCAGAGTACCAGAACAGTGAAGAGCGACACGGCCAGCAACCCCGCAATTTTTGGGATTGACACCAGGTCAAAATAAAATGCCAATGGCAGGCCGATAAAAAGGACCAGGAATTCGGCAAACAGGTAGTAACGGTTGTCCATGTTGTCTTGGCGTGTATTATCTTGATTTGCAGGTATTAAAATCTGCGAAATCTGCGCAATCTGCGGGAAGATTTAACTCCCGCGGTTTACGCTGATATCTCAGATTTACAGTTTAATTAAATTAGTCGCATTGATAAACATATTCAGCAGGAAGCAACGTTTCACTTTTAGATGTGCGACGCACTTGTGAAGTGCGTCGCACATGGTATATAGCCAACCAGAGAACGATACCACTCCCATTTTTTGTTACCACCCATTCATCAACCGCAGTAGAATTTTTTATCCATATTCAGGTCACATCTTCTGATCTAATTTTCGTATATTCACTTGTTTATTTGAAAGCTTAAAATTATCACTACTGAATGTCCCAATCTGAAGCTGTAGCGAAAGAGAAGCAAATCAAAAGTGGCGACCGTCCCATCATCGTTAAGGGAGCCCGGGTGCACAACCTCAAAGACATTGACATTGAAATTCCCAGGAACAAAATGACTGTGGTGACCGGCGTCTCCGGTTCCGGGAAGTCGAGTCTGGCTTTTGATACGATCTATGCCGAAGGCCAGCGACGATATGTGGAGAGTCTCTCCAGCTATGCCCGGCAGTTCCTTGAGCGGATGGACAAGCCGGACGTCGATTTTATGCAGGGTATTTCTCCCGCGATGGCGATCCAGCAGAAGACTACTTCATCCAACCCGCGTTCTACGGTTGGAACCACAACCGAAATTTATGACTATATGCGTCTGCTCTGGGGACGTATCGGCCGCACAATTTCTCCCAAGTCGGGTAAGGAAGTAAAGAAGGACTCCACCAAGACGGTCATTGACGAGCTGTTTGACCAGTACGAGGAGGGCACCAAGTTTTACGTGCTGTTTCCCATCCCGCACCACGAGAAAAAGAAGTTAAATGACGAGCTCAAGGTGCTCAAAGAAAAGGGACTCACACGCCTGCTTCATGTTGAAGATGAGCAGCTGCTGGATCTGACTACCGATGACGTCAATCCCAAGAAGATGAATGCTGATGAATACCGCGTGCTGGTTGACCGTCTCGGGGTGAAGAAGGACGACGATACCCGGAGCCGCATCGCCGATTCCGTGGAAACCGCTTTTCATGAAGGACGCGGCCGTTGCTCTATCAAAATTCGGAATGGGCAAGAGATAAACTTCAGCGAGCGTTTTGAGATGGACGGTATCGAGTTTGAAGAGCCTACGCCGCAGATGTTCTCCTTCAACAACCCGTATGGCGCCTGTGACAAATGCGAAGGCTTTGGACGGGTGGCCGGCATTGATGAAGACCTGGTAATTCCCGATCCCGGCAAGACGATCCGCGACGGTGCAATTGCCCCCTACAGTGGACAGAAATTCAGCAAAAATCTTCGCGACCTGATTAAGGTGTCGGCGCGCTACAGCCTGCCGATTGACACGCCGTATAATGAGCTTTCCAAGGAGATGAAGGATATCATCTGGAAGGGTAAGGATGAATACAAGGGGCTGAATGACTTTTTTGAGGATATTAAAAGCCAGTCCTACAAAGTGCACATGCGGGTATTCTATTCCCGGTACCGCGGCTACAGTCGCTGCCCCGATTGTGAAGGATACCGCGTGCGTCCGGATGGGCTTTACGTAAAGGTGGATGGCAAGCACATCGGGGAGATTGCTGAGCTGACGATTGGACATGCTCGAGAATTCTTCGAGGATCTGGAGCTGACCGACTTTGAAAAAGAAGTAGCTGAGCAGATCCTGTTCGAAATTCGCAAGCGCCTGAAGTACCTGGATGAAGTGGGACTCGATTACCTGACCCTGAACCGGCTGGCCAACACGCTCAGCGGCGGAGAATCCCAGCGAATTAGCCTGGCAAATTCACTGGGAAGCTCGCTCATTGGAAGTCTTTATGTGTTGGATGAACCCACTATCGGGCTGCACCCGCGCGACAACGATCGCCTGATCAACATCCTGAAGTCGTTACGCGATATCGGCAACACGGTGCTGGTGGTTGAGCACGATCCGGCAATGATCGAGGCCGCGGACAATATCATCGATATCGGTCCTTTTGCCGGTATACACGGCGGAGAAGTGGTCTTTGAAGGTTCTTACGAAAACCTTAAAGAAGCCAAGACGCTAACCGGTAAATATGTGAGCGGGCGCAAAGAGATTCCCGTGCCCGCCAAGCGTCGGAAGGGAAGTGGCAACTCCATCGTGCTGGAGGGGGCTACCGAACACAACCTGAAAAGCCTGGAAGTGGAATTTCCACTCGGCAAGTTTATATGCGTGACGGGAGTCAGCGGTTCTGGCAAGTCTACCCTGGTGCACGATACGCTCTACGGGGGCATCCAGAAACAGCTGGGTACCTACAACGACAAAGTGGGTCGGCACAAGGCTATTAAAGGATTAAATCACATCGACTCCGTGGAGATGGTCGACCAGTCACCGATAGGCCGTTCGTCACGCTCTAATCCCGCCACCTATACAAAAGCCTTTGACGGTATTCGCGATCTTTTTACCAACACACGACAATCCAAGCTGATGGGCTACGAGCCGGGTCATTTCTCTTTTAACGTGCCCGGCGGACGCTGCGAAACCTGTGAGGGCGAAGGCGTGCAGACGATCGAGATGCAGTTTATGGCGGATATCGAGCTTACCTGTGAAACCTGCAACGGCAAGCGCTACCGCAAGGATGTGCTGGGCGTGAAGTACCGTGGCAAGAACATTCATGATGTGCTGGAGATGTCGGTCTCCGAGGCGATTGATTTTTTTGTGGATGAAGCCTCGATTACGAACCGCTTACAGCCACTTGAGGATGTGGGACTAGGGTATTTGAAACTGGGACAGAGTGCGCCCACGCTATCTGGCGGAGAAGCGCAGCGGGTGAAGCTGGCGAAATTCCTATCCAAAAGTGCCGGTGACCACACGCTCTACTTCTTTGATGAGCCGACCACCGGCCTCCATTTCGAGGATATCAACAACCTGCTCGACTCCTTCAACCGCTTGGTAAATGAGGGGCATACGGTCATCATCATTGAACACAACCTGGATGTCATTAAAAGCGCCGATCATATTATTGATATCGGTCCCGAGGGCGGCTTTGCCGGCGGACAGATTGTGGGCACCGGCACCCCGGAAGAGATAGCCGAAATTGAAGAGAGCTATACGGGCAAGTATTTGAAGGAAGAGCTTTAAGGGTGTGAAACGCCAGATGTGAGACGAATACTATTTGCTATTCCTGAAGTTGTGAAAAACGGGAATAATAAAGTGGAAGTAAATTCAAGCTGAGTGCTATACGCATCACGAGTCAGGCATTTCGAATGGTTATTTCTATTTTCCAATCGCATCATATAAGTTAGCACTGTACAATCCACGGTCATCAACTCAATTTGTATGAGATTTAAAATATTCATTTCAGGAATATTTCTATTGGCCTTTGCCACCGTTCCGCTAAAAGCCCAGGATGAAATAAAACCCGACAAACGCTTAAAAGGCGGGATCGCTACCAGCAGCCTGACGAATACCGATTGGGAGAGCTCCTCTGCCCCCGGTTTTGTGATAGGCCTTTCATTCGATTTCCGGTTCACCCGTGCCTTTTCTGTGCAGCCGGAAGTATTGTACCTGGAAAAGGGAAGCAGTGAGCGTGATCCTTCGCTGGATATCGAGTTTGATCTCACGCTGGATTATGTGGAGATACCAGTGCTGGCCAAATATCATCTGCCGTTTGATGGATTCTTTCGTCCTCATCTTTACGCCGGGCCTTACATTTCATTTTTGATTGCCAACAACAGCAATATCGAACTGGTTGAAAATCAGCAGTCCACGCCCGATAAACTAGTTAACCAGGCCAGTGATACCGATTTTGGAGGCGTGTTGGGCGTAGGTACCGATCTTCATTTTCCTTTCAATACCATGACTGCGGAAATTCGCTATGACGTGGGGTTTACCGATGTTTTTAACGGGGCGGCTTCACAAGCTTCGCGGAACGGTACCCTGCTGTTTATGATCGGATTCCATTTCTAATTTAGAAAAGTCTACCTGCGCAAACGCTTTTATAGGTTGGGAGGTAGTTGTCTATCCTTACCACTCAACATGTCTGCCCTTATAAGCACCGTCTGTGCGACATCACAATGTCGCGCTCCATGACATTATGATGTCGCATGGTCTGACATTACAATGTCATGATGGATAACATTAGTATGTCGGAGTGCCTGACATTATAATGTCGCATACCCTGACATACTAATGTCGGATAGCCCGACACTATAATGTCAGACACACGGAGTAGTCCTTGTAGTCCGATGGAGTAGTAAGCAACAGTCACTCGTAGTAGTAAGGAGTGTACAACGGCACTGGTGCGGTCTACCTTCCACGGTGGGCTGCACCTCGGTACAGCACCGCCGCCAGAATGCTAATCGCCTGGTATTTCAATGCGGACGGTCGTGGATGGGGCTTAATGACAGAAACGAAACTTGCCCTTTGGCACAAAGATCTCTCACTCACGTTCGAGATGACTGGGTTATAGGGATGGAGTATATCCCCAGATAGTAGCCCAAAACCTGGCCAAATTCGGAGGGTTCGCAGTAGATTATGCTCGTCCGACAGACTACTATCCTCTATTCGACGTCGTCATTTCGACCGAGAGGGAGAAATCTTCCTACGATGAGGACTCGGTATTCAATTCAGACAAGAGCTGTAATTCTATCTGGCCATTTTTATGCCAACACACCAGCTCGGAAGTAGCTCCACTGAAACCAAAGAAATTGAATTGAGTATTCTGCGATTCACATACGTAACGCAGTTAAGGGTTGAAAAGAAGTCTCTGTGTCATCCTGAACTTGTTTCAAAACGAATATCGGGTTTAGCTGGCATAAAGGCCAATTTTGAGGATTCATGTACTACTTTTTGTACTACTACAAATGAACTATGTGAATTAAATTCACGTGCCCGACCGGTGGAAAAGTAATTCTTTTCTATATCTTTTGTGCCACAAGCCACGGTATTTTCCTGGGAAAAAAGTCTGTGAATTTCCTGCAAAAGACGTAGCTTTATTCGGTCTGCCGGTGGCACTACAGGGTTCCCATGAAGGGAAATGCTGTGTTCTACCGCACCCCAACATAACGGTAAATCAGCAATAAAAAACTCATTTGCATCCATGCCTGAAAAGGTGCCTGTATTATTAAGCAATACTCTTCCGAAAAGAGACCTGCTGCTCAAACTTATCGCAGGCCGACTGGCAAAACTCCCCAGCGATCTTAACTTTGCATCGGATCACGAACGAATGGTTGCAACACGCATTACTGCTGTTGAATATCTAAAAGAAACAGGGCAATACCGGAAACAATTGCAGGGTTGCCTTAAAAACTTTTCAGGCCGGACGACCGAAACCTTTCGCCCTGAGTTCGCCGCTTCGGTTCGCAGGCTATACCATGATCACCTGTTGACTCTTGGCCGGAGCCTGGTCGAATTTGCTGAACAAAAGGTCAATCGCAGGAAAGTCGTTGACATAGATTTTACCGGAGCAGACCTTACCAATCCCCACTTTTCCGGGCTCCTGGAGAGTCTTTTTAATGAATATGGCGAAGGTGTTCTTAACCTGGACTATGCCCCATGGACGTGTAGAATAGCCCGCATCTACAATTGCTCAAAGGATACCATGAAACGACTGGAAGGCAAGCTTCGCAGCATAGGGCAATTCGCCTGTATTGACGATGCCATTTCATTTTTAGAGCTCCGCATAGGTCTGCATGGGAAGTATACCTTTAAGCTCTTGGTGGATGATTTGGATGAGCTAATCAGTGATTTCCTCATTGATAGCACCAACGGGCATGTCAATAACGTGAAAGCTCGCAAACCCATTGATGAACTTGTAAAGGAAGCGGCAGGAAAATACGAAGTTCTGAATGCCCCAACATACCTGGTCAACCCCGAAGCCTACAAATCCATTCTCAAACACCGAATCAGAGCCACCCTTAAAAAGGGTACCCTATTTTCTCGAAAAGCGACCAAAATTTGAGAAAACAAATATGCGATTCCTCACCATAGAGGGTATAATTTGGGGTAAAATTACAGATTTTGAATTTATCCCCAATAATTGCTGGGTGTTTTCCAAAATCTGATTTTTTGGGGGCGTGAATGTTACTGGCAGATGTGGTTTCTTTGGCGGCGTTATCAAATAATTTGAACACTCTAATCTACCCGTCATGAACCAACAAGACCCCAAAGATACCTTGCTGGAAACCATTGCCAATCTTGAATCCAAAATAGAATTTCTGTTACGCGCGTACCAATCCAAGCCCGATAAATCGCGTTACATAACGGCCCAGGATATCGAAGCAGATTTTGGTATCGATCAGCGAACAGTCCTCAATCGCAGTAATCTGCCACCGTCCCACAAGCAGTTTATTCCGTGCCTGAGAGTGGGCGGCCGCCGGAAATATTTTGATCGCAAAGTTATTGAACGACTTTTTTCGGCAAATGTGTAACAAACTCGGGCTAAGCTGCTCTTGTATATTTTTTTTGGTAACACAGAACACTAAAAAACGTAATCAATTAATAGTGCCAGCGACCATGCACACAAACCAATCAACCTGTAGCCCTTGCAAAACCCAACACGATAATAGCAAAAAACAGGTACTTACCCTTATCGAACAGCTTTCTTCAGTAGTTCAAGAAGTGCGCTCTGAACATCCGGATCAAGCCGCAGGTGCGGTTGCTCGGATAGCTGATCTTCAATGTCACCTACAAGCACCTTAATCTCTTTCATGCGGTTATCAAGCAACTGCTTTTCTTTCAGCTCTTCGCTAATATCGGCCATTTCATTAACGGTAAATGGTGCGCCCTCTCCCGTTAGTAGCCAATTAAGATTTATCCCTGATTGTGCAAACCGTATTAGCGTGGAGCTGTTTACTTCCGTCTTCCCTCCATTTTTTATCTCTGAAATCACAGACCGATTTACGCCCGTCTCCCGCTGCATTTCAGACACATTTCCATCGTAATACTTCTCAAGCAGATACCGGACATTATCTTGTAATGTTTCGCCAGATTTTTTCTCCAAAATTCCTCTTTCCTATACTATTGGTTTTTATGTGATTGGAACAAATGCCCTTCCTAAATATTTTCTGATCACATCATTTTTTGTTGTTTCGTTACTATCACATCACTACTTTATCCCTGTAGGTATCGGTAACGTTTAACTGTTACCATCCGATTATACTACTTACCCATAAATTTTAAAAGACAGAAATACGCTTGTGAACGGACCAATAACAAAATATGAAATTAATCGAACCCGCTTGTCGCTAATTAAACAGGAAATTTTCCAGCAATTCGACTCTTATAATGAGTTCCGCCAGGAAATGTTTCCCGACGTCAAATTAAACACTTTTCGCCAATGGTTTAAAAAACCCTATTACATTTCTGACCGGCGCCTTTGTCATATGGAAAACACCTTGGGTATAACCCCTGCCCAGGTCAGAGCAAGACTGACAGAAGAATTTAACCTACCAAGCCAGCTACTGCAGGTAGCCAAGGGAATAAAATTTGAATTTATCGAACCTCAACTCACCTGACAGGCCCCACTTATGGCAACTATTAAAACGCGCTATACCCTTGGGGATACCATCCACTTTATAGACTGCGATGGTAAGAAACGTAAAGAAATCATCCGCATGATCGAAACCCAACTGGTAGAAGGTTACGACCTCTGGGTGATTTACGGATATGGAGACAACCTCTATGAACTCAACCATGTAAGCGAGCACAAAATTTTAATATCTCAAAAACAACTAAATGAGCAGCAGCAAAACCCGGGAAAGCTCTCTAAAGCTACTATCACCTAAAAATCGAAACAGCCCAGATGAATTAGAACCATCTGCCGTCACCGACTCTCAAAAAGAACCGTTTGAATATGTGGACAGCTCCGACCAGCTTGATTTTGGCTGGTACCGAAACGAAACTGATGGTACCAGTCGACGGATTGGCACCTTCGACATTGAAATACACTCTAAGATCATCCGCTATAATCCCGAAACACTGAAATGGGATTCGACGCTCTATGAATGCCAGGTGAGCTGGCTGACCCCAGAAACACGAACTCTAACCCAAAGCGAACTCTTTGTACTGGAGCCGGAAGATCTGCTGTCGAAGAAGGCCTTTCAGATTCAGATATTTAAGCATTCCTATCAATCAGCTCGCTTTAAGTCTGATGATGAAATCCTCTTCTTTATGAGCTTTTTGTGTAACCGCTGGCAACCGCAAACGGTCTATGAGTTCAACTATTATGGCTTTATAGAACACCATGGCTATACCTTTTATCTGACCCGCAACGCCTTAATTAATATTCCGGATGATCACCTTCGGGAGCCCCAATACATGATAGCACCCGACAGAGACTCTGGCCTATTCCCCATGGTAGCTGCCGACACTACCTTTTACGTGAAACCCGGCCGCATTGAGCCCGCCCCGTTGTTAGATCTTCCTTCGCCCACAGATGGCTTTTACAGCGATGAGGAACATCATCTGTTTGTGGAAAAAGAGCTCCAGTACTTTATCGATACCGTTCGAGACAAATTTGGAGAGCTTATCGCCGGACAACAGCCCGAGAAAAAGGTGGAAGGGTATTTCATCTTCTCCTATATGCTTTCCTTTCTGTTTTTTGACGAGATCTACGATGTGTTTAAACATGTCGTGTTTCTATACTTGTTTGGGGAACCCTCAACGGGGAAAGGCCAGCTCTCGCAGATCATGCTGAATTTCTTTGGCCAATCCTTTACGGACGTAGATTCCAATCCTACGCTCAAGTCCGCCGAAAACAAGCTGGCCAACCACAGCAAGATCCCAGTGATCATGGATGAGTTTGTGCCCGGGAAAGGCAAGATCACGCCACAAGTATTTAACATGTGGTACGAATTGAGACAACGTGGCGTGAGCGCTTCTCATGACCGGACCAAAAACGCCTGGAGTCCTGTTCGGTCGCAGCTGATGTTTATCTCTAACTACAAACCCACCGAAGATCACTTCCGATCGCGGTGTATTATGATCGAATACGCCAAAGATAAACGTGGTTCGGTGGATAATCTTTGGTGGTTTGATAACCACAAAAAAGAGATGCAGCGACTCTTTCTCTCGCTGCTTTACACCTTTAATGACTTTAATCGGGAGCTGTTCAAAAGTGAGCTACTCTGGACCAAGCGACTGCTAACCGAAGCCGTCGAGGAAGAATTAGGACGACGAAGTGACCAAGAAGGCGTTCGTTTTCAGATTAAAGACCGTCAAATCGAAAATATGGCGGCCCTTATTACCGTAGATCTATTTGTCTGTCGGCCCGGTGATGTCCAGTTCGCGGAACTGGTTGAACAGTCAGTTCAAGAAAGAGCCAAGGTAAGCGAAGAGGACCTACGGGAGATGCAGAACCTGCTTCGGGATTCGCGCGTATCCACCGAAATATTTCGTTATGGAGTGGAGTTTCTAGCCAACTCTGCAGAGCGCGAAGTGCACCAAACCCCACTTCAGCAGTTCTTGGCCAGTATTGAGATCATGAACGATAACGGGGAGCTGCCGAAACGCTATTACGGCTGGAACAGCAAGGATGGGCTGGTCATGTACTGGAGCGGTATTTGGGACGCCTACACCAACTATAACAAAGGCCGGGAGTATATCAGCCAGGATATCATCCGGGAAGAAATTGAGGCTCTTGACCTGCACGGAAAGGCAAAAACCAATTATTACAGCTACGAAGATCCGCTGAAGGGTACTGTCAAAGAAAGCCGACATGGCTACCATATTCCCCGCAAACATCTAACGCCAACCTGGCTACGCGCCTTTGGCAAGCGGGAGGAGGCGAACATCATGTTGGAAGAGCAAGGCCGCAAACCCGCCACCGAATACCAGACAAGCACCGGTGATAGCTCGCCACCATTTTAGGCGAAAATAGGAGAAATCTATGATTTTCTAAGAATTTGAAAACACCGTCTTATTTTCTTAGAACTTCCATTTCTCTCCCAAACAACACCCTATAAGTATAATAATAATAGTTAGTTAGTAAATAATTATATATCTAAGAAAACCACTAAGAAACGACTAAGAAGTCTAAGATCGGTCTAAGATATCTAAGATGAATCTTTGCCAATTTCTTAGACACTTAACCGATAGTTTTTACTGCACTTAACCTTGGCCTCTAAGAAAATAAGAAAGACTATGTCTAATTTTGAAAATCCTGAAAATACCACCAACCCGACGGGCAACATGTCCTCCAACAATGAAGATTTCATGACGATTGGTGAAGCGATCAGCTACATGTGTGAAAAGCTGGGACGCATCTCTCGGACCACCTTTTACCGATGCGGCTATCGCAAAATGATCACCGTGCGCAGTTACGGGCGGAATAAAAGTACCGGGCGTGAAGCTGTTAAACTATGTCGCAAGTCAGAAGTGGATTATATCATTCAGACCATCCAGGAGAATCCCCATGCCGAAAACCTATAACCGCGTAGATGAAATGCCGATTACCCGACAAAAAGTGGTAAAACCATCTATATCAACTGAGCATCTGGCAGCAAAAGTAGATGAAATCAACTGCCAGTATCATGATTTCAACAGACTCCATCTAACTATAGATGAAACGAGGCAACGCATTCAGGTGAATTATATAAATGAGGATGGTTTTGATGCCCCATTAACGGGTTGGCTTGACATGGGACAAATTGGGACGTACCTTGAAAACTACCAGCGTATGTTCTGCCTAGATCCCAACCGATTAGACCGTTTCTTCGATATGACGGAAGCTACAGCGATTCTACCGATCTGCTGGCTCCAGCCTACAAGAAGACGCCCGAAAGGCATTGCCAACGCTTTTATCTACATGAGACAAGCCTACCAGGGAATAATACCGAGAAGAAAACCTATTTCTATTAAACCAAATAAAGAAGAAAACAGTCTTTTTGATATTGTGGATGGGAATTCGACCTATTTTGTAGCGGAGTCGATTGGGATGACATCCTTGCCAGTTGTTTTAATATAAATCAACTATTTCATCTATCTGTTCAACTGTATAACTCTTATCTTTATCCCTCTCAAGCAAATTTTTAGAACAAAACAATTAATGAGTTTACATATAGGCGGTAGTTGGGATCCTTTAGTACGTATTAAGGAATTGGTAAAGAATCTGAGAATCCTTAGCTCTATTCCTGATGGCGGTACAGCGAGTTTTTCTACTATCGATTTTATTCGACCAGTTTCTATACTTCCTATCGCCAGCTATGCATTTGATCATAACATCACGATACAAAATGCCAATTCATATTTAGATAGTATTGAATTCCCTGAAGGAACGAATACTTCTGAATTCAATAAAATTGGGCAAACTTACTTTCCCATTACAAAAGCTGACCTAAAATCAGCCAATAGGGACGGGCGGGAAGAAAAGCTTAGATTTTTATCTGACCAATACCCAAAACTTTTGCGGCGCAATATTGATGACCAAGAATTTCTTGACCGAGTTGGTAATAACGTATTCTATCTTCTTATTTCCGAAATGGTTGATAATATAATGGAACATTCAGAAGCGGATTTAGCCTATATATTTTCCCAGTTTTGGCCAGCCAATAACTCTTGCGAAATCTGTCTTCTGGATAACGGGATAGGAATTTATCAATCCTTAAAAAATGCGGATAGAAGTGTTACCAATGATATGGATGCATTACAAAAAGTAATTCGCCAGCATTTATCTGCTAAAGATGAATTTGGCTCTCAAAAAAGAGGGACGGGAATTAAAAACACCATCAATTTGCTATCTAATAATGAACTAAATGGCTATTTTTGCGTTATAAGTGGTAATGCCGGGTATTTTATTGACAATAATGGGCGGAATCACTTTATTAATTTGACACAGGTTAGTTGGAATGGCACCATTATTTGTATGGGATTCCAAAAACCACCTAAACACGTCGACATCTATGAGTATATTCGATAAACATATCAACCTACGAAAAGAATTCGATGTAAGTGCCTTAAATAACAGGGCTACTGCTAAAAAATTGGTCAAGAGAATTGAAAGCTCATGGGTTAATACAGTTGTCTTAGACTTTTCCGATATAGAGTTCGCTTCTCGTTCTTTTTTGGATGAGCTGAACTCACACCTGCCTCATATCGACAAAGAAGTTAAAATGACAAATATGAATTCTTCTGTGAGAGAAATGGATGAATTGGTACAAAAGCCGAAAGACCATTCTAAAGCAGCATTCAGCAACTCAAAAGCCACCTCCGAGTCAGAACTCCTGACATTTTAAATAAAACTGTGGGAGTAGGCTCGAAACTTATTCCAACACTCAAGAAAAGTCAACTTGACCACTAACGAATAGTGTGAGTAGCAGTATCAAAAGCCATTGACTGCAGGTTATTCTTTCTGAACGGGCGGACAAGGTATATCACCTCACGAACAGCACACACCAATCTTTTTTTTAGGTTTTAAGACATCTCTACAGTTTGGACACTTCCAAAAATATTGGCAGGAATCGTAGGCATGGTCTCGGTTAACCATATCCACAGTGGGGACACGTAATGGTAGATTTGAGTCAAATACCTTTTGAGGAGCTCATTGTCGCAGCTGGTTTCCCGTTTCACTGTCTCCTTCCAGGGCGCCCAGAATAGGGCAATCTCCCTTAGGTCCTTCGCCGGTACATGAATCAATTAAATCTACTAGGGTATTTTTGATACGCTGTAGATCTTCGATTTTTTCTACCACATCCTGGTATTTTTCCTGCGCCTCACTTTTAATCTCTGAGCAGGTAGTGTCTTCATCCATCCGCAGCTCCAGCAGTTCCTTTATTTCACTGAGGGTAAACCCCAGCTCCTGGGCCCGTTTGATAAACCGAATCTGATCGATATGTCGTCGGGTAAATATGCGGTAGCCGGACCGGCGGCGGTCGGGTTCGGGAATGAGTTCGCGTTTCTCGTAGTACCGCACCGTTTCTTTGTTAACGGAAGCTCTGCGAGCCACTTCCCCGATTTTGAAAGTGACAATGCCCTCATATTTTTTGTCCATATCTTCTCTCATCTCATAACAAATTCATTTACTGGTATTCAGGAACATTCAATATGTAACTGCTGGACTTAACTGTCAGCAACATACTAAAAAAAGGAAGCAGCGTCATTTGCATTACTGGAGAAACTCCGACCGTCTCTCCAAACAACGTAATCGTGGGCATCAGCTCGCTATAAGTCCACCAGTCCATAAATTTGGCCGACCACTCCAGAATTAATCCACTTATAAAACCAACTGTTATCATGCACCCACCGGCTGCCGGCAACAGGGAACGTAATTTCTTGAAACCACAGATCCATCCTGTCAATACGCTGATAAGTAGTACCATCAGGACGTCTCCGATAATAGCCAGAGTGATGTGAAACAGCCCTGCTGCTAGTGTTACTTCATCCCACATGTCATAGAGCGGACCCGCCTGGGCGAACTCCCAAATAACATTCAAAAGAAACCCGTATGCAGCCAAGCAGAGTAATGTCCGTTTTGAGAAGAACGTCTTACTCATTGGATTCTTTTCTATTGGGATACGTGATATCTCGTACCGTGAATCCCGCTTTCTCTACTGCTTTTGTGAGCTCACTTTTATCGAGGGTTGTATTCTCTTTTAGTTTGATATCTGTGATACCTTCGTCAATATTTACATAGATATCTTCCACGCTATCCAACTTTTTCAATTTCTTCTCCAGACCGTAAGCGCAGAATGGACAAGCCAGCCCGTCCACTCCGACTACAATATCAGGATTCTTAATTTTCTTTTGTGCGTGAGCCTGATCAGCGGCTGACAGCATAAACAGTAAACCAAGGACCAAGCCAGTAATGGTTAAACGTTTCATAATGATCGTACTTTAAGATTTATGTTGGATTAAATGTGAAATTCTACGGCGAAGGTGAATCGGGGAACCGGGCTTTCACGCCCAATATTATCAACTACAGGCACTTGCAGGCCCGGCTTGACGGCCCAGTTTCGATAAGTGATCCAAGCTCCGAAGCCGGCAAAAAGACGACCTCCCTCTGAGTTTTGGATCACGGTACCGTTTCGTTTGTTAGCACCAAATACCTGTCCATTCAACTCCGCCATCAACACCACGTCGGGTTCATAGTAGTCTGTAAGCACGGGACGCACGCCGAGGGCCAAGTCATATAAAAAAGCATTTCCGCGTTCTATTCCATTGACGTTTGTATTAAGTCTATATCGGCCGGTAGCAAACATTAGCCAGCGTCGTCCTTCATAAGCCCCTGAAAGGCCGGCAAAAACATCCGTAGTATTGGGACTTATATTATTGTCACCGGTGGGTAGTTCGACACCTCCTAAAACGGCCGCATGATATACCCCTCCTGCCACGTCGTTTCGAAAGAACCGATACTTGGAACTGATGCCCAGATTGCCGAAACTCAAGCCGTTTGCTCCATGCCCGTTCAAGGGTTGATGGGTACTCAAACTCACTGCCCAATCCGCGGTTATTCCGTAAATTCCATGATAATCCATTTCGTACAGGGCCTGACGCGTATAGTGCTGAATGTTCAATCCCACTTCAAAACCAACGCCATATTGCCAGATAGTTCGCGGGCCGATTCCAAAAATAGGCTCATGGGCTTGAGTGGTTGAAATACTACCCAGACTGAAGAGAGCTAGTAACAGCAGACTTTTAATAGATAAGCTGGAAATTCTATTGAACATCGAAAAGTTCATAAAGCTATTGTGATTATTTTTCATCGTTAAAATTTAAATCCCCAGAAACCGCATGATTGGAACCAGTGCGTAGGCAAAAAAAGCTCCGGTGCTATAAATGATGACCGAAGACCAAAACATAACTTTGGTAAATCGGCCAGCCACTTCACATCCCTGACCTCCGGTGATGCTGCATGCCACTTTACCTTTTGGGCGGTACACCAGAATGCCACTTATAAGCAGCATAATTCCGGATCCAAGAAAAATCCATACTTTGTAGCCAGACAGGGTAACCATCCACGGAAACGTAGAAATCATGGATGTGACGGCTGCGCCCCCTGCAATAGCCGCCACAGCAGCTGGAAGGGCACAACAAATCAACGTGCCGGTTGAGGTAAACAGCGCTAAAAAACTGGATATTTTTTGCTGCCACGTTTGAATATTTTGGTCGTCAGTATTCATTGGTAGCTACATTCTTTGTTGTTCGATGGTAATATAAGGTCTGTACCATACCCCAGAGTCAAATTATTTTTGAGTTTATTAATCACCGATGTCCGCCTGGCCAGACCAGTACAGGCATATTTACTACAATACCGGTCTCTTCAATCGCAAGCTCACCATTTGACTGTGCCTCCATGAGGGCCTCAACCGTTTTCAATTCCCTGAGTTCGGCATTTTCATTCCAGCGCACCAAGTGGATAGAGCGTAGCGGACTGTAGCCAGGATCATCGGGTACGGAGCCAAAGATATCAGGCTGGAACCCGAAGGGGCCATGTCCTTCTACCCCGTCTTTGAAAACATAGATATCGGCCAGCAGGCTATCTGGTGTCTCTACCAACTTCGGAAGATGGACTACTTGCGGTCCCATCATTTCAGTAAGTAAATTGGCCACGGAGGAGTCAGAAGCTTCGGTATGAATGAAGTAGAGATCGCCTCCATTGTAGTAGCCTTTCACCAGGGGTGCCAGGTTCATGGCCTGCAGGGAATCGGGCACCACGCCCATGGCCGCGGTCATATCCTGCGGCTGGTCGTCCCAGTCTTTGACGAATTTTTGTTCGCACCCGGCTATTAACAATGCACCCAATAACGGGAGCAGTAAATTCGATTTTTTCCAATTTTTAAAAATCATAGTCCTAGCAGGTTAAAGGTTGGTATTCTATCAGTTTTTTGTTTCTGGTTTATAACCAATCTCCACAAGTGCTTCTCTCAAGCTGGAATCATTTATGTTTCCGTTGGTAAATAGTACGGTTACTTCACTTTGATCCAAGTCGGTACGGATGGTGATGTCATCAAACCGCTTGGAAAGCGCCTGCCGAATCGTTTCCACACAATGCTCGCAGTGCATGTTTGGAACCTGATAGGTGATCGACCGTTCCTTCTTTTCTTCTCTGTATTGAGAGGTTTTGGAGATCAACCGTCCCCAGAATGAGTTGGCCAGTACGGCCGTCACGCTGGCCACCATGGCGATCATCGCCCAGACCGGGTACAGCAAGCCGGTAGTAGCCAGGGGCACCCCGATGCCGTTGAAGCTGAAAGCCAGCAGCAAGTTCTGTTTGGTTTTTTTGAAGGAGTTTTCCCCGATTTCAAAGGCTTCGACCAAGGCGTACAACCGTTCGCCCATCAGGATCACATCGGCCGATTCGATAGCGATGTCCGTTCCCGTGCCGATCGCTATGCCCACATCAGCCTGGGTGAGCGCCGGTGCGTCGTTGATGCCGTCGCCGACCATCGCCACGCGCTTGCCTTCCTTTTGGATGTTGCGGATGCGTTCGGCTTTCTGGTCGGGTTTTACCCGGGCTTCGATCTGCTCGATTCCCACCTGCTCGGCGATGGCCCGTGCTGTTCGCTTGTTGTCGCCGGTGAGCAATACAAGATCTCTTCCCTGTTCCTTCAGGCGGCTGACGGTCTCGTTGGCATCCTCTTTAAGCGTATCGGCCAAGGCAAACAGGCCGTACATGCGGCCCTCAGAAGCCATCCCGATAACGGTGTGCCCCTGCTCTTCGTGGCTGGAAATCCAGTTTGAGTGGAGCTGTATATCCACACCCTCTTCCTCCAAATACTCCAGGCTTCCCAGCAGTATGGTTTGCCCTTCGATATTGGCACGGATACCTTTCCCGGTTGTTGAGTCGAATTCAGCGGCTTCGGGGAAAGCCTCTATTTCAGTTTTGGCATGTCCCACTATGGCCTGGGCCAGCGGGTGTTCGGAGTGCTGCTCGGCGGCTCCGGCCAGCCTGAGAAAGTCATTTTTAGGCATCTGATCGGTGGTAAACACATCCACAACCTTAGGTTCGCCAATAGTAACCGTACCCGTTTTGTCCAGCACCACGGTCTCGATATCTTTCATGATCTGAAAGGCTTCCCCCGAGCGCATCAGGATGCCCCGGTCAGCGGCCATGCCTCCGCCGCGAATCATCGCCAGCGGTGTGGCCATGCCGAGGGCACAAGGATAGCCCAGCACAAAGGCATCCAGCATGGCAAAGATGCCGCGCGGCAAGTTGGTCTGGCCCGTTACCAGCCAGAGGCCCAGCGTCCAAATGAGGATAGAAAGAATCGCAAAACCAACAACCCCCGGGACGTAATATTTGAGCACCCGGTCCACCAATTGGATGATGCCCGGCTTCATGGCACGGGCCTGTTCAATGTGCCGGGCGATCTGCTGCAAGAAGGAATCATCACCGAGAGCCGTCACTTTTACAAGCAACGTCCCGGTCTGATTGATGGATCCGCCCACAACCTCATCGCCTTTGTTTTTCTCCACCGGGATGGATTCGCCGGTCACGATGCTTTCGTCCACCCCGGAGCGCCCTTTGAGAATCTCCCCATCGACGGGAATATTTTCGCCGGGACGGATCCGGACGCGATCTCCAATTTCCAATTGATCCAGTTCGACTTCCCGCTCGTTTCCCTCTTCGTCCACCCTCCGGGCGGTGTCGGGCTGCAGGTCCAGCAGCTTGCGTACCGACTCCGAAGCCCGGGCGCGTACCTTGTTGGCTGACCAGCCGGACAGGATATGGTAGGTAGTAATAAACACCGATACGCCAAAAAACTCAGTGGCTGGAAAGACGGGGTTGTAGAGTCCGGCGATGCCGCCGACCAAGCCCGAGAATGCGCCAAACTCCAGCAGGTTGTGCTGGTTGAGGATCCCCCGGCGCAGGGACTGCCAGGCCTTTTTCTTGATATACCAACCCGGGCCGAACATCGTAATCAGAGCCAATATCATTGTAACGTAAGGATGCCACCAGCTCATAATACCGGCCCACATCTTTAACATGATGCCGAGCGCAGCCAGTGTGAGCACCGAAGCAACCAGCAGACGATTACGGTGCGTTTTTAGTTCCTGTTGCTGTTCCTGGAAGGCCTTGACCTTGTCGGGATCCCGGATGGTATAGCCCAGATCAAGCAGAATCTGTTTTAGGTCCGCTTCTTTTATATCGCCCGAATCATACTCAATCAGTACCTGCTCGTGAGCCAGGCTCACGTTGACTGTTGCAACGCCTTCCCGCTGCCCGATAGCCTTGTCGATACTTTGGGCACAGAATGAGCAGGCCATACCGCCGATATGGAGTTGAAGGGTTTGCATAGGTTATTTTTCGGCTGTGTAATTTGCTTTGTCCAGAGCCTGTTTCATCTCATCGAAGGAGGTTTTATCGGAATCAAACTCAACCTCGGCCGATTTATCGTCAAAGGTTACCTTTGCCTGATGAACGCCATCCAACCGCTCCAAAATATTGGTTGAACGGTCGGCGCAGCCTTCGCAGTGCAGATCGGGAATGTTGAATGTCAGTTTTTCCATACTATCATTTTACTTGTATTCAGATTAGTTGTTGATTTATAAAAGCATGAATTGAGCTGTCAAATAAGTTATTACTACCAGAACGGGTAGTTGCAATACCGGGGTCACGGCCACATCACCCAGGCTCTTCGGGAAGTGAGGCACCTTTCGGTTAAAGTGCCACCAGCCCAGTCGCTGGGCTACGAGTTCGGTAAGGTAGGCTCCAAGAAAACTTAGCAGAAACACAAAACTGTAGTGAACAATACCTGCCTTACTCAGCCACTGGTAGTCCGAAAGCCACCAACCGATTAGATAGAACAGGCCTACGGTGTATAGCACGTCCGAGACAATACCTATGGAACAATTCCGTAGTCGAATGGGCCATGGTTTACCAGCGCATGTGCTCAGGGCTTTGGTTTGGGCCAGCTCTCAGGGCGTATGCAAGAGCAGCGCTATTGCTGCGAGAAATACAACTAATTCAAGAGACATAACTCAAGAGTCCTGGTCAGAATCGTTCTCCTTATTTCGCTGAACCTTTGTGAGTTTAAAACCGGCATTTTCTACGGTTTCTTTCAGGATTTCATCCGAGGGCATATAGGGCTGTTTGAATGACAGCTTGGCAAAACCTTCCTTGGGATCAATCTCATGAATGGAGATGCCATCCAACTTTTCCAGTGAGCTTTTCAGCCCTCATGCACAGAACTCGCAAGACATGCCCTCAATTTGAAGCGTAATGGCTTTATCTTGCTGTATGGTCGTTGTAGTGTCTGCTTGACCGTAGGCATTGAGTGCAATGGCACCTACTAATATCAATAGAATGGCTGCGATTTTTTTCATACTTACCTCCTTTACATGGTAATTTGTTCTTCAAAAACAGGCTTATTGGCTTTATAAAACCTAATTCACCGGTAATATAAGGCCTGTACCATGGTCGAGAGTCAAATAAAAAAGATGCTTAACTTGTTTTATTGCCTTCACGTACCATCCCACCTTTTTTCCCTCAGTCATATCTGGTAAAAAACACTGTTTTACCTATCCCATTGCTAAGACATTCTCAAAAAGCTTCTCCCTATCCACAGTTATTTAAGCTTAATTTAAGCCTCTATTCTGTATAATGATGTAGAATAACTGGCGATAGCTGGATTCACACATTATTAAAAAAATATTTTGTCAAAATAACATTAATAGGATGGTACTATGGAACACGATCAAGAACATATCAATCATGACCACGCTCATAGTGAGCATCAGCATCATGAACATGATCAGATGCATGACAATCACAAAGAACACAATCAATCCGGTGGTCACTCTAAACACCACGCCCACATGGCCGAAGATTTCCTGAAGCGATTTTGGATTTCTATTGCGCTGACGGTGCCCATCCTGGTGCTGTCTCCGATGATTCAGGCATTCCTTGGACTAGCAGATACCCTCCGGTTTACCGGGGATATTTATATCTCCTTTGTACTCTCCAGCATCGTCTTCTTTTACGGTGGTTGGCCTTTTCTAAAGGGGCTCTACGATGAGCTGAAGGATCGCCAGCCCGGGATGATGACCCTGATCGGGATTGCCATTACGGCCGCCTACGTCTATAGCACGCTGGTGGTGTTTGCCGTGGAGGGACAGGTCTTTTTCTGGGAGCTGGCCACACTGGTGGATATCATGCTAATCGGCCATTACATCGAGATGAAGTCGGTGATGAGCGCCTCCCGTGCTTTGGAAGAGCTGGCTAAATTGATGCCATCGGAAGCTCATGTTGTTCAAGATGATGGGTCCACAAAAGATGTCCCGCTTGAAGAGCTCCAAAAGGGATTTAAAGTATTGGTAAAACCTGGTGAAAAGATTCCTGCTGATGGCGTGGTCCTGGAAGGAAAAAGCTCGGTCAATGAATCCCTGATGACAGGCGAATCAAAGCCGGTATCCAAACAACAGGATGACGAAGTAATCGGGGGATCCCTAAATGGAGAAGGATCTCTTACTATTGAAGTAAATCGAACGGGTGAAGACTCCTTTCTCTCCCAGGTCATTGATCTTGTACGGCAGGCACAAGAAAGTAAATCACGCACCCAGGACCTAGCCAATCGCGCCGCATTCTGGCTGACCATCATTGCGTTAGGTGCCGGTGCGCTTACCTTCTTTGCGTGGATCTTCTTTACTACTGAAGATTTTGTTTTCGCCCTGGAACGTACTGTTACCGTAATGGTGATTGCCTGTCCGCATGCGCTGGGACTGGCTGTCCCGCTGGTCGTAGCCGTTTCCACCAGCCTGGCCGCCCAAAACGGATTCCTGATCCGCAACCGTACCGCGTTTGAGGAAGCCCGTAACCTCGGCGCCATAATCTTCGATAAAACAGGAACGCTTACCCATGGTGAGTTTGGCGTAACAGATGTACTGACATTCAATGGCTTCGACGATAAAGAGCAACTGTTGAGCCTGGCCGGCTCGCTTGAGCAGAACTCAGAACATCCAATTGCCCGGGGCATCGTAAAAGCTACAGACGGGTTAATGAAAGTAGAAGAGTTTAACTCTATTACAGGAAAAGGAATTGAAGGTCGCATAGATGGCAAACAGGTCAAAGTGGTAAGCCCCGGTTACCTGCGTGAAAATAATATTGAACTCCCGACAGAACAGTATGAGCAGCTTTCCGGTCAGGGGAAAACCGTGGTATTCGTCATTATTGACGATAGACTTCAGGGGGCGATCGCCCTTGGCGACAGTATCCGGGAAGATTCCCGCGAGGCTATTCAAAGCCTCCATGATATGGGTATTCAATGTATCATGCTCACCGGCGATAACCGTCAAACAGCCGCCTATGTGGCCAATGAGCTCGGGCTGGATGATTACTTTGCCGAGGTATTGCCGGAAGAAAAAGCGGCCAAAATAAAAGAAGTGCAACAGCGCGGACTTAAAGTGGCTATGACCGGCGACGGGGTAAACGATGCTCCTGCCCTTGCGCAGGCCGATGTGGGTATCGCCATCGGGGCCGGCTCGGATGTGGCCGTGGAAACCGGCGATATCATCCTGACACAGAGCAATCCCAAAGATGTGGCTTCGCTGATTGCTCTGGCCAAAGCCACCTACCGCAAGATGGTACAGAACCTGTGGTGGGCCACCGGTTACAACGCCTTTGCCATACCGTTGGCTGCCGGCGTGCTATATACCTACGGCATCATACTGAGTCCGGCGCTGGGCGCGGTACTGATGTCACTCAGCACGGTGATCGTGGCCATCAACGCCCGTTTCCTTAAAATCGAACGCTAAACGAAGACTACTATGAAACTTGTCAAAGCCTATATAAGACCGATGCTGCTGGAAGACGTTTACTCTGCCCTGCGCAAAGGGGGCCACTGCTGCATGACCGCCTTCGAAGGCGAAGGTACCGGCCGATACAGTGACCCGGACCGTCAACACGGGTCTCTAAATTTTCCGGCTATGCATACCCACATCGTCAAGATTGAAATTGCAGCTAAGGAGGAGGATGTGAGTTCAATAGTTGAGATCATTAAAAAACATGGCCGCACCGGACGATCTGGTGACGGAATTGTATTTGTATCACCCATTGAGCAACCCATACGGATACGAGATGGGAAACAGGGGGCTGATATACTCAATTAATTAAGCTCCACACTTTAAGGTTACCTTAAGGGAGGTTGTTGTATGTTACAGTAGAACATCAAAACCTATTAAATCTTAAAAGACCAAAAATACTATGGAATATTTCACATCACAAAAAGTAGATCTCTCCTATGATCAGGCCATAGAAAAAGTAACCGGCCTACTCGAAGAAGAGGGCTTTGGCGTGTTGACGGAAATCGATGTCAAGGATACCCTGAAAAAGAAGCTGGATGTAGATTTTAAAAAGTATAAAATCCTGGGTGCCTGCAACCCAAACTTTGCCCACAAGGCGCTGCAGGCGGAAGATAAGATCGGCGTGATGCTGCCCTGCAATGTCATCGTAGAAGAAAATGAAGATGGCACGGTAGAAGTTTCAGCCGTAAACCCAGTGGCCTCAATGCAGGCCGTATCCAACGAAGGGCTTCAGCCTATTGCTGATGAGGTCCGAAAGAGATTAGAAAAGGTAATCAACAATCTATAACAAGAAATCAATTAGAATTTAATCCAAAATTAAGGTGACCACTATGAAACGCTTAACACTTATTCTATCAGCATTTTTTCTTATCACTAGTTTAGGTTTTGCCCAACAGCAAAACAAAGATATGCAAATGAAAAAACAACAGATGATGGAGATGATGCAAGACTCCACCATGCGTGCCATGATGATGGAACATATGGCCCAAAATCCCGAGATGCGCCAGCAAATGATGCAAAACATGATGCAAAGTATGGATATGGACAGCACCATGATGATGGGGAATATGCAAAAGATGATGAATAATCCCCAGATGAAGCAGCGTATGCAAAAACACATGGAAATGATGCAGTCCATGATGGACGGCAAGGAAATGGATCACTCCAACATGATGAAGATGATGGGCGACTCCTCCATGATGAAGATGCACATGATGTGCATGCAGATGATGCAGGGAGACTCCAAATCGGATATGAACAACATGAAAAAGGGGGACCACAAGCATAATCACTAATCACGTCCACCTTTAATCTTTCTGCCGGACAAGAATGCTGTTGTCCGGCAGAGTTTTACCTATAGCAACCCGAGGAAACGCTCATGGAAGAACTTACAACTTTTAGCAACGGCTGGTTGGTTATTCTTTGGCTTGGTGCGCTGCTGGTTACACTGGGCGTCTGGATATGGGCTTCAAAGAAGAAATCACTGGGCCTGATTGAAGATGCCAAAAACCATGTGTACAGGCAACGACAGGCCGATCAACACAATCGTAAAAATGAGAACAAAACTCATGGATAAACACACCCTCTGGATGATCATCGGTTGCGGCGTGCCGCTTCTGCTACTGTTTTTTGCGCCTCTATTAGGGTTGAGTAGCAGCATAACCATCTTTCTTTTTGTCATAGCCATGTTTGCCTGCCATATCCTGATGATTGGTCACCACCGAAAAGGATCCAAACATCAAGATCATCAACATTAAATTCGGAGGTCACTATGAAAACGCTAAACATCAAAAAAATGGGATTGGCTGTTGGCGCTACCGGCGCTGTTCTATATATCGGCTGTATTATCCTGATGGTTTCGGTGGGAAGAGAGGGGACTATTTTCTTCTTTAACAGCCTATTACATGGACTGGATGTAGAACCCATAATTCGCATGAGTGTCCCGCCATTGGATGCATTCTTTGGCATCATACAAACCTTTATCCTGGGTTGGTTGATTGGGGCATTGGTTGCGTCTATTTATAATATCGGCATAGGTGAGGAAGAAGAGCAGTAACGGTTTCCCTCCCCCCTGAAAATCGTGTCCAAATATGAATATGCAATACGTTTGGCTTATATGGTCCCTACTCATCCTACTGTTGTGGGGAATCATCTTCGTTTATACAAAGTCCATCAGAGCAGAAATGCTAAAGGTAAGCCTCTGGACGATGCCCATGGGACTTACCGAGCCGCTCTTTGTGCCTGAATACTGGACGCCGCCCTCCCTGTTTAATCTGGCAGAGCTTACCGGTTTTGATATTGAAAGCCTTATTTTTTCTTTTGCGATCGGTGGAATTGGAGCGGTGCTGTATAAGGTGATTACTCCCGTAAACACCATTAGCGTTTCGGATCATGATCGCAGGCACAAACGCCACCGGTTTCATTTACTTAGCCTGTTTACTCCACCCGTCGCTTTTCTCATACTTGCCCTGTTTACACCACTCAATCATATTTATTGCGGGTCGATCGCCATGTTTGCAGGAGGAGCTTCAGCTATGCTCTGCCGGCCCGATCTGACCCGGAAAATCTGGATTAGCGGCCTACTATTTACAGGGCTGTATTTCATCTATTTTACCACTTTGAATATGGTCTTTCCTGATTACGTAGAACATGTCTGGACGCTTGAGAAGCTGTCCGGTCTGGTGATCGCCGGGATACCGCTGGAAGAGTATCTTTTTGCCTTTACCTTTGGCATGTACTGGTCCAGCCTGTACGAACACCTCACCTGGCACAGGCTACAACCTGCCTGATGAGTCAAGTCTATTCTGTGTATTGCCAAAATAATTAGAAGAACGCCTTCCGGTTTAAGCTTTATTTCAGCAATACCCTCGTATGTTCTACCAAAGAACATGACATCCGTTAATTCAATCAAAAATTATTATTATGGAAATACTAAAAAGCCTGCCTCGCAATCTTGCGGATAAACTTGGCGAGCTATTGGGTAACGCTCAGCTGCAGGAAGTTCCGGTAAGAGTAGAGACCAAAAATCATCCGAATGCATATAAGATGAATAGGTACCATCATATACGCGGGTAACACTTTGAAACAGGCACTTATTTTTTAGGACGCTTTGAAATACTTCCTCACAAACTCCTCTTGAGTCTTTAGGAGGGTTTGGGGAGGTCCAAACAAAGGTATTTCAAAGGCCCCTTTTTATTCAATAAATAACCACCAATCGAAAGAACACTGCCATGAAATGGTCACTTTACATCGGAAAACCTGCAGGTATCAAGGTCTTTATTCACTGGACCTTTATTCTGCTGATTATCTGGCTCTCCTGGATGCACCTGCAACAGGGACACGGTCTTGTTGAGATAACCATGGGCCTGTTGTTCCTGACGGCCCTTTTTGCTTGTGTGACGCTACATGAGTTTGGTCATGCACTTACAGCCCGACGATACGGTATCGAAACGCAGGATATCAATTTATTGCCCATTGGTGGAGTGGCCCGTCTGGAACGCATGCCCGAAGACCCCAAACAGGAACTGGCGGTGACCATCGCAGGGCCGGCGGTTAATGTGGTTATCGCCATCGGGTTGTACCTCATCATGCTGGTATTGGGGCAAAGCAATATGGAACTGAGCCACCACGTAACCGGCGGCAATTTCCTGGCCGACCTGCTGGTAATTAACATTATTTTGGTACTATTTAACCTGATACCTGCTTTCCCGATGGACGGCGGGCGGGTGCTCCGGGCATTGCTGGCCTTCAAAATAAAAAGAAGCAAAGCCACCCGGGTGGCCGCTTCGGTCGGTCAACTGCTGGCCATCGGATTCGTCCTGATTGGCCTCTTCTATAATCCGTTTTTGCTGTTTATCGGAATTTTCATATTCCTGGGAGCCGGTGCCGAAGCCCGGCAGGTTTCGATGGCTGAATCTGTAAGACACCTGACGGCCAAAGATATCGTTACGGGCAACTATCCGGGCGTAACGCTCAGCGCCACGGTGGCCAAGGCCGCTTCAGCGATGCTTGAAAACCCGGCTTCAGAGGTAGTCGTTACCAATGGCGACCGGTTTGAGGGTCTGGTCTCCCATGCATCGATTATCAAAGCGTTACAGGAAGGCAAATCTAATCGTCCGGTAGTCGAAATTATCCGGGAAGACGTCCAAACCATTCCACCTGACATCACTTTACTGGAGTTGATTTCCGCCACTCAGGTCGAGGGGCAATCTATCTACCCGGTGGTTGAGGAGGGGAAGTTATTAGGCGTTATAACAGATCATAACCTGAACGATATCATGCGGGCACGACAAACGCTGTCCGCCCATATCGAAGAATAATTGCCAAAGCAGTGAGAACTACGCAAATTTAAGCTTGTTTTAAGGCACGGGCTTTATTTTACAGACAGCACCTTGCTACAACTGACAAATAATGGCACAGCATATATTCAACAGTAACATAATACCTTAGCACCATGTTTTACGATCATCACTTTATAGGCATGCACTGGATCTGGTGGATTATCATCATAGCCATCATTCTGCTGGTGGTTTTTAATGTTATTCCCTACCGACCGACAACCGATGGCGGCGAAGATGCCATAGATATTTTAAAAAAGCGGTTTGCCCGCGGAGAAATTGAACGGGAAGAATTTGAGGAACGAAAAAAGATTTTAAAACAGAATAAATGACTCACTATAACAATCTGATCACTATGGAAACAATAAAAGTAGCCGTAAACGGATATGGCGTCATCGGAAAACGGGTGGCGGAAGCAGTAACCCTGCAAGAAGATATGGAACTGGTGGGCATCGGCGATATAGCCGCCGACTGGAGAATTAAAGCCGCAGCCGCCAAAGGATATGCCGTGTTTGCCAATACCGAAGAAGGCCGCAAGGCAATGAAGAAAGAACATATTCCGGTAGCCGGCGATCTTGACGACCTGCTTGAGCTCGCTGACCTGGTGGTGGATTGCGCTCCCAAAAAGTTCGGGGCCCAGAATGCCAAACGGTATAAAACGGCAGGTGTGAAATATATTGTGCAGGGCGGGGAGAAACACGAGACGACCGGGCATTCCTTCAGCGCGGAAAACAATTATGTATCAGCGCTGGGAAAAGAAGCGACCCGCGTAGTCTCCTGCAACACCACCTCCATCGTAAGGACCCTGAGCGCATTAAAACGGGCGGGACTGCTTAACAAAGCACGTGGCACACTGCTGCGACGTGCTACTGATCCGTGGGAGAGCCACAAAAACGGCATCATGAATACGCTGGTGCCAGAGCCGGAGATACCCAGCCACCAAGGTCCGGATGCCCAGAGCGTAGACCCTGAACTGGATGTGGTAACCGCAGCGGTGAAAGTGCCGGAAACACTGAGCCACCTGCACTACTGGACCGTTCAATTGACCAGAGAAGCATCTAAAGAGGAAGTGCTGGAAGCTTTAGGCACTTCAACGCGAACCGCATTTATCAATATGAGCGACGATCTTTCGGCCAACAATGCCGTTAAGGAGCTGATGCTGGACCTGGGGCGCCCGCACGGCGATATGTACGAAGTGGCCATCTGGGAGGATATGCTCAAAGTGGAAGGTGACGAGCTGTACTACGCCTACCTGGTCGATAACCAGGCCATCGTCATTCCCGAAACCATTGATGCGATCCGGGCGCTTACCGGAATTGAACCCGACCCCAACAAATCCATTGAAAAGACAAACCGGTCGCTGGGTATTACACAGAGATTCCTTTAGATAGACCCGGTTATTTTACCAACATAGATTAAAACAAAACGGAATAATAATATGGAAAGAGGAATAGAACATTCGGGAGCCTGGGTGGTAGCGATTTTTGTTATCGTTATTGCTTCCTGGCTATTATACAAGTACATGGCACCCAAAACCTGGCGGGAGTGGGTGGGAGCCGGATTGATTCAGGGCTTTATCATCGCGCTGTATGCAGAAATGTATGGCTTTCCTCTTACTATTTATCTGATGGTGCGGTTCCTGGGGTTGGATAGTGGTAGTGGTGATCTAAACGCCAACCTTTGGTCTACTTTAGTGGGCGTTGGTGAAACGGGTATGATGATCTCTATGATCGCGGGTTATATCCTGCTTTTTATTGGCTTCGGAATTTTTATCCAGGGCTGGCGCCAACTCTATCGTGCAAAAGAGGAAAACAGGCTCGCAACAGACGGCTTATACAGCCTGGTCAGGCATCCCCAATATACGGGGTTGTTTATCGGGCTTTTTGGAGAGGGTGTCATTCACTGGCCCACCATATTCTCGGTAGGCCTGTTCCCGGTCATCGTTATCGCTTATGTTCTGCTTGCCAAAAGGGAAGAGAAGAAAGTGATCGAGGAGTTTGGAGAAGAGTATCTCAAGTACAAGCAGAACGTCCCGGCCTTCCTTCCGGTGAAAGACAACTGGAAACAGTTTATTCAACGGTCCGGTAATGCTCCTGAAAACCCAGACTAAGCGGATTTATTGCCGAACAAAATATCATCCGTGAAGAAACCCGTACTACCGTAGAATATTTCGCGTCAACATCTCGGTGCAGTATACTTTCCTTTTCCTTTATCTGCTAAAATTTTCTATCCCCGAAGAAATTTAAGCTTCTCTTAAGCAAGTCGCTATTACATTACCCCTGTAATGCTTTGGCAGTGATACCTGTTGGTATCGAAAAAGATGTCGGACGGTTGCCGATAATCAATCGATACTCTTTGAAACCTAAAATTGGATAAAACTATGGCACAGATTACAGTCACTAAGGCATCCGGAGAACAAGAACCGTATAACGAGTCCAAGCTGCGCCGCTCTTTGGCCAGCGCCGGAGCCGAAAAGCAACTAATTGATCAAATTGCCGGGGCAATCAGTGATATGCTTTATGATGGCATCTCCACACAGAAAATTTACAAAGAGGCGTTCCGCCTGCTACGTCAATACTCTGACCGTACAGCCGGACGGTATAAGTTAAAAGAGGCCATTTTAGAGCTGGGCCCCACCGGCTATCCTTTTGAAAAGTTTGTGGGAGAGCTGCTCAACAGGTTGGGATATAAAACTAAAATCGGTGTGATTGTCGAAGGCAATTGTGTTTCTCATGAAATTGACGTGATTGCGGAAAAAGAGGATGAGCACTTCATGATCGAGTGCAAATTTCACAACCGGAAAGGGCACAAATGCAATGTCAAGATCCCACTGTATATTCAATCCCGTTTCAAGGATGTAGAAAAGAACTGGAGCAGCCAACCCGGCCACCGGCACAAACACCACCATGGATGGGTTGTCACCAACACCCGCTTTACCGAAGATGCCCTGCAATACGGAGCCTGCGTCGGGCTGAAGCTGCTGAGCTGGGATTATCCCAAACACGAAGGACTGAAAGACCTCATAAGCGAAGTAAATTTACATCCTATAACGTGCCTATCCACCCTGCACAAGGAAGAGAAACAGTTCCTGCTTGAAAAGAATGTTGTTTTCTGCATGCAGTTATGTGAGGACAATAAAATACTTGACCCGTTGGGACTGGACAACAGGCAGCAAAATAAGGTCCTGAAAGAGGCACGAGCTATCTGCAATTATAATACCATTGAACAATGAGACGCTCAGCAAACATACACTTCCTCGGAGCGGCCGGAACCGTAACCGGCTCCAAATACCTGGTAGAGCTTCCGGGTAAAACCATACTGGTGGATTGCGGCATGTTCCAGGGCGTCAAAAAACTGCGTCAGCTTAACTGGCAACAGCTCCCGTTCGATGTCTCCCGGATTGATTTCGTATTGCTGACCCACGGACACATGGACCATACCGGCTTTTTGCCGCGCTTGGTAAAGATGGGATACAACGGCCCGATCCGGGGCACGGCTCCCACGCTGGACATCGCCGAAATCATCCTCCGCGACAGCGCGAAAATCCAGGAGGAAGATGCCGGAAGGGCTAATGAAAAAGGTTTTACTAAACATGATCCTGCCGTACCCTTGTATGATACCGATGATGTGGACCGTACACTCCCTCTTTTTGAAGATCAACAAGATGGGAAATGGATAGCCATTGATAACAATATCAGCGTCCGGTTTCAATATAACGGTCACATTTTGGGGGCTACCTTTATTGAAATCGAAGCCCATGGCAAGCGCTTCGTTTTTTCCGGGGACGTAGGCCGGATACTTGATCCGCTGTTGAAAGCGCCCCAAAAGCCACAAAAAGCAGATGTGCTGCTGATCGAAAGCACCTATGGTGATCGCTTCCATCCGGTTGAAGATGTAGAAGTCAAGCTTCAGCGCATCGTTCAACAGACGGCCGCAAAGGGCGGTACGCTCATCATCCCCAGTTTTGCCGTGGAGCGCACGCAACTGCTGATGTACCTGCTTTGGCAGCTGGACCGTTCTAACAAGCTCCCTTCGTCTCTGCCGGTCATTATGGACAGCCCAATGGGCGCCAGCGTGCTGGAACTGTTCCACAAGCATGCCCAATGGCACACTCTGAGCCCGCAAGAGTGCACGGAGATGTGCCGCAGAATTCGCTTGGTTCAGTCCTTCAAAGAAACCTGGGACATCATTGATGACCCACAGCCCAAAATTATAATTGCCGGCAGCGGCATGGTCACCGGCGGACGGGTGCTCACCTACCTGCAGCAGTATATAGGCCGGCCCGAAACCACCGTGATGCTGGCGGGTTACCAGGCCGAAGGCACCCGCGGGCGACAGCTACTTGAGGGAGCTGGAGAATTAAAATTTTACGGAAAATATTATCCGGCACGGGCACGCGTCGAGTACCTGCAAGGGTTGTCTGGTCATGCCGACCAGCGTGAACTGCTGGACTGGGCCGGCGATATCACCGAAGCCCCGGAAAAGGTGTACATCGTTCACGGCGAACCCCAAGCTTCGGATATCCTGCGGGTAAAACTGAACGATCTTTTTGGCTGGAAGGCGGAGATACCGGAGCTATATGACATTAAAGAACTAAATCTTTAAAGAGGTTATCCGTTATGGAAGAAGCTTCAACGACACTCAACTTAAAATGGCTGGGCATCGATACCCAGAAGGAGTTTGTGGTATATATGCGGTCGGATTGCCCGGTGTGTGTCTCCGAAGGATTCTCAGCCCTGACCCGGCTGATGGTGACCGTTAGGGGCAACACCATTATAGCTACACTCAACGTTATTGATTCTGATCTGCTTGGCCATAACGAAGCAAGCCTGTCAATAAGCGCCTGGGACAAACTTGATGCCCAGGAAGGAGACCAAATCCATTTTGCTCACCTGCAGCCCGCCGGGTCCATGAGTAAGGTACGGGCCAAAATTTATGGTCAAACGCTCGGGCTGGAAGCCTATGAGCATATCATCTCGGATATTGCCAACCACAAATATTCGACGGCTGAACTTGCCGCTTTCGTTACCGCCTGCGCCGGAGACCGGCTAAAGTTGAATGAAATCATTTCTCTTTCCCGGGCCATGATCAAGGCCGGATCACAGCTTACTTGGACCCGCGACATTATTGCCGACAAGCACTGCGTGGGTGGTTTGCCGGGCAATCGTACTACGCCCATTATAGTAGCCATTTCAGCGGCGGCTGGACTTACTATTCCGAAAACCTCTTCACGGGCTATTACTTCTCCGGCGGGAACGGCCGACACCATGGAAACCATGGCGCCGGTCGATCTTTCTATCAATCAAATAAGAAAAGTGGTGGAACAGGAAGGCGGCTGTGTGGTTTGGGGCGGGGCTGTTAGGCTGAGTCCGGCTGATGACATTCTGATCGGGGTGGAACGGGCGCTGGATATCGACAGCGAGGGACAGATGATTGCCTCCGTACTGTCAAAAAAAGCGGCAGCAGGTTCCACCCATGTGATCATCGACATCCCGGTTGGACCTACCGCTAAGGTGAGAACTTCTGAAGCGGCACAACAACTAAGCGGGTACTTCTCTTCGGTAGGATCAGCCATCGGCCTGACCGTTGAAGTTATCCAAACCGAAGGTGCCCAGCCTGTGGGTCGCGGTATCGGTCCGGCGCTGGAGGCACGGGATGTTCTGGCGGTATTGCAGAACAGCCAGAATGCACCCGAAGATTTAAAGCAGCGAGCCCTGTTGCTGGCGGGAAGCCTGCTGGAAATTGCCGGGCTTGCTACGCACGGCGAAGGCGAAAGCAGAGCTGAATCCATCCTGATCAGTGGAAAAGCGTGGGAAAAGTTTCATGCCATCTGTGAAGCTCAGGGTGGTTATCGAGAACCAGAAACAGCCCCCTTTACGCATGAAATCACAGCAGAACACCCTGGAACGGTTTCAGCCATTGATAATCGCCGGCTGGCAAAAATAGCCAAACTGGCCGGGGCGCCACACGATGCCACGGCCGGGCTGACGCTTCATACGGTCCTTGATACCAGGATCGAAACAGGCCAGCCACTGATAACCATCCACGCAGAAGCCCGCGGCACCCTCAAATATGCCCTGGAGTATGTTCAATCGCAATCAAATATCCTGGAGATCACATCATGAAATCCCTTATTTTTGCACTGCCCGGAAATGAAACACTGGCGAAGTCGCTAGTAAAATCGGTTGATGCCGAAATCGGACAGGCTGAGATCCGTTCTTTTCCCGACGGTGAAACCTATATCCGGGTCGCATCGGATGTGAAAAACAGGAGGTGCATCTTGGTCTGCAGCCTGGATCGTCCCGACAGTAAACTGCTCCCCCTGTATTTCTTGTCTCAAACCATCAAAAACCTGGGCGGACGGTGTACTTGCCTGGTGGCCCCATACCTGGCGTACATGCGTCAGGACAAGCAGTTCAAGCCCGGAGAAGGCGTCACCTCGAAATATTTTGCGGCCCTGGTTTCGCAGTTTGCCCATTCGCTTATAACAGTGGATCCGCACCTGCACCGCCGCAGTTCACTGGCAGAAATTTATTCCATACCCACAGAAGTTGTCCATGCCGCAGCCCATATATCAAACTGGATTAAAAATAACGTGGATCAACCGGTGCTAATCGGTCCGGACAGTGAAAGTGAGCAGTGGGTGGCAGAGGTAGCCCGAGATGCAGGCGCCCCGTTCATTATCCTGGAGAAAACCCGCCGCGGCGACCGCGATGTGGAAGTCTCGGTACCACGGGTTGAAACATACAAGGATCATACGCCCGTTTTGGTGGATGACATTATTTCCACTGCCCGTACCATGATTGAGACGGTTGGCCATCTGGAACGGGCCGGGATGAAGGCTCCCGTTTGTATCGGCGTTCATGCGGTATTTGCCGGTGATGCTTACAACGAACTACAGGATGCAGGGACTAAACAAATTGTAACCTGCAATACCATTCCTCATCCCTCTAACCAAATAGGGCTTGAGAAGCTCTATGTGGATTTTATTCAAAACACGAATTTTTACTAAAAAAAGATGAATATGAAACTGAACAACGAGGAAAAAACCATGGAGATTAGCAAGGAACCCGAAGAAAATTCAACGATAATCATTTACTGCAAGGAGTGGTGCGACTACCTACGCGAGCTGGTTCATCTACTGCGGGAGAAGCAGAGGTCATTTACCTTCATTGACCTGCGGTTCGATACGGAAAAAGCTAAGCAGCTGGTATCGGTATTGGGCAATCCGCTAATTTTGCCGGTACTTGCAATTGATGACACCTATTATGAAAAACCGCCTATTTCAACTGTTGCAGACATACTAGACTTGAATGGATGGAAACAGCAATTTGACAAGAAGTTCTATGGTACCTAAACGACTGAAGCATGATAACATCTATTAGCGTTATGAAAACTATCAACGTTACCAAAGCCTCCGGAGACAGAGAACCTTTCAATAAGGCCAAGCTTCGCCGTATGCTGGTTGCTACCGGTGCTGATTCCAAAGTGATTGACCAGGTAATTAAGGCTATAGAGGATAAACTCTATGATGGTATTTCTACCCAAAGGATAACAGAAGAAGCATTTCGCCAGCTACCAAAAAAATCAGAAAATATTCGATTCGATAAGATACCAACAGAACACGAACCACCTTCCGACTTTAATAGTGAAAGACTGAATAGGTTGCAACGCCACGCTTTTGATTATTTCTTGCATGAAACCAATCCAAATAACGGGCTGGTAGCAGACAATTCACAGTTGGGCGCGCCTGCCAGTATAGCATCGGTCGGTTTTGCATTAGGAGCCTATGTGGTGGGAGTCGAACGCGACTGGATATCACGAAGAGAAGCAATTCAACGTACCTTATCCACCCTGCGCTTCTTTTGGACCAGCGAGCAAAGTCCCGCTCCAAATGCTACCGGACACAAAGGCTTCTATTATCATTTTCTGGATATGAAGACTGGGAAACGTGCCGGTAAGTGCGAATTGTCGACGATCGATACCGGTATTCTGCTGGCTGGCATGCTTCTGGCTGCCGCTTTTTTTGACCGCGATACCAAACAGGAACAGGAAATACGTAATCTGGCCGATGACATTTACCGCCGTGTCGATTGGAAATGGGCCTGCAACGGTAAGGCCACAATCACCCACGGGTGGACACCAGAGGACGGCTTTCTGCCATATCGGTGGGAAGGATATGACGAGGCTGGGCTCCTGTACTTCCTTGCTCTTGGCTCTCCGTCCCAACCGTTGCCGAAGGAAAGCTACAAAGCCTGGACTTCTTCCTATGAATGGAAAAAGATATATGGCCATGAATTCATCTACGGCGGACCGCTGTTTATCCACCAATATTCCCACATCTGGATCGATTTTCGAGGGATCCAGGATGCTTTTATGCGAGAAAAGGGAATCGACTATTTTGAAAATAGCCGCCGGGCTACCTATGTCCAGCATGATTACGCCATACGAAATCCATTAGACTTTAAAGGCTACGGCGAAAATTTCTGGGGAATAACAGCCAGCGACGGCCCGGGTTGGACCACAAAAAAAGTCAACGGCATTGAACGTTCCTTCTTTGGCTATATCGCCCGTGGCGCACCCTACGGACCCGATGATGGCACGATTGCCCCGTGGGCTGTAGTCGCTTCGCTACCCTTCGCCCCGGAAATTGTCTTGCCAACCATCCAAAATTTCCAAGACGTGTATCCCCAGATCACCGGGAAATATTGCCTGAGATGTAGTTTCAATCTTACCTATCCCAATAACCAAAAAAACCGGGATGGGTGGACGTCTTCTTATCATTATGGTATCAATCTTGGGCCGGTTGTCTTGATGATCGAAAATTATAGGACCGGATTGATCTGGAAGCTTATTCGTGGATCCAGGCATCTTGTGAATGGATTAAAAAAAGCAGGATTTAGAAACGGATGGTTATGAATCCTATTAAAAGAAGTTTATCATGAATTAACTTTAACTTGAGAAGAGAGTTAAGATGAATAAAAAAGACGTTGGATTTTATCTGGTAATAGTAGGACTCCTCGTTTTTCTATCCTCATGTCAAATGGGAGGCTCTGGCTACATGAGTGAGGAACAACGGGAGGAATTAGAAACCGCCTATGATTCTCTGCAATCTAATTACAAAAAGCTGTTGACAAATTATGAAGGCGCAATGGACACGCTGCCTTCGGACTTACAATCACTTTACAGCCAGATGCAGAAGATGCACGGCAACATGGATGTCAGCCACCGCCAAATGATGACTGGCAACATGGGACGTCATATGCAGGGCGATAAGATGATGGGGCAAGGCATGGGCATGCACATGCAGGGTCATATGACCGGTGAGTGGTATGACCAGATGATGGGCATGCACGATCAGATGGCCCGAATGCACCAACGAATGGGGCAACAAAATATGGCCAGAATGAACCGCCGCCTCTCTGAAGAGTATGGAAATATGAGAAAGATGGTTCCCGGACTGGATGAGCCTAGCGAGACACCTTTCAATGAGGAAGGGGATCCGGCCTTATTAAATGGTGAAAACCTATATTCTCAAAACTGTTCCTCCTGTCATGGCGGTAATGGGGAAGGCGTTTCAGGCGTTTTTCCACCACTGGTCGATTCTGAGTGGATTACCAGCGATAAATCTGTTCCAATTCGCATTCTGCTTCATGGGCTTTCGGGGGAAATCGAAGTCAACGGACAATCTTATCAGGGCAGCATGCCTTCTTTTAAAGCACGGCTCAGTGCAGCGGAAATGGCTGCTATTTTGAATTATCTAAGGGATGAAAGCGTAGGTAATCATTCGAATATTTCCCAAGAAGACATCATCCGAATTAGCAATACCTACAGCGACCGAGCTACTCCTTGGAATGCAGAAGAGTTGAATGTACAAGAACAAGGCAACCAATAATATGCATGCTGAGTCTAATAAAACGGCACTTGTTCTCTGCGGAGGTGGGGCCCAAGGCGCTGCCGAAATTGGTTTCTATCAAGCTATGGTGGAGCAGGGGGTAAAGCCGGATTATATTATTGGCACTTCAATTGGGGCTATTAACGGGGCTTTCATTGCCTCTGGACTAGATATAAGTCAATTAAAAGAACTATGGAAAGGAATTTCAGAACAGAAACTTTACCGGTTCAACCCGGAGCTTCTATGGAAATGGGGCAATGCTTCTAGTTTGTTCAAACCCACAGGTATAAAACATTTCCTAAAAAGGAATCTACCAGTCGATACTTTTGAAGAACTCGATATCCCGCTGACGGTAGTAGCAACCGACCTTCAAAAAGCTGGTTCCACCTATATTGATAACGGTGAATTACTACCTGCCCTGTTAGCAAGTTGTGCCCTTCCGGTATATTTTCCTCCGCAAATTATAAATGGCAATCAACTGGTTGATGGAGGGATCACCAACAATATCCCTATAGACAAAGCTTACGAGCTGGGAGCAGATGCCATTTATTGCATGTTGAGCAATTGCAGGCACCAGTTTAAAAACACGGTAAATGGACTGTTTAATATGATTATTCGTACTGCCCAAGTCAGTCAACACGAAAAATTGAGAAATGATATTCAAAAAATTGCTGCCAATACAGAGCTGTACCTATTGGATCTCTGTATTAATACCCGTCTCACGAGCGTGCTGGATTTCAGCAAGACTGAAATGATCATTGAAGAAGCATACCAATTTTCCAAACGAGCCCTGGAGCAAGGATATGGATGCGTTCCTCTGCCAATTGACCGCTCTTAAAAGTCTACCCGAAACCTTACAAAAACTTGATCCAACTCTTCCCAGCTGTTAAAAAGGGTTCCTTCTTCTCCCCATATCAGGAATGCACCTAATCCGGCTTCTAAATTGTCGATGGCCTGGTAGGTAAGCTCCGACGAAAGTCCGTACCCCAGTTGTTCCCAATCGTTGACTTCCAGGGTATTATTCAAAGCAACTAACACATCTTCATTAAAAAAGTCCTGCTCAAGTCGTATTACAAAATAGTCGTTCAAATTTTCTGTCCCCCGATCGGTGAAAAATCCATGCATCCACTGGGTATTCAGGTAGATACCATTTGTGAAAGTATAATCACCACCAATCGTAAATTTCAGATAGGGGTCATCTTCCAATTGGATTTCCCGGCTTGAAAAACCATTTACATCTGAAATCAACTCCACCTTTTCAGGTAAGAACAGACCAGCCTCTCCCCATATTCCTATTCCCGAAAGCTCAGTCACAACATCAGCTCCAATAACCTGCATCCTAGGGAATTCCATCTCTATTTGGGGCTGTAGTGGCGGAAAGATAGTCAAGCTTGTTGCTATAGGGATATCATCATAGCCATTAAAGTAACTAATGGAATAATCCCATTTATCGATGCTGCCATCCCAGCGAAAGGCAAACATGCTGTTTGCAGACGTCCGGTCGGGAAGGTTCAATTCGTCATTGAATGCACCCAAATCACCCAGAAATAAGGTAGACCCATTCCGGGGAAGTAGAACCGGGGTAATGCCCGGCAACCATACTCCCGTTAACCGGCTGTCATCAAAATACCAGGTCCCCTTGAACGCCCAAGAAGGAGCCATCTCAGTAAAGTTAACAAAATCGGAAAAATCATTGGGGTTCAGGTTGTCGGTGGGATTCAGCTTGTCGGCCCGTCCCCAGGCAATGCGCTGTTTTCCAACGCGGATGTCCAAATCATCAAATAGGAATCCATAGACATCGATAAAAGCCTCCCACACCGAAAGCTCATGGGGAAATTCGGATTCCAAGCGTTCCAAGTCACTCAATGATTGTGGATCAGGGAAATCGTAAAACCGAAGGTCCATGCTGGTGAATATATACAACCGGGATCCTGCCGGGGCACTCATTTCCAGCCGGAATTGATTATAGAAATTATCGATATAGGTGCTATCTCCGCCCGTCACAAACCGCTTGTCCAACTGTAGGAAACCGCTAAAGGTGGGTTGGGCATTAGTCAGCTGCGTATTGACCATGAGCAAGAACATGAGGGAAAGCCCCATACTTATAAATAACGATATGACTTTTTTTCGGACCATAACTGATCACCGGATGGGTCGTTTGAGAGAGCGATCACTGAATTCACTGTCTGAGAGCCCTTGATCAAATTGAATGTCTGAGAGTTCAAGAACGGTTTTGTGATTTTCATCCAATGATACCATTCTCATCGTTTTACCCATCCAATAGCCATCTATTTTTTCTATATTATCAATCGTCAGTTCCTTGATCTTCTCCTCTTCCCGGTCGTAAAATTCAACTTTACGCAATACATAGTTGGAAGTATCGGCTAAAATTACCAAATGGTGGTAATTAACATCCGCACTGGGCTTTGGCTCAAGGAATAAACGGTATTGTCCTTGTTGAGTCGACAATTCCCGGGCTGTATAATCGTCTGCATAGACACTTTGGGACATGTCTTCATACGTAAAGTCCGTTCCCATGAAGTTTTCATTGGTCGCTAAGGAGGCAATTCTCCGTACCTTCCGAAAAGCCGGCAGATAGAGATAAAGCCGGTCGGAATCCAGCCGAAGGAATCCGACACCCCGCACATCGGCCGGTTCTCGGAAGCGTACCATCCGTAGCTCCTTCCCCTTTTGCTTGATTTCAACAACTCGCTTTTTTACCCGATTCTCCTCATCAATAAGTTTCATTTGCTCGGTAGCCGACATATCAGAAAAAGCATTTTGTACTGAGTCAATTTTTGCAAGAATTTGATCCGGCGATTGTCCAACAGCGGGAAGGGTTATAAACACAATTAACAATAAATTCAGGGATAGGATATATTTAAATAGTTTCATGGCGTTTCTCTTTTGTTGTTTCAATTATATCATCACTTGTAGAATGTCCGACAAGGTATTTTGGCTTTAGCCAAATGATTAACACAGCAAGCAGCGTGAGACTGAGGGTAGCACTGACTAGCACGGTAAGAGAAGTGAGTCCTCCAAATCGACGAATATGCTGCCCGCCGGCAAACAGAAGCACCAAGAATCCCAATCCCACCGCCAGGGCGTTGATCAAAATCGACATGCCTGTCGTTTTGATCGTTTCCTGCAAGGCCTGAAGTTTGTCTCCGGAAGCGATCAGTTCATCCCTGTAACGAGAGATAAAGTGAATATCTGTATCGATGCCAAGACCGATGGCAATGGAGGCAATCATAGCGGTAAATGAGTCAAGCCCAATACCGAGGTATCCCATCACTCCAAAGTTGATTAGGATTGTTAGGGAAATCGGGATGATCGCAATCAGCGCAACTATGGTGGATTTGTGGATAATTGCCAACAACACCAATACAAAAAGCAGTGCTGTCAACAGACTCTTGATCTGGGTTGGCACAAGTTCCTCCTCCATCCCCTTCAACACCTGAGGCATCCCAGCCTGATATATTGAAACCGGTACTTCCCGTATAACCGCAGGGTGTTTATCACCGAAAATTTTATTTGCCATCTTTGAATCCAGGAATGCTATGTTACTATTTACGTTCCATAAGATGCCTTTCACATTTTCCCGGAAGTTTTCATCGTTCTCGGGATTAAGTGACGATAACAAATCAATGGCTGGTAGGATTCTGGCCCGTCCGATTGTCGTATTAATGATATTTGCAAGTGAACCGGCCAGCCAGTCAGCATCTTCCTCAGGTAATCCAAGCAAGGCAGATTCCAGCATGTGGCTGACCTCTCGGGCTGTCACCTGAATGTTATTTATCGGCAGATCTTCAGCAATCCGATCCAGCACCTGAGCTCGTTCGGTATTCTCAAGAACGATTTCTGCTTGGGAGCTTGCAAGGTACCGATTTAGTTGAACCAAGACGCTGTCTCGTGTCGATCTGCCAGCTGTAAAATTCAGGAGCTTATCTTGTACCTCTCTCATGAAGTCGGGTTTCCATGATATTCCCTCTTTACTAAAATACCATCGGAGTTCCTGCATTGCCAGTTGTAACTGCTTCTGCTTTACCAGTTGCCGTTTTGGAGGATCCAATTGGTGCAGGTTGACGGCACTCAGATGCTCTGGCAGTGTTTCCAGGTAACGGTTAATACTGTCTACCGAGGTCACTAACGTACCGGTATGCCACGTACCCATCTTAGCTTGAACCAGCCCCATATCAGATTCTGGCGTAACCATACGTTCAATCTGGTCCTCGCCCTCGATCAGGAACCATAAGTTGGATACCCCCTGCTGCTTTTCCGGCACCTGGTAACGACCATTCATCACCTCGTTTATTTCTGCCATGACCGACCCCATGGAACTCGGCTTGCCCACTTCGGGAATGGTCTCCAGCCTACGCTCCACTCGGTGCATCAACTGAAGGATAGCCGGATCTTTTATATCCCCATCGACGACTACCTGTACCGGAAGCGAACCTTCGAATTTTTCGCGCAGCATCATTTCAGCGTGATAGGGATCACTGCCTCGTGCCAGGCAAAGTGACCAGTCCACATCTTTTTCAATTTTAGGGATGGCAATAACCGCCAGGACAATTATGCCAAGACTACCTGCCAGAATTAATTTTTGGTGCTTATAAACACGAAATCCAAACCGGTCCAGAAAGTGATATTCTGATTTCACATTTTTGGTACCGGGTTTGAATCCTATACCGAATGAAAGCAGGGCAGGAAGCAGTGTCAGAGTTACGATCAGGGCCAGGATTACTCCCACTGCTGTCAACAAGCCGAATTGCTTTATAACTGAGAAATCGGAGACAAACAATGAAGCGAATCCTACCGTAGTTGTAATCGTTGTAAGGGCGATAGGTGTGCCCATTTGTTTGAAGGTTTGTCGAGTAGCTTGTTTGGAATCGTTACCTTCATTGCGCAACTCATAATAGCGTTTCATCAGATGAATCCCGTCGGCACTACCCAAGGCCAGCAAAACCACCGGCATGATCCCAGTCAGCAAGTCGAATTCCAACCCGAAGGTACCCATTAATCCGGTTATCCAGATGACACTTACCGATACGACGATCATCGGGAACACCACGCCCGCCCAGTGGCGGAACCCGAGATATAAAACGAGCACCAGTAAGAAAATCATAATTGGGATCAGCGTTGATAAGTTCTCGCTGATCAGCAGGGTCATGTTGTAGACCAGAAATGGAAGTCCGCCAAAATAAAGTTTGGAATTGGATTCCAGGTCTGCGGAATCTAATACATTGTTAGTCACATCTTTGATACGTAGAGAGGTATTAAACTGGTTGGACCCTGCCTTTCCACTTCCTTCGAACTGCAATAGAATGGCGGCGGTCCGGCTATCTTCTGATATTAGATTTCCATAGTAGCGTTCATTCCCAAGTACATAATTTTGCAATTTGTTTAATGCTGAATCCTCCGATGGAACCCGGTCCGGTCCATATAGCCTGCCAACCTCCAGTCCCCATTCAGTCTCCCTAAAGTCAATCACATTTGATAGGCTTGTGACGTAGGAAATACCCTCAACCTCTTCGTAAGCCTCCGTCAGTTGGCCGATCAAGTCCAAATTTGCCTGGGTAAATACCTCGTTATCGGAGTTCAACAACACCACACCCAAGTCGTTTCCACCGAAAATATCACCAATCCGGTTATATTTTTGCACTGCTGGATCATCTTGGCTAAGATAGGTCGAAAAATCAGCATTAAGGGACACAGAAAGAGTCTTCCAGCCCAATATTACCGTAAGTAGCAGGGTTGAGGCGATAATCCACCAGCGGTATCGAATAATTAGATCAGCAAGGCGTAACATAATGATAGATTTAAAAATCTGAATATCTTTGCCTGTAATCTACGGTAGCCTTCCTTAAAAAAAGCTTAAAGCGACTTTATTACGTTGTAAAGAAAAGACTACTGAAGACCTTTTGCGTTTAAGCTTGCTTTAAGGAAACCCGATGTATACTTGTCAGGAATGAGTTAAAAAAGGAGCCGACGTTTCCTTATTAAATTGGACACAGTAATTAATATTTAGAATGAACAAAAAAGAGATCGTAATCCTGCTTTTCTGTCTGTTTCTGGTAATGATCGGCTACGGGTTGACCCTGCCCATACTTCCCTTTTTAGTAGAAAAGAGCGCCGGTTCAAGCGTGCTGTTTGGTTTAACTCCGGCTATACACGTGGGACTGATGACCGGTATTTTCCCATTGATGCAGTTTCTCTCGGCTCCTTTTTGGGGACATTGGTCCGACCGCATCGGCCGGTTACCGGTGCTGGCAGCAGGCATGGGTGGCTATGCCCTATCCCTGGTCTTTTTTGGATGGACGACCGACCTGGTCTTGCTTTATGTACTGCGTATAGCAGGAGGACTTTTTTCAGCCTCTGTTTTGCCTACGGTCAACTCATGGATTTCGGATATGAGCTCGTTAAAGAACAGGGGTAAAGTGCTGTCGTGGGTAGGGGGATCGGCAAGCCTCGGGGTAATCTTCGGACCGGTACTGAGTTCTTTCTTCATGGACGTTGGGTGGTTTGCCGGATGGTCCTGGAAGCTGCTTGAAGCAACTTCATTTACCGTACCCTTTATGATTGCCGGCGGCTTTTCACTGTTGGCTCTTGCAGCTTTGGTATTGTGGATGCCCGATGCTCCATCTCCGGCTGTGAACAACAGCACCCCCCCGGACAACCGTGGTTTATTGAGTATTATAAAGGGTGAGATGATCCCGATATTGATCTACGTTTTGATTATACAGGGAGCTCTCTCCATGTTTGAAAGTACCTTTGCCCTACATGCCCAACAGACACTGGGTTACAGCGTTCTTGAAATGGGCTATATATTCATGGTTTGCGCACTCGGGATGAGTATCAGCCAGATTGGATTGACGGGGTTTTTGATCGACCACTGGGGGGAAGAGCGGCTGTTGCCTGTTGGATATCTGTTGGTGGGTCTGTCTTTGTTTCTGTTGATGTTTGCCAATGCTTTTGTCCTCATTATTACGGTAGTCAGCATTCTGGCGTTGGGTATGGCGCTGGTTACCCCAAGTCTGGCTTCGCTGACGAGCAAAATAGGTGAAAGCCGGGTCGGTGAGCGGATGGGATTGCTGGCTTCCATCAGTAGCCTGGGACTGGCCGCCGGTTCGTTCCTGGGAGCCGGACTATATTCAATAAATATTCACCTGCCGTATTTTTTATTTTCAATTATTGTATTAATCGTTCCGGTATATATTATTAAAAGATACCTGAGACAGTAAGTCAGCCAATAATAATTTTCTCACCTCGCTGGCACCTGCACGATTTAAGCTTCTTTTAAGTCTTTCTATTGTATTCTATCCTTAGAACAAGAGAAAGAGTTTTAAAAATTTCTCTTAAAACCTGAATGAGAGCTTTCTATGGGTGGTACTACTAACAATACGTCCTTGTCAGTGGTGAACTGTAATGCAATCAATGTGCAACATTGATTAATTAGCAGAAAGTTAAAAAAAAGTTGACGATCATGAATCGCATTATCAAAAAGATAGAAGCTGAACTGGAACCGGCCGGGATTCACATTAACGGTACCCGGCCCTGGGATATACAGATTAAAGACGCGCGTCTTTTTGAACGAGTTATGCGAAAAGGTTCACTGGGACTGGGTGAGGCGTATATGGACGGCTGGTGGGAAGCCGAAGCACTCGACCGGTTTTTCACCCGGGTGCTTGAGGCCAAGCTGGAGGAACAGTTTATCTTAAAACCGACCTATATCTTCGAATATGTAAAGTCGGTTATAACAAATCCCCAAAACAAAGAGAAAGCCTTTGAAATCGGAGACCGCCACTACGATATTGGCAACGATCTGTATAAAATCATGCTGGACAAACGCATGGTATATACCTGCGGATACTGGCAGGGGGCAGAGACGCTGGATGAAGCCCAGAAAGCCAAACTGGATCTGGTGTGCCGGAAAATAGGCCTGCAGGCCGGGCAGCGCGTACTGGACATTGGCTGCGGGTGGGGAAGTTTTGCCCAATATGCCGCCGAAGAATATGGTGCCGAGGTGGTGGGAGTCACTGTTTCCAAAGAACAGGTGGAACTGGCCAGAGAACGGTGCAAAGGCCTGCCGGTAGAAATCCGACTGCAGGACTACCGCGAGGTCAACGAACTGTTCGACCATATTGTCTCACTGGGCATGATCGAGCACGTAGGCAGCAAAAATTACCGCACCTATATGCAAACGGCCCACCGGTGTTTGAAAGACGACGGCATTTTTCTGCTTCATACCATCGGCAGCAACCGTTCGGTTCGCACCACCGATCCCTGGATTGAAAAATACATCTTCCCAAATTCCCAACTGCCATCCATCCGGCAGCTGGCCCTGGCATCCGAGGGGCTGTTTGTAATGGAAGACTGGCAGAACTTTGGCGTGCATTACGATAAAACCCTGTTGGCCTGGTACCAAAATTTCGATGCGGGGTGGAATGAACTGAAATCAACCTATTCCGAACGGTTCTACCGCATGTGGACATATTACCTGCTTAGCTGCGCAGGCAGCTTCAGGGCGCGTAAAAATCAGCTTTGGCAGATCGTCTTTACCAAAAATGGAATTTCCGGAGGGTTTGTTCCGCCCCGCTACCGGACAGAAGGATAACACCCGGGAAGTTTTATCTTAAATCGTCCCGCCTGATTTAAGCTTATTTTAAGATGTGGTTTTTAAATTGATGATAGGCGGAGCCCGCAGATAAGGGCTTTAAAAAGACCCAAAATGCGATCACCGTTGTGCATAACTGAATTTTTAATTAAACGGAGAACACCATGAAAACGAAAAGCTGGATTATCGGCATTGTAGGACTTTGGATTCTGGCATCGGCATTCCTGAATGATGGTCATGAATTCATACTATGGAGCAACCTGATTGCAGGTGCGCTGGTTAGCGGCTTTGGATTTGCCCTGGTGCCTGAAAAACCGGGTCTCGGATGGACGGCCGGTATTTTGGGTCTATGGCTTATTGTAACCGCTTTTATCCCCGGCCTGCACGAAGGTATGGGACTGCTTTGGAATGGCATCATCGCGGGCATCATCGTAACCTATGATGGATTCTATGCCCTGAGCACATCTCCAAAGCAGAAGCAAGCCGTCTAAAGTAGTATCAGGCCCAATTTCTAACAATATAACAATAACAGCCTCCCTGCAGCAGGGGGCTGTTTGATAAAAGCATCATTCTGACAAACCGGTAAAAAGGATCGTTTACCCCGATACCGTGGCAAAATACTGCGATTTTGTACCAGCCAATGGGGGATATTCGGTGAGTGGAAGACAAAAATTTTCTTTACTATGATGACCAACAAACAAGTCACGTCGTTAGAGCACTATTTTCAGAAATTCCGATCAAATATTGTTGGAATAGGTGCTGAATTTGAAACCCCCAACGGTCTGAAATCTTTGGTATATGCCGACTGGGTAGCCAGCGGCAGGCTGTACGGGCCTATTGAGGATATTATGTGGAAGCAGGTTGGCCCGCGGGTAGGCAACACGCATTCCGAGTCGAGCTATACCGGAAAGCTGATGACCCGTGCTTATCATGAAGCTCATGCCATTCTCAAAAATCATGTAAATGCTTCTTCCGGGGATGTGATTATCACTTCAGATTCAGGCATGACCGGCGTGCTGTGCAAGTTTCAGCGTATCCTGGGCTTGAAACTCCCGGAAAAATACAGTGATCAGATAGATATACCCGAACAGGAGCGCCCGGTGGTATTTGTTACCCATATGGAACACCACTCCAACCAAACCAGCTGGCTGGAAACCATCGCCGACGTTGTTGTTCTGGAACCAACCGAAGATCTTTTAGTCGATCCGGAACATTTAACCATAGCTCTTGAACAATACAAGGACCGAAAGGTAAAAATCGGCTCGTTTACAGCCTGTTCCAACGTAACCGGCATCGTTACTCCTTATCATCGCCTGGCTGAAATCATGCATGATCATGGCGGATACTGCTTTGTTGACTTTGCTGCTTCGGCCCCCTACACAGATATCAACATGCACCCGGAAAAGGAGGCTGAACGCCTGGATGCTATCTTTTTCTCTCCCCACAAATTTTTGGGCGGCCCGGGCAGTTCGGGCGTACTTGTGTTCGACAAAAAACTATACAAAAATCGCATTCCCGACCATCCGGGCGGGGGCACCGTTGCCTGGACCAACCCCTGGGGCGGCCGCAGCTATTTTAACGATATTGAAGTGAGGGAAGATGGCGGCACCCCCGGCTTCCTTCAGGCTATACGAGCGGCGCTGGCCGTAAGGCTCAAGGAAAAGATGACGGTGGAAAAAATGATGGCACGCGAAGAAGAGTTGATATCCATCTGTTTTACCGAATTTACCAAAATACCTGAAGTCCACGTGCTTGCGGAAGGAGTAAAGCACCGGCTGGGCGTATTTTCTTTTTACGTAGAAAATATTCACCACAACCTGATGGTAAAACTCCTAAATGACCGCTATGGCATTCAGGTGCGGGGAGGATGTTCGTGTGCCGGCACCTATGGGCATTTGCTGCTGCACGTCTCCAGGAAGCAATCCCGACAAATCACCAATCTGATCGATCATGGCGACCTTTCCCAAAAACCAGGGTGGGTGAGGCTGTCGCTGCATCCCACCATGACCAACGATGAATTGTACTATATTATGGAGGCCATTGAGGAAGTTGTCCGAAATGCCAAATCGTGGGCACAGGACTACCGGTATTCTGCTTCTGTCAATGAATTTTACCACCGGTCGGAAAAGACCGATCCTGAATTGGCCGAATGGTTTGAGCCGTAGAAAAGAGTTTTTATTACTCCTTAATGCTTACCCCATGCGACAGCCATCCTGTAATGGGAGGCTGTGAATATTATAACCTTTCCGGTATTCAAGGCATTTGTAAATAAACAGAAAATCCTGCATTTCCACAGAAAATTCGAGCCTTTTTAAGGTCTATTTAAGGTGTACTCATGTAATTTCAGTATGATAAGGATTTTATCCTATCATGAACGCATAATCCATAAAACTGCTCGAAACACAACAAGCACTCACTTTTAATTAAGCAGCTATGAAATCATTTGAGCCATTTGAGCATTACTGTGATATCGGAAATGATATAAAAAATACCCTGGCATTGATCTTGGCCGGAGGCCGTGGCACCCGGCTAAAAGAACTGACCCAGTGGCGGGTGAAACCCGCCGTTCCATTCGGGGGGAAATTCCGGATTATTGATTTCGTACTGTCGAACCTGGTCAACTCCGATATCCGCAAGATCGGTATCCTGACCCAATATAAGTCACAATCGTTGATTCGTCATGTAATGCGGGGGTGGGAGTTGCTTCGTTCGGAACTTGATGAGTTTATCGAATGCGTTCCCGCCCAAAAACGCCTTGGTGAGGATTGGTACACCGGAACCGCCGATGCGATTTATCAGAACATCGATCTCATCCGGTTTTACAACCCCAAGTATGTACTGATTCTGGCCGGAGATCATATCTATAAAATGGATTACCGCCACATGCTGGCTTTCCATAAAAGCTCAAAGGCAGACTTGACCGTGGGGTGTATTGACGTGCCGCTGGAGGAAGCCCGGCGATTTGGTATTATGAGCGTGAACGAGCAGTACCGCATTACCGGCTTTCAGGAAAAACCCGATCAGCCCGCGCCCATGCCTGGCCGGGAAAACAGGGCGCTGGCCTCGATGGGTATCTATATCTTCAATACCACATTTCTGCTGGAACAACTCCTGATCGATGCAAAAAACAAAGATTCCTCTCACGATTTCGGCAAGGATATTATTCCACCCGTTATTGACAGCAACCGCATTTACGCCTATCCCTTTATCGATTTCGATAACAACCGCCCCTTTTACTGGCGGGACGTAGGTACCGTTGATTCCTACTGGGAAGCCAGCATGGAACTGATCGGCGTTTCCCCGGAACTGAACCTCTACGATATGGACTGGCCCATCCGTACTTCACCCCACCACTACCCCTCGGCCAAGTTTGTCTTTAATGAAAGCGGACGGCAGGGCAAAGCCGTCGATTCCATCGTTTCGGAGGGGTGTATTGTTTCCGGGGCTGAGGTGCAGCATTCCCTGTTGTCCACCAACGTGCGCGTAGAAGAGTACAGTTCCGTAAAAAATTCAGTCATCCTTCCCAACGTCAAAATCGGGGCGCGGTGCCGGATCACTAATGCCATTATCGACAAAGAGTGCGTGATACCGGAAGGCACGGTAATTGGAGAAGACACGGAGGAAGACCGGCGGCGGTTTAACGTGAGCCCGGGAGGCATTGTGCTGGTAGAACCAGAGATGTTGGGACAGAAAATCCATCAAATCGAATAGCGATAGAAGCTGTAAAATGCACATGACAAAACGCAGCCGTCAGCTTGCAAGTTTTGATGAGAATGAATTTAATCTTTGATCAGAGTAATACTTTCGAAATTGATAAGCGGGATTTTTGAGCCGCTTATATTTAAACATAGCCAAGCTTGATATGAACAAAAAAGCGACCGAAGAAAAACAGGTTAATAAATGGGCGCAGCGGGAAGGCACGCCTTATCCGCTTGGGGTTACAAGTATAGACGAGAATCATGCCTGTAATTTTGCCCTGTATTCCGAGGCTGCCACGGGTGTAACGCTGCTGCTATATGCCAAAGATGACACCGACACACCCTGCTATCGATATCCCTTTGATCCGGCCATCAACAAAACCGCTCATATCTGGCACTGCCGGGTTCCGCACTCCATTATGCACAAGGCGGCCTATTACGCCTACCGGGTAGAGGGCCCTGACGATCCAGCCTCCGGCAAGTGGTTTGATCCCGATAAAATATTGCTCGATCCCTATGCCGAAGCGGTCTATTTTCCGCCGGATTTTGATCGTGAAGCAGCGTGCAAACCTGGACCAAATGCCGGCAAGGCACCTCTTGGAGTCATACACACCCACGCCCCGGCCTTCGACTGGGAGGAGACCGTAAAGCCAAAGCACAGCCACGATACCATCATTTATGAGCTGCACGTACACGGCTTTACCCGGCACGCCAGTTCAGGTCTCTCAAAGGACAAACGGGGAACCTTTCGCGGGCTGATTGAAAAAATACCTTACCTCAAAGAACTGGGTATAACCGTGGTAGAGCTGATGCCGGTGCACCAGAACGATCCGCAGGAGGAGGATTATTGGGGCTATATGCCGCTCAATTTTTTCTCCCCCAACCGCAGTTATGGCAGCAGCCGTAAGCCCGATGCCCTGATGAATGAGTTTCGCGCTATGGTAAAGGACTTGCACCAGGCAGGTATCGAGGTCATCATGGATGTGGTGTACAACCACACGGCCGAAGGTGACGAAAACGGTCCGGCCTACAGCTACCGAGGAATCGACAATGAAACCTATTATTTGCTGGAAGAGGACCGCCGCCAATATCGCAACGATACGGGTACCGGGAACGTGCTGAACTGTGCCGACCCGGCCGTCCGTAAAATGATTATGGACAGTCTGCGCTTCTGGGTAAAGGAGATGCAGGTGGACGGCTTCCGGTTTGACCTGGCCTCCATTTTTACCCGCAACCGCGACGGTTCGCTGAACCTGGACGATCCCCCTCTCATTGCCGAAATTTCCGGGGATCCCGCTTTCTCAAAGACCCGGCTTATTGCCGAAGCGTGGGATGTAAGCAGCTATCAACTGGGCGTCCGCTTTCCCGGTATTACCTGGATGCAATGGAATGGGCAGTACCGTGATGATCTGCGACGATTCATAAAAGGAGATCCCGGCATGGTGGGCCCTGTGATGACCCGCCTGTATGGCAGCGACGATCTGTTTCCCGATTCGGTAGAGTATGCCTGCCACGCCTGGCAAAGTGTCAACTTTATCAATTCGCACGACGGGTTTAGCCTGTACGACCTGGTTTCCTACAACCGGAAGCACAACGAAGCCAACGGCCATGATAACCGGGACGGGATGGACCAGAATTTCAGCTGGAATTGCGGCTGGGAGGGCGATAAAAATGTGCCTGAAGATGTGATGGAGCTGCGCAGGCGTCAGGCCAAAAATTTCGGCTGCCTGCTGTTTCTGTCGAACGGAACGCCCATGTTCCGGGCCGGAGACGAGTTCTTAAATACCCAGTACGGCAACAACAATCCCTATAACCAGAATAACGAAATCAATTGGCTGGACTGGAGCCGGAAAGAAGAAAATGAAGAGATATTTCGTTTTTTTAAGTTGATGATCGCCTTTCGTAAACAGCATCCTTCCCTGGCACGAAGTCGGTTCTGGCGCGATGATGTGCAATGGTTTGGCACAGACGGGGCGGCCGATACCTCGCATGCATCGCACAGCATCGCCTTCTACCTGAACGGCGCTTCCGAGGAAGATGATGATTTGTATGTGATAATCAATGCCTGGTGGAACGGCCTGGACTTTACCATACAAAAAGGAAATGCCGGGGAATGGAAGCGGGTGATTGATACCAGCCTGCCAAGTCCTGACGACATTGCCATTCCTGGAGATGAGAAAACAATAGATCAAGTCATTTACACCGTAAATGCCCGTTCAGTAGTCGTATTGATACGTGAGTGCTCCGTATGAATTATGAATTTCCCACCGGTTCACCCGCTTTCGATAAACCTGTTCCATATTTAATACACCGCAGGGCATCGCGGCCCAGCCTGCATAACTCATAAAAAATTTACCCCGAATTTAAGCTTCTTTTAAGCCTCCATGTGTTAACCTGTATATAGAAAAAGGTTGCTTTCCTTTTCTGTAGTACAAGAACGAACCCTTTAACCCCGAAAGGAGGCGCTTATGTGGTTTGAAAATATATGGAATACCCCGCTGCTTTGGTGGCTCCTGTTGGTCGTTTTCGGTGCAGGACTCATCATATTGGTCCTCATCCGGAAGCGAAAGAAGGCCGACCCGCTAAAGGAACACCTGGATCATTTCTGCCGGTGCTATGCCCGGGGTGAAATAAGCCGGGACGATCTTGAGGAATTGAAAAAGGATCTGCAGGAATATGAAAAAAAGATTAAGCCTAAGAAAAAACGAACACCAACACATCAGCTGAAAACGCTGGAAAAACGATAAATAACTTTAAGGTGAATACTATGGAATGGATAGCTGAAAACTGGTTCCTCATATTGATCATCATCCTATTTGTGGGCATGCATATGTTCGGTCACGGACATGGCGGGCACCGCCACAAGCACGGGCAGGATTCCCCGGAAGATCACAACCACCCCGAAGATGACAAAAACAAACATCAACATCATTAACTAAACAAAAGGTGATTCATTATGCTTAATATCAAAATCGTTAGCTGGGCGGCAGGTACTTTTACGGCGGTCAGTTTTATTTTCTGCGTTATTTACGGGCTAGTAACGCCCGAGAGTATTCACATGCATCAGTTTCTGGAAATTGTTTTGCCCGCATTCGAATGGCTCTCGGTCGGCAGCTTCTTTCTCGGACTGATCGAGAGCTTTGCCTGGGGTGCCTATATCGGTCTGGTTTACGTACCGATTTATAACTTTTTTTATAAAAGGTGGGGATCGGTAACGGCCTGAGATTCAAAAAACAATAATCAATAAGGCCGGGTGCTTACCAAGATCGTTATAGCCCGGCCCCCGTTTTTCAGGAACGTTTCTGACGGGATGCGAAACGAATATATCATGACTGATAAACATAATATGGGTAAACGATGGTATAACGCCACCGGCACACCAATACATATGTTATGCTCGCTGGCCCTGGTCTCCTTTGGCATGATACTCTACGAAATCGTATTGACGCGGATCTTTTCGGTCATCCTGAGCTACCATTACGTATTTGCCATCCTTTCGCTGGCCATGCTCGGGCTGGGCATGGGTGGACTCCTGCTGAAAAAGGGCCGGCAAATATGGCCCTCCATCAGCACAAACAAGCTCATTCTTTCTACGGCCCTTGCTGCCGGTATAATTACCGCACTAATCCTTTATTTTACACAGGCAGCCTCCCCTTCGTGGAGTACGCCAATCACCTACACCGTCTTATTCCTGCCGGTACTACCCTTCCTGTTTTTCGGCATGACTATCGCCTCCTTTTTTCAACAGGCCCCGGGGCAAAGTTCAGTGCTCTACGGCTTTGATATAGTCGGTGGGGCGCTGGCCGCCCTGGCTGCCGTACCCCTGCTCAATACGGTTCCTGCGCCCCAAGTGGCTTTTATCGTGGTACTTGTCGTAGTTTTCGCTTCGATGATCCTGGCGGCAGTAGAATATTTCAATATGAAGATTGCTATATTTTCGCTGATTGGGCTCCTGTTAGGTGCCGGTGGCATATGGCTGGCTCCGCCGCGTATCCTCCCGATCAAGAACGATCTGAACAAAGATATCAATCGCATTCTATACAAAGATTCCGGGGATGGCCGCATCGTAGAAACGCGCTGGAGTGCCTTTGGACAAACAGATTTGGTGGAAAGCGACTTGCTGCCCGGTGAAAAGATCATCTACATCGACGGGGCTGCGGGGACATCCATGTACGGGTACCAGTCGCTGTTAAACGACTCGACAAAACTCCGGGACCTGACCACAAATTTCGGGCAGTACTTCCCGTTCTATTTTTTACAGAAAAACCAGAAAGACAGTGCCCTGGTTATTGGTCCGGGCGGCGGCCGGGACGTGTTAGTAGCTCTTTTCGGGGGCGTATCATTCATCACCGCCGTTGAAGTAAACCCGGAGCTGGTCCAGATCGTCAAAGATTATGAAACCTTTAACGGCGGATTGTATACCCGGTTGCCGAACGTGAACGTGATTGTGGAGGAGGGCCGTAGCTATCTGCGCAATACCTCCAGCCGGTATGACCTCATCATGCTGGCCTTGCCGGTAACCAAGAGCAGCCGCAGTATCAACGGCTATGCCCTGACCGAAAATTACCTATTTACCGTGGAGGCCTTCGGTGATTATCTCCGCCGTCTTACCCCTGAAGGACGCATTATTTTTGTTACACACGGCAAGGCTGAACTCTACCGCCTGCTGGCACTAACCTTGACGGCCTTTGAGGAGCGAGGGATCCCGGTGGATCAGGCCATGAACCACCTCTACACCATCGCCCGGCACGGAATGCCCACATTGATAATTCAGAAAAACCCATTCAGCCCCGAAGAGATGAAAACCCGGCATGCCGCTTTGCACGAGCTGGGATTTGACGACGGAGACTACTTTTTACCTTTCCAGGAACAAGTTTCTCGTAGCCTGGCCCCTTCCCATGATACCTCTTCCACCTTAACATGGAATATGTTCGACCAGGCCATGGTGGAGCTGTCAAAAGGGACACTGACACTGGATGAACTCGTAAATACAGCGTCTCTGAACATTGAGCCCGTGCGCGACGACAATCCCTTCTTTTACAACTTTGACAAGGAGTTGCCCTCCCCATTCCGCCAGCTATACGGCCTGTTGGTGCTGGGAGTGGTGATTGTGGTACTTCTGGTGTCGGTTAAAAAGCGTCCCGAGCAAGTGAAAACCGGCTTTATCCGGCCCTATGCCCGGCATCCGAAATTAAAATGGTTCCTGCTGGTATTTTTGCTGCTGGGGATGGGCTTTATGATGCTGGAAATTGCCCTTTTTCAAAAACTGACGTTATATCTGGGCAATCCCGTATCAGCCACTTCCGTACTATTGTTTTCGTTGTTACTCGGAGTTGGAGTCGGAAGCTTAAGTAGTGCGTGGATTTCCAGGCGACTCCCGGCCGCTGTGGTTCTCAGTACGGTTGCCGTTTTTGTCCTCAGCCTTGCATACAACTACCTGCTTGACGATCTGTTGGCGTCGGCGGCCTCTGTGCCATTGCTGGCCGGTTTGCTCACTGGGTTTATTGGTTTTGCCATGGGCTTCCCCTTTCCTTTGGCCCTGCGGATGATGAATAAGCACGGGCTGGGAGAATTTACCGCAGCGATGTGGGGCGCCAACGGCCTGGCGTCGGTCGCCGGGGCGATCACTGCGATGATCATCGGCATCGAATGGGGGTTTACTGAGGTCCTTTTCATTGGAGGTGTACTCTATCTAATTACCGGCTTGCTTTTCACAGCTATCAGGCGTCAGATTTAGTTTCAGATTCCAGTCTGAAGCCCAAAGCTCACCTATTTACCATATATAAATTGTTGAAAGATTTATTTCAGATTTATTTGTCCGATTTAAGCTTGCGTTAAGGTAGCGGGTATTATCATTGAGTAGAAACTTGAAAAAAATACTTGATGAAAATATTCATTATAACCTATAACGGAGCAACCGATGGCTAAAGATATTGTTTGCGGAATGGAAGTGGAGAGTCCCTCCGACTGGCAAAGTACGTACCAGGGAGAGACCTTCGAATTCTGCTCGGAAAAATGCAAAAACGAATTTGAAGAGAACCCTGAAAAATTTGTTACCGGGAAAGATAAAGCGGGAGCAACCTACAACATCACCCCCAACGGGGTGGAAAAATTGCAGCTGCCGATCGTGGATATGAGCTGTGCTTCCTGCGCGGTTACGATCGAGAAGGAGATCCGCCGGCTGCCTGGTATTCAAAAAGCAGTGGTGAACGGAGCCACCGAAAAGGCCTATGTAGAGTTCGATCGTTCTGAAACGTCGGTAACACAGATCATCGGGGCCATTAAGAAATCAGGCTATAAGGCAGGTTATGCCACACTCCGGTTGGGCATCGGAGGCATGCACTGCAATTCGTGCGTCTCCCAGATTGAGCGCGAGCTTGACCAGACCCCCGGTGTGCTCAGCGCCAGCATCGACCTGGGGACCGAATCGGCCGTTGTCAAATACCTGCCCTCAGAGGTGGACATGCCCGCAATCAAGAACATTATTGAACGGTTAGGATATGAAACCTTTGAGGCTTCCCGACTACCCGATCCGGTTGAAGACGATAAAAAAACCGGCAAACAAGAGAAGCCCAAAACTAAAGAAGTACCGGTGGACGAGAATCAGCTGGTCCGCGAAAAAGAATATAAATCATTGATGTGGAAATTTATTTTTTCCGCAGTGATCTCCATACCTGTGATGATTTTTAGCTATCCCGATTTCCTGGGCCTGCCGGACCAGTTCCAGCGGGGCACCGACCTGCTGTACTGGATCTGGTTCTCGATGGGCGTTGTAACCCTGCCGGTAATGTTCTGGGCAGGTTCACATTTCTATACCGGAGCGTGGGCAGCTTTCAAAAACCGGTCGGCGAACATGCATACCCTTATTGCCGTGGGTATTACGGCAGCCTGGCTGTACTCTACGGTAGCAGTATTATTCCCGGAAATCTTTCCAACTGAAGCACTGGCTGAAGTATTTTATGATGTTACAGCGGTGGTTGTAGCACTGGTAGATTTAGGCCTGGCTTTAGAGATTAGAGCCAAAGGGCGCAGTTCTGAGGCCATTAAGAAATTGATGGGCTTGCAGGCCAAAACCGCGCGTGTAGTGCGTGATGGGAAAGAACAAGATATACCCGTCGAAGAAGTAGTATTGGACGATATAATTGTAGTTCGTCCCGGTGAGAAGATACCGGTTGACGGCGAAATCGTGGAAGGCTCTTCGGCTATTGACGAATCTATGATCACCGGGGAATCCATTCCGGTTGAAAAACATAATGGTGATGAGGTGATCGGCGCCACCATCAATAAAACGGGTTCATTTAAATTCCGGGCCACCAAGGTGGGCAAAGACACCGCCCTGGCCCAGATTGTACAGATGGTCGAGGAAGCCCAGAGTTCCAAGCCGCCCATTCAGCGGGTGGTGGACAAAGTTTCCGGCTACTTCGTGCCCGCCGTCATTATCTTGGCTATCGCTGCTTTCGTAATCTGGTATCTTGTAGGTCCGGCTCCCGCACTTATTTACGCGCTCGTTGTAGCCGTGACCGTACTGATTATCGCCTGCCCCTGCGCGCTGGGTCTGGCTACCCCGATCTCTCTGATGGTGGGTGTAGGTAAAGGAGCCGAAAACGGCATCCTGATTCGCAGTGGTGAGGCGCTGGAGACCGCACAGAAACTCGATGCAATTGTTTTGGACAAGACGGGAACAATTACGGAAGGACAACCCTCTCTGACCGACGTGGTTACGGCCAACGGTTTTACCGAAGAAAATGTGCTGGCCTGGAGCGCCAGCGTGGAGCGCGCTTCCGAACACCCGCTGGGTGAAGCCATCATAAAAGGAGCAGAAGAGCGAGAACTCACCCTTCTGGACCCCAAAAACTTTAACGCCGTGCCCGGTCACGGGGTAGAAGCCGAAGTGGACGGACGCAAGGTACTCCTCGGAAATATTAAAATGATGCTCGATAACAATATTGATGTCGGCGGCCTGCAGGATCAGAGCGTAACCCTGGCCGATGACGGTAAAACCCCGATGTTTGTCGCCGTGGACGGCAAGGCCGCTGGAATCGTGGCTGTGGCCGATACGGTGAAACCGGATTCGAAAGAAGCCATTGCCCAGTTGAAGAAAATGGGGCTGGAGGTTGTCATGATTACCGGCGACAACCGGCGTACCGCCGATGCTATAGCGCGTCAAGTGGGCGTGGATCGCGTTATGGCCGAAGTGCTGCCCGAAGACAAAGCAATAAACGTGCAGAAGCTGCAGAACGAAGGCAAACGGGTGGCCATGGTGGGCGACGGCATCAACGATGCGCCAGCGCTTGCCCAGGCCGATATCGGACTGGCCATCGGCACCGGAACTGACGTGGCGATCGAGGCCTCCGATATCACCCTGATCAAAGGCAGCCTGAAGGGCGTGGTACTGGCGATCCAGCTTTCCAAGGCGACGATGAGAAATATCAAACAGAACCTGTTTGGCGCCTTTGCCTATAACACAGCCGGACTGCCGATTGCCGCAGGAGTGTTCTACCCGCTGTTCGGTCTACTGCTCTCTCCGTTGATTGCAGCCGCCGCCATGGCCTTTAGTTCTGTAACAGTTGTTACCAATGCCAACCGGCTGCGCAAGTTCCAACCAAAATTTTCAAAAGCCAACTAAATTAAAAGGAGATTATTATGACACTCGATGAAATTTTTGTGCTGATCGGAGGCATCCTGCTAATTGCACTTGTCGTGTGGTATTTCTGGCTTTCCAGCTCGGAGGGTACCCATGTTCAAAGCGGCGCCGGAGGGCTACAGGAAGCCCTGATTAAAGTAAAAGGCGGTTACAGCCCCAATGTTGTTGTCGTGAAAGCCGGAAAACCGGTAAAACTAAACTTTCTGCGGGAAGAAACCGCCGCCTGCTCCGAGCAGGTGGTGTTCCCGGACTTCGGCAAGCAAGCTACGCTAACGCCGCACAAAACCATTCCGGTTGAGTTTACTCCGGAGCAGCCCGGTGAGTATGAGTTTCAGTGCGCCATGGGGATGCTCCGTGGCAAACTGATAGTCGAATAACAAAAATCTAAAATCAAACAAATCCGCAGAACGCATCATGAAGAACCGACGATCCATATTGAATCTCATACAGCGGGGAAGAGTCCCTGGTCACAAGCAGTTAAGCGTAGCCCGGGCCCTTACATGGAACAATCTGTGGATGCCTCGAACAAGATTAATCCCCCGATGGACGGCCCGGCCTTTCTATACGATTACTCCCAATCCCCAGGCCGGGCCTCCATTTTTTAAACATTAACCAAACATGGAGAACATCATGAACAACGAACAAATATGCCCCGTAATGGGACACGAAATCAATGACATATCAACTGCACCCAGTAGTGAGTACAAGGGAACGACCTACTACTTCTGCTGCGAGAACTGCAAGGAAACCTTCGACAGCAACCCGGCGACATATGCCGGCAACAGCGGCGCCGAAGGACACCATCATCACCATCACTAACTAGGAGATAATCGACAACCGCTAAACCAACCCTTTATGGCAAGAACAAACAAGGTATGCGCAGTGACCGGTAATGAAGTCATCAACCCCACCCAAGCTCCCAGGAGCAGCGTAAATGGGAAGGTGATTACCTTCTGTACTTCGACCTGCAAAGATATTTTTGACCAACACCTGGTCAAGTTCGCTGAGAAACGTTACCCGGCAAACGGCCAGCCGTCTTATTCAACAATCCTGAATCCCAAATATAAACGATAGGAGGCTATTATGGCACATCATGAAACCTGTCCGGTAAGCGGCCTGCAGATCGACGACCTGGCCACGGCTCCCAATATGGAGTACGAGGGCAAAATGCTCTATTTCTGCTGCCCTTCCTGCCAGGATACCTTCCTGGAGGACCCGGATCACTATATATCCGGCAGCGCTTCGCATAAAAGTGGCTGCCATTAACATATTGAATCCTGACATACCATCCCCAATACACTCTCATGCGCCCGGATCCTGAACCGGCCGGGTGCATTTCAAATTGAACATAATAAGACCGATATGAATGAAGGACACATACACGTCATAGGCGCCGGACCGGCAGGCCTGGTAGCTGCCATCAATCTTGCTAAAAACGGGTATCCCGTTACGGTTTACGAAATGAAAGAAGATGTAGGCACGCGTTTCAACGGCGATTACCAGGGCATCGAAAACTGGTCGACCGAAGAAGACGCTCGCCAGTTCCTGGAGGCCGTCGGCGTCGAAACGAATTTCCGCTTTGAATCGTATGCCGACGGCGACTTCTTTAATCCCTCCGGAGAAAAGTACAATTTTAACATGTCCCGGCCGCTCTTCTACCTGGTGGAACGCGGAACCAGCGAGTGGAGCCTGGACCAGGGCCTCAAACGGCAGGCTTTGAAAGCGGGCGTGCAGTTTGAATGGGGAAAACGCATGACGCACGCCCCGAACGGAAAAGTAATCATCGCTACCGGACCCAAGGCCGCCGATGCCGTGGCCCGCGGTATGGTATTCAAAACTATGCATGAAAACTATTACGCGGCTTTCCTTGACGACGAAATTGCTCCCCAGGGTTATGCCTACCTGCTGGTCAATGAGGGCAAGGCCACCTTTGCTACCTGTCTGTTTGAAAAATTTTCGGAATCCTTCTCCTTTTTTGATGCGGCCCTCAAACGGATGCAAAAGCACGTCGATATCGATATCATCGATTCCAAAAGTTTCGGCGGATATATCAATTTTTCCCTGAACCAACCACTGATGAAAGACCACCGTATCTACTATGTAGGCGAAAATGCGGGCTTCCAGGATTTGTTGTTCGGCTTCGGCATACGCTTTGCCATGCACTCGGGCTACCTGGCCGCCCAAAGCATCATCAAGCATCGTTCCTATCCGGCCCTGTGTAAAGAGCATATCATCCCGAAGATGGAAACCTCCCTGGCCAACCGCTGGCTGTTTACCCGCCTGGAAAACCTGGGCTATACGATCATGCTGGACCGGCTGGCAGAAAAGGACGACATTATACCCACACTGCAAACACAGTATAACCCGAGCTGGTACAAACGAACTGTATTGCCGGTCGCCAAACGAGCCTTTAAAACCCGCCTGGAAGACAAGCAGTGCATGCACGAGAACTGCTCGTGCGTATGGTGCAGACACGGCGAGCACGCCTATGCCGAAGTGGAATGCTGATTCTCCTATTTTACATAAATCTATTTCATCAATTATTAGATAATACGTTTGTCTTAAGCATTCGGTGAAGAATGACTGGAAGTTTGGAATTTTATTTCTTCAAGAATAGATTCCTACCTCAGGATCAATGTTGCCCTCTTCAATCTTTAATGCATATGACAAAACCAATAATATTTCAAAAAAGCACTAAGAAAAAATGCTTCCAATTGTTATCAATTGCTGTAATGGGAATCGGATTATGGTGGTCACTTCCCCTCGATACCAGTGCCCAACAATCCAGGAAGATGGTACTTTTTGAAATTGACAATAATCGGTACAAAAAGTGCAATTACAACAAAGAGGGAGAGCTGGAATCCTTTCAAAAACTCGTGGTTGGTTCCATCGAGGAACAATCGGATAACTACCGACTCCCGGTGGAGCTGTATTCGTATAATGCTGAAGGGGAGCTACAGGACAGCACCAGAACCATCTATACCTGCCGGCCGGACGAACAACAAGTACTGTTGAATGTTTTCCCGTTTACTGACTACGGAAAAGGCAGCGAAATCAAGGTCAACCTGTTGGATACGAATGCTTTTTACCCAACGGCTCCCAAGCCCGGATGGGAGATGGAACCTATTGAATTTGCCTTGAATATTGATAAGGGACTGGTGGGCTTTTTGGGAGGGAAAAGCAATGTTAGAATATATAGCCGGCAGGTTGTATCTAACGATACCCTGCAGGCCGGGCAGTATCAAATTAACTCGGAAGTGGATCTCGGTGTGTATGTGCTGGGCATTAAAATGAAAGGATTTGGTTATCAGGTTATTGAGATCATTGATAAAGATCGGGGCATCATCCGTCAAAAATTTACCAGTGATGACGATGGTAGCTACTTTGTGATCCGGCTGATTTGAAACCTTGTTTTACAACAGAACCTATCATCAATATGTTACCACTCTTTATTTTAACCTAATCGTAGGTAACTATTCCATACCTACGAGCACTAGAATATCACATCAGCAGCGACAAAATAATAGATAGCGCTTAACAACTGCTTACATGAGATGGATAAAGCTATTAATGAGCATGTGAAACTTGGTACCTGTGACCGGAGGCTGGACTAATCTCCCCATCTGCAATACCCCAAAAATGGGAAACAGCCATCACGCCATATTTCACCTAGCATTGCTGGTTAAAATCAATTTCAGACTTTTTTATCTGATTTAAGCTTGCTTTAAGGATTAAGGCATTATCATTGAGTAGAAACTTTAATATCCGCTGCTATTCAAATGGCGGTATGTATTTCACTATAAACAGACCTACTCTATGAATTTGAAAATTTTACTTTTTACTTATAACCCAAAAATCAAGACATCATTATGAAACTCCCAATTAAACATATCATATTCGGCGTTGTCGCACTCTTTTTAAGTGCGGGAAGCGCTTTCGCTCAACAGTTTGATCGTGAAATGCAATATTTCACATACCCTGATCAACGAGGGCTTAACCAGTTTGAAGCGCCCTTCTATACCGATGTTGAATTCGATGGCTTAAATATTCGCATTGGCGGGGCCAATACGCTACAGTTCCAAGGGCTGCGGCACGACAATGCAGCAGGCTCGCTATCCGAACTGGAGTCCAACTTTAACCTGGCTACGTCCAATCTGGATCTGGATGTTGCGCTTGTCAACGGCGTGCGCATGCACCTGCGTACCTACCTCTCTTCTCAAAACCATAATGAAGCCTATGTTAAAGGTGGTTACCTGCAGGTGGACCGACTCGACTTTATCCAGGAAGGATTTCTGGGCGGACTGATGGACAAGGTACGCTTTAAAGTGGGCCATATGGAGTTGAACTATGGCGATAATCACTTCCGAAGATCCGACAATGCCCAAGCCATTCACAACCCCTTTGTAGGCAACTACATTATGGATTCGTTTACCACCGAAGTGGCCGGTGAGTTGTACTACTACAATGAAGGCCTGCTAGCCATGTTCGGGGTAAGCAACGGCAAACTGAACCAAAGCGTGACCGATGCGGCCGAGGATGACTTTAAAACCAAACCCTCTGTGTACGGGAAGCTCGGTTACGACAAGCAGATCAACGAGGATCTGCGCGTGCGCCTAACCGGCTCCATCCTCAATATTGCACAGTCGGCATCCATTTACCTGTACTCGGGTGACCGGGCCGGTTCCCGCTATTACGATGTTATTACCCCGGGCAACTTTCGCGCCGGCCGCTTTGCCCCGAGCTTTACTCCGGGCTTCGGCCAGCCTGCAGCCCCCGGCGAAATGACCGCCTTCATGATCAACCCGTTCATCAAATATCAAGGACTGGAATTCTACGGTGTGTTTGAAAATACCAGCGGCAAAATCAAATCTGCCGATGACCGCCGCACCTTCAACCAGTATGGAGCCGAACTGCTGTATAGATTCGGTGCCGGTGAAGATCTCTATATCGGCGGTCGCTACAACCTGGTCGATGGTGAAATGACCAGTGGTGACATTGAAATCGATCGCTTCAACATCGGCGGTGGCTGGTTCCTGACCAAAAACGTACTGGCCAAGCTGGAGTACGTGACCCAGAACTATGATGGGGAAGGATATACCGGCTCGCCATTCGAAGGCGCTGAGTTTAACGGCGTTGTAATCGAAGCTGTCATCAGTTTCTAAAAATAGAGCAACCTGCGTTTAACGGCGCGGCTACAATCCGCGCCGTTAATTCACATAACCCTGCAACAATACCTGAATCCATAGTTATTATGAACATACTAAAAAACATGATATGGATAGCATCCATCTTGCTGCTTGTTCCCTTTATTGGATCGGCGCAGTCGGCAGAGTACACGCTCAACAAAAACAGCACTATGGTTATTACAGGAACTTCCACGATTCATGATTGGGAGGCCGATGTTGAGGAGATGGATCTTTCCGTTTCTTTGGACCCGGCTCTTTTAGACCAGAAAAATCCAGAAGCGCCGGTAACCTCCCTGTCTTTGAATATTCCGGTCAAATCTATCGAGAGTGGCAAGGGAGGAATGAATAGGAAGATTTACGGGGCGTTGAAAGAGAAAGATCATCCCCAAATTATGTTCAACCTTACTTCATCGGAACTGGCGGATACGGTACAGTCTGCTGAATCGTTTACCCTGAAGGTGAAAGGAAATTTGAATGTTGCCGGGACCGTAAATGAGGTTTCCTTTCCGGTGAAAGGAACCAAGGTTGGAGAAGACAACTACCGGTTTGAAGGAACCTATGGTATTAATATGAAAGATTATGGTGTTGATCCGCCTTCCGCAGTTTTTGGGACCATTAAAAGCGGAGAAGAAGTAACCATTAAATTCAATATTCTTTTAACAGCAAATCGACATTGAGACAACCACTATCACGGACCGGAAGTATTGTTGGATCTTTGGCTTCCAGTAATCTGACTCGCTCCAGCTGGATTTATATCATGCTACTTTTGAGTTTATTCTCAATGATCACTTTTCCGGCAGAAGCTCAAATTTCGCCACAAGGTGTGATTGAGATAGAACAGGGAGGCAAACTTTGGATCGAGGGATCTGCCAGCATTGTCGATTACAGATGTCAGGCCGAGCGGTTATCCGGCAACGGAACGATTGAAAATACCGGCAATCCTCAAGAAAATGTTAAAGGTCACGGTGCGGTTACTATCTCCGTCAGTATTCCGGTTTATTCCCTGGAATGTGGCAGAAAAGCCATGAACAACGACATGTATAAAGCCCTTAAGGCCGGGGAATACCCCTCCATTAGTTACAAACTCCTTCATGCGATCCTGGTTGATAGTACAACATCGTCAATCGATCAAAAGAACGACTGGATGAGTATCAAAACAACCGGAGTGCTCGAAATTGCGGGTATTCAAGATACTACGCAGGTGTACGTAAAAGGCAAGCTGCTCAGCGATGATCGGTTCAGGGTAAAAGGAAGCAAACAAATCAGCATGAAAACATATGATATAAAACCGCCTACGGCTCTGCTTGGATTAATCAAGGCCAGCAACAAGCTAACGGTCTATTTTGACGTAACGGTGCGACTTAAATCTTCCTGATAGAATTCCAGTGCAAAAAAATCTGCTGCAATTATAGTTAACATGAAATGATGGAACACAGCCGACAACATACCGAACATACCAAAAAGCGATATAACGCTACATCAGTTATTTATAACCTAATGGAGTGGCCGGTCGAGCAATTGTGGTATAAAAAATGGCGACAAAAACTATGGCAACAAATTCACGGACCAACGGTATTGGAAATCGGAGTAGGCACAGGCAAAAATATCCCCTACTATCCCGATGAGATTAAGTTAACAGGAATTGACCTTTCTCCGGGCATGCTAAAACGGGCCAAACAACTGCTTGATAAAAAGCAACAAGACCGTGTTACCCTTAAAGAGATGGATGCCCAAGACATGGACTTTCCTGACAACCACTTCGACGATCTGGTTGCCACTTTCGTGTTTTGCTCGGTGCCCGATCCCATATTGGGATTAAAGGAAGCCCTGCGCGTCACCAAGTCCAGCGGGAAACTGTATCTGCTAGAACACATGAAGCCGGAACAACCCGTTTTGGCCGGCATAATAGAAAAACTGGATGCTCCCATTCATTATTTAAGTGGCGTTCATATTGCCCGCCAGACAGTTGCGAATGTTGAAAAGGCTGGATGGAATATTGTACGGGTGCAGGATCTAACCGCAATGGGCATCTTCAAAAGGATTGAAGCAAAAAAACCCCATTAAACCTCCTTATCTTTTGCCAGGGGAAATTCGACTACAAACGTACTCCCTTTGTCTTGTCCCTCACTGTAGGCGCGAATTTTTCCGTTATATAATTCTACAATTGCCTTAACAAGTGGCAGCCCCAAGCCACTTCCGGACTGCTCCTGCACTTCTGACTCATTTGCGCGATAAAACCGTTCAAACAGGTGCTTTTTGGTCTCCTTATCAAAACCGATCCCAGTATCACTCAGGTGGATAACAGCTTTGTCACTACTTCGTTGAAGTTTCAGGTTTACCTTTCCGCTACCAGACGTATATTTTACCGCATTTTCAAGCAGATTATTGACAACCTCCTCAATATATGCTCCATGCGCGCGAACGTGCAGGTCGGGATCAATCTGCGTTTGAATATTGATGTTCTTGCCTTGGGCATTTTCCTGGTGTTTACTCGCTACTGCTTCTGTGATGCGGCTTATATTAACGATATCCGGCTCAGAACGATGCACCGATTCTACTCTTGACAGCTGAAGCAACAGATGAACCATCTCACTCATTCGACGGGTTTCTGTTAACATCCGTTGAATAGTTTCCCGATATTCTTCCTTGGATCGAGGTTTCCGCAGCATAATTTCCGCATCGCTTCTCAGGGATGATAGGGGCGTCATCAATTCGTGGGCCGCATCGGAGGTAAAGCGTTTTTCACGCTCAAAGCCTTTTTGCAGGCGATTAAGCATTATATTAAAGGTTTCTGCCAGCTCGGTTAGCTCATCCCGCACCTGGTAGTTGACCGGAATGCGATTATCCAAATCCGTCGCGGAAATGTTTTTAGCAGCCTCAATAATAGAAGCAACCGGTGACAGTGCCCGCCTGGAAAGCCAGTATCCCCCCAGAATCGAAAATGCAACACTAATAGCTATCAATATGATGATATACCGCCTGAAGCGGTTTAGCTCTTCATGAAGGGTCCACTCGAAGCCAGTAACCTCCAGCCAACCTCGTAGTTGATCATCGTTGTCTTTTATGGGATAGAAAAGCGTCCGTGCCGGCAGATCTTGCCACTGGCTGCTAAAGGAATACTCTTCGGTTGCATTGGGGATATCAGTTTCCAATGGCTGGTCGACATTGGTAAAGTTCGGACTCCTGTAGATAAGCTGCCCTTCTTGAGTATATATCCTAACGTAGGTGCCGTATTCTACACCACTTTTGAGTGCCGCATTCCTACTATACCCTGTAAGATCAATGGAGAGTGAATCTTCGGTGTTTATATGAGAAAACAACTGCTCAGCTTCAAAACGAAGGTGCCGGTCATAATTATGATGAATGGACTGATGAAACGTCTCGTACAGGAAATAGCCAAACAGACTGAGCATTAGGAATAAACTTAGCCCGTACCAAAATGCCAGTTTCTTGGAAATAGACAACCTGTCAAAAAAGGAGGTGACACGCGCCACTATACTATTCATTTGTCTGTGTTAAATTGCTATTAAGGCGATAACCTGCTCCTCGTATGGTTTCAATGACCTTTGAATTATCCTCCAGGAAATCTTCCTCGCATTCTTCAAATGATTCAGCCAGCTTTTGTCGTAGCGTAGAGATTGTGGCTTCAATCGTGTTGTCACTGACGTAATACGCCGATCCCCAGACCCGCTCGGCAATCTGTGTTTTGGAAAAGACGGTCTCCGGTTCATTGAGCAAAAGTTCTAAAAGTATAAACTCCTTAGGTCGCAACGAACGCTTAATGCCACAAACTTTTACCCAATGCTTCCGCGAATCTAGTTCAATAGGTCCTACAGAAACAGGGTCATTATTCTGCATCTCCGAGGAACGCCGTCCTAATGCTCGAACGCGTGCCAGCAGCTCCTCAAAAGAAAATGGCTTACCCATATAATCATCGGCTCCGGCATCCAACCCCGCAACCTTGTGATCCAAGTCTCCCAGTGCTGTTAACATAAGGACTGGAAAAGATCGGTCTTCTGCACGCCAATGCTCCAAAATTTGCTTGCCATCACGGTTAGGCAGCCGCCAGTCCAGTACTACCATATCGTAATCATTCACCAGTCCCTGTAGCTCAGCCTCCTCTCCGTCGTGCATTACTTCCACTACATGTCCCTCTTCTTCCAGTCCACGCTTGAGGGAACGGGCAAGCTGTTTTTCATCTTCAACTAATAATATCCACATAAAACTGTAATTCTATTTCATGAAATAACACCCTAAGATAAAAGACACTGACCAATAATGTTTTAAGCTTAATTTAAGGTTCAGTTTGTATGTTTCGGTTCGACATTTGGAAACCAACGTTTTAACTAATTAAAAACAATAGGTTACGCTGATTTATGAGTGACGATAATAATGGTATGAATCGCCGCACCTTTCTCCGATATGCTGGCTCCCTGGCAGCTTTTGCCGGGGCAAGTGCGGTATTGCCGGGCTACGCGTTAGCGGGCTTCGGCAGCAAGAATCGGGAAGTGTTAACTCCCAAGGGCCCCGACGATGTCATTGATTTGACAATCGGTAAAATGCCGCACAAGATTGACGGTAAGCGGGGCGAAGCCATTGGCATCAACGGTTCGGTGCCAGGGCCCTTAATCCGCCTGCAAGAAGGACAAGACGTAATGCTTCGAGTAACCAACAAACTGGATGATACGACTTCCATCCACTGGCACGGGATCCTGTTGCCCTTCCAGATGGATGGCGTACCCGGAGTTAGTTTTGACGGCATCGCTCCCGGTGAGACCTTTGAATACCGGTATCCGGTACGGCAGAATGGGACCTATTGGTACCATAGTCACTCGGGACTGCAGGAACAGCTTGGCCACTACGGACCGCTGGTCATTGATCCCGCTGATGAGGATCCGGTTGAATATGATCGGGACTACCCGATTGTACTTTCCGACTGGACGTTCGAAGATCCTCACGACGTGTTAGCCAACAACATCAAAATGGAGGGCTATTACAACTACCAGAAGCGCGACCTTGGCGAATTCTTCAGCGATGTTAAAAAGAACGGCCTTGGCGACACGATTAAAGACTATGCCATGTTCGGGAATATGCGGATGAGCGCCACCGATCTACTGGATGTCACCGGCGCTACCTACACCTACTTGATGAATGGCCACGGCCCAAACTCCAACTGGAACGCCCTGTTCAAGAAAGGGGAAAAAGTGCGCCTGCGATTTATCAATGCCTCAGCGGGTACTACTGCTTTTGATGTTCGCATTCCCGGCCTGGAGATGACTGTGGTAGCAGCCGATGGACAGAATGTAGAGCCGGTACCCATTGACGAATTTCGCATCGGTATTGCCGAAACCTATGATGTTGTCGTAGAACCCAAAGAAGAAAAGCCTTATACCATTTTTGCCGAATCCCTGGACCGCAGCGGCTATGCCCGTGGCACGCTTGCACCACGCAAAGGCATGTCAGCACAAGTGCCTGATCTCCGCTCCCGGCCCAAACGGGATATGAAAGACATGGGCATGATGATGTCAATGAGCGGCATGGATATGGAAGGCGACGACATGGAAGGAATGGACCATGGGGATATGAATCACGGAGATATGAATCATGGAAACATGGATATGTCCAAAGACTCCAAATTCCCCGTAAAACATGGTCCCGACAAGCACGGACCGGGCGCTGCTGCTATTGCCCAAAACCAGTTTGACCGGCTCGACGAACCCGGAATCGGCCTCGGCAACGACGGTCGTAAAGTTCTGGTCTATAATGATCTGCGGAGCTTGCGTCCCAATAAAGACACGCGCGACGCCCAGCGGGAAGTTGAACTGCACCTGACCGGCAACATGGAACGGTATATGTGGTCTTTCGACGGCAAGCAATTCCATGAAGTAGATGGCCCCATCGAGTTTACCCACAACGAGCGCCTGCGTCTCACACTGGTCAACGACACCATGATGGAACATCCCATTCACCTGCACGGGATGTGGATGGAGCTGGAAAACGGCAATGGGCAGCATAATCCCCGGCAGCACACCCTGCTTGTACAACCGGCGCAGCGCATTTCAGCCCTTATTACGCCACGCGACAAGGGACGTTGGGCCTTCCACTGCCACATCCTTTATCACATGGAGCGCGGGATGTTCCGCGTAGTTCAGGTGGCCGATGAAAATGGAAGTATTTACGGGCAGGACTATTCGTAAACAGACCCAGCGAGCCCTAAAAAACGAATTCTATCTGACATACAAATTTGTATCATAATGACCATAATTAAACGCGCCTCATTATTCATTCTCACTACAGTAGTTATTATTGTAATGGCTGGCAGCTCAGCCTTAGCACAGAAGGCACCTGAGTTCAGCAACGATCTGATGATGGACGATAAAACCTACGTCTACCTGATTGCTGAAAAACTGGAATACCGAAGCGTCAGCGGCATTAATCCCCTGATGTGGGAAGTGCAAGGCTATGTGGGCAAAGACCTAAATAAGTTCTGGTTTAAATCCCACGGCGAAGCATTGACCACCGAACGTGAGGCCGAGATGGAGTTTCAGGGCCTTTACAGCCGCGCCATTGGGCCTTACTTTGACATCCAAGGTGGAATCCGCTATGACCTGGCCTATGAAGGCGGGGGCAACAAGTCCAGAGGCTTTGCCGTGATTGGCCTGCAAGGCATGGCGCCTTATTTCTTTCACGTGGATGGCGGTATGTTCTTCAGTGAAGACGGCGACATTTCTGCCTCCCTGGAAGCTGTATATGACCTGTTGTTTACCCAGCGACTTATCGGTCAGCCGGTGTTTGAGACCAGTATTGCCGTGCAAGAAGTATCCGAATGGGGCGTCGGATCCGGCTTTAACAACATTGGGCTGGGCTTCCGGCTTCGCTATGAATTCGCGCGGGAGTTTGCACCCTACATTGGTATCAACTGGGAGCGAAAGCTGGGCGAAACCGCCGAAATGGCTCGCGCTGGGGGCGGAAATGCCAGCAACCTAAGTCTCCTGGGCGGAGTTCGCATGTGGTTTTAGTGAATTATTCTGATACTTTTGCTTTATAAAATCAATTGATACAATCAGAAGAGTATTATGCATGATTTTAATTTCTTTGGAGGTGGGTGGATGATGTTCGTCTGGTGGTTCATAATCATTGTACTGGTCATAATAGCCATTCGAGCTCTAATAAACTCCAATCAAAACAAACAGAACAACAAAACGCCCATGGAAATCCTTAAGCGCCGGTATGCCAATGGGGAAATTGATGAAGAGGAGTTCCACAGGCGAAAGCAAGAATTACAAAAATAATTTAAATGAATAGGAAAACCTTCTTAAAGTATACGGGAGCCGGTGCTGGATTCTTATTGGCCCCTTCTGTTATCACCTCCTGTATGAATGCCGGTAGTAATGATTCGGATGTCTATGGCTTCCCCCTACAATTTCCCGATACCCTGAATAGTGATCAGCTTCAGGCTTCTCGCAGTAACCTTACGATTGCGGAACAATATACTTTGGACGGCCTGCAGTTTAACGGGAGCCTGCCGGGTCCGATTGTTCGCATAAAAAGAGGAGAGCGATTCCATGTTCAATTTCAAAATGACATAGGCCAGGAAAGCATCATCCATTGGCATGGCATGATTGTGCCACCTGACATGGACGGACATCCCAAGGATGTTATTTCCGAAGGAAGCTACCCCTATGAGTTTACAATTAATCAGCGAGCCGGGACCTATTGGTATCATCCTCACCCACATAAAATTACAGGTCCACAAGTTTATCGGGGATTAGCGGGATTTTTTATCGTGACTGACGATGAGGAGCAAGCGTTAAACCTTCCTTCCGGGGATTACGAACTACCGTTGGTCATTCAGGATCGAAAAATAGATGACTCCGGGAATATTTACTATAATCCTTCTACGCCGGAGCGCATGATGACGGGTTATCTGGGTGGCCATATTTTAGTAAACGGCATACCCAATCCTTATCACGAAGTACAGCCTCGGCCCTACCGGTTGCGGTTGCTAAATGGCTCAAATGCCCGGATCTATAACATTGCATTCCGTAACGGAAATTCGTTTACAGTGATCGGTTCAGACGGGGGGCTTTTACCACAACCCGTTGAATCTAACGAGCTTTTACTGGCTCCCGGAGAACGTGCGGATATTTTGGTGGATTTTTCTAATGGATTCTCCAATAACTCCGCAGAATTAATCAGTAAGGAATTCTCAGTGCCATCTAATGGTGGCATGATGGGAAATATGTCCCAATTGATGGGACAAAGCGGACCGGAGCAAGGCAGCGAATTTCCGCTAATGGAGTTTCGGATAGGTAATGAGGCCGACTCTTCCGCTCCAATAGATCTTCCCCGGCAACTCTCTGATATTAATTTCCCCAATGAAGAGGATGCCGAGCGCACGCGAAGTATCGAGCTGAATATGGAGATGATGAGAGGCCACACCATAAACGGACGCCAGTTTGAAATGCTTCGAGTGGATGAGGAGGTATCCCAGGGAGATACCGAAATTTGGGAGTTTATCAACAACTCCGCCGTCCCTCATCCCATGCATATTCATGTGGTGCAATTTAAGGTGCTAAGCCGAAGCGGAAGCCGAGGCCTGCTCCCAACCGAAACCGGATGGAAAGATACTGTGCTGGTCATGCCCGGGGAACGAGTTCGCGTGATAATGACATTCGACGCTCCAAAAGGATTGTATGTATTTCACTGCCATAATCTTGAACATGAAGATGCGGGTATGATGGCAAACCTAAAGATAGTGTAATGAATCAGAATACAACTCTGCATATTGTTTTCTGGGCATTTATTCTACACACGGTATGGGAGTTTACACAGTGTTTATTTTTATATAGTATGTGGGACTGGCCTTTCTGGGAAGCTACTATTTGGATGTGGGCGGCTATTTTCGGTGATATACTCATTGTCTTGGGTATCTGGAAAATGACCACTCTTCTTATGCCCTCCCAACATATTCAACCTTCTAACTTAAAAGAATATGCACTACTGATAGGCATCAGTTTTCCCCTGAGTATTTTTCTGGAGTGGGTGGCAAAAGTGCTGGACCTATGGGAATATTCTTCGAATATGGCTGTAATTGAACTCTTGAATTATCAAGTAGGCCTGTCCCCAATACTGCAGATAACCTTTTTACCGGCCCTTAGCCTTTATCTTGCAGAAAAGAGCACAAAAAAGTTCAATCACCGGACAAAATAACCTTCATTATGGATTTTATTAATCTTTATGGCGAATCAGCAAAAACAGCCCTCGGGTTCTTCTGGAAATCCGGCTGGGCTTTTGTGCTCGGTTATTTTGTCAGCGGGATGATCCAGGCGTTTGTTCCCAAAAAAGAACTCACTAAATATATGGGCAACGCGGACCTTAAAAGCATTTCCCTGTCTACGTTCTTTGGCGCGGCTTCTTCCTCGTGTTCGTTTGCCGCACTGGCTGCCGCCCGTTCCCTTGTCAAAAAAGGAGCTCACTTTATTGCAGCTGTGGCCTTTATGTTTGCATCCACCAATCTGGTCATTGAGCTGGGAATTCTAATCCTCATCTTTCTGGGATGGCAATTCCTGGCCGCGGAACTTGTTGGAGGACTCGTACTTATCGCCATAAGCAGTTTGCTTATCAAATGGACCTATCCCGAAAGCTGGCTGCAGGCAGCCCGCGAAAAGGTGGAACAAGATGACGATGGACTGACCGAAGATTTCGACTGGAAAGAGCGCATCACCAGCAAAGAAGGATGGCAGTTGGTCGGACACAAGTTTGTCAACGACTGGAAGATGGCCTGGGAGGATATTTTGATTGGCTTCACCATCGCTGGATTTGTAGCCGTACTAGTACCCGAATCGTTCTGGACCACGCTTTTCCTGGCGGATGCCCAACATCTACCTGATTGGCTGGTGACGCTTGAAAATGCCATGGTAGCCCCGTTTGTGGCAGCATCCACTTTTATCGGCTCGATGGGCAACATCCCACTGGCAACGGTACTCAATCAAAATGGAGTCCTATTTGCCGGTATCATGGGCTTTATCTACTCCGACCTGATGGTACCCCCATTGGTCCATATCAATGCCAAATACTACGGCTGGCGGGTCGCTCTCTATATTGCAGGAATCATGTTTGTCAGCATTGTACTGACGGCCTTGATTCTGAACGGGCTCTTCTCATTTTTGGGCATTGTACCGGAAAGCAGGCGCGTAGTTTCGGAGATCACTCAATTCAAAATCGACTACACCTTCTGGATGAACCTTGTTTTTGTGTGGATTGCGGGAGCCTTGGTGTGGCTGCATAAAAAATACCTGCAGAGCCACGAAATGAAAATGATGGACATGGAAAGCGGTGGTAAGATTAAGAAAACCGCCGTTTACCTGTTTATCGCTATTCTTTCCGGTGGACTTATTTCATTTTTGGTTACTGCAATCTAGCTTCTGTAAATAGCTGATTACACTATGAAAAGAGTTTAAGCTTAATTTAAGGTTGGTACATTATCTTTTAAGTTTCGCAGACTGTCATTTTCTGTAATCACCATTAAATGTGATGTTATTTACAATTTAAACGTAGAGGTTTGAGGATTTTTATGGAATTGATTCCCGAATGGGCCCCCAACATACACCCGATGCTGGTTCACTTTCCCATTGCTATTATTCTGTTGGCAGTATTGATGGACTTGCTAAACTTCTTTCTACCCGATAAATGGTGGGATGATCTGAAATCTACCATCCTATATAGTATTGGCGCAGTATCAGGTATAGCCGCTTACTATACCGGGACCTGGGCGGCCGACAGCGTGTTTTTGCCGTCGGGAGCGCAATCGGTTTTGAATGAACATGCTGATTGGGCCCTGTGGACCGTCTGGTTCTTTGGAATCTATGCCGTATCGCGGATTCTGCTCCACTGGTATCAAAAAATGGATCATAAAGCGATTAGAATTGGGCTGTTTGCCCTTGCCTTGCCCGGAGTGTTCTTTCTCTATGAAACAGGAGATCATGGTGCTGAAATGGTCTTTGGCTATGGAGCGGGTACCGGTCAGCTAGTAGAGCAACAAAGCAATACCTCCGTCTCTACTGATAGTCTGCAACAAGATGAATCAACATTTAACGTCAGTGATAATGGCAACTGGTCATGGAAAATCGGTGCCAATGGTGTTAGTACCCTACTTTCTCGGTTCCGGTGGCTGGAAGGGTCAGCCTCCCAGCTGCAGCCAACCATAGTTAACAGCGGCAACAATCACCTGCTTAGGATATCGGCTGACTCTATCACGAATTTCTTTGTAGGAAAGGACTCATTTCAAAACGTGCAGGTTGACTACTACCTGGATCTGTCCGATTTCAATGGAAAGATATCTCTCGTCAATCACGTGCAGGATGACCAAAACTATGATTTTGTAACGCTTTCTTCCGAAGGAACCATATCCCAGGGACGGGTAAGCGGGGGCAACAGTCAAGTATTTGCCGAAGAATCCTATTCAGCTTCGGGCATGCTCTTTATTCGTACGGTTGGCAACGGCACGCATTTCCGCGGCTACATCAACAAAGAGATGGTAGTCCATGGCCATGGCGATGCTCCCGAGGCCGGAAGTGTGGGGCTAAAGCTAAATGGAACTGGAACCATACTTATTGATCGGATGACCTTAACGCAACTCAATTAATCATTAAAACTACGTTATGTTTACTCGAATATCATTAACTGCAGTTCTCCTATTCATAATTGGAACTTCCATTGCTGTAGGACAAAATTCTACGACAGAAAAAGAGGTAATCAACACGCTTGATGGATTCCACCAAGCTATTATTGATAATGACAGTCAGGCAGCCCAAAACCTACTATCAGAATCTGTACGAATCCTGGAAGGTGGAAATATCGAAACTAAGGAGGAATATTTATCTCACCACTTTCATTCTGATGGGAAATTTCTGAGTGCCATGAAGCGAGAAGTCGAATCACGAAATGTTACGATTGAAGGTAATACCGCCTGGGTCTCAACTCACTCGCAAACTTGGGGTACCTATAGCGATAGAAAATTAGATCTTAACAGTCTCGAACTGGCTGTTCTTAAGAAGGAAGAAGGTCATTGGCAAATCACCGCCCTTCATTGGTCCTCGGCTAGTCGAAACTAAGTCTTAGTTCATTACTTTGTCTCAAAGTCCTGCATTAATGGTGCAGGACTTTTTTTTATTAAAAACCCCGGGATGATTTAAGGTTCATTTAAGGTAGTTGGTGTTAGTTTAGTCAGAAATAAGATAAGAAACTCTTTTTTCCGTTGACTGAACTAAATACACAGCAATAACTATGAACAAAATCATCTTTGCGCCCCTGATCTTACTCCTTCCTTTTTTGTTGATAGCCCCATTAGCAGTAAAAGGACAGACTAATGATTCAACGCTTGTTCTGGATGAACTGATCCAAAAAGTATTGGTCCAAAATCCTGAACTACAATCTTCATTTCAGGGATGGGAGGCTAGCAAAACCAGAATATCGCAACAGGAAGCGTTGCCTGACCCAACGCTGGGTTTAAGTCTTATGAACTTGCCGGTCAACAGCTTTGCCTTGGACCAGGAACCAATGACCGGCAAGCAAATCTCCCTGATGCAGCACTTTCCTTTCCCGGGTAAGCTCGGCCTTAAAGGAGACATTGCACGCAGCGAGTCAGACATAACTTTGCAACAGTATCGTGAGCTCAAAAATCAGCTGATAAAGAAAACCAAGCAGGCCTATTACGATCTCTATTACATCGATCAAGCTCTTGCAACAGTAGCAAACAATCAAGAGCTGCTCAAAGAATTCGTAGAAATTGCGGAAACGCGATATGGTGTGGGCAAGGGCATTCAGCAAGATGTACTGCGAGCACAGGTGGCCCTTTCCAAGATGATTGACCGCGAACTCAAACTTCGCCAGCAGCGTGAAGCGATGCAGGCCCAAATTAACACACTGATAGATCAGCCGGCAGATGCCCCACTTGGGAGACCGTTGGCTTCTGAACCGAAACCGAAGAAGTACGATTTAAGCTCACTCATTCAGCAAGCCGACAGCACCAGCCCCATGCTTTCTGCATGGAAAACGGCTGTAAAACAAAGTGGGCAAAAGGTAGATTTGGCTCTCAAAGACCGCTATCCCGATTTTGCAGTAGGGCTGGCCTATACCCAACGAAACGAACTTCAAAACGGAATGCCGGGCTACGATTTTGTCTCGGCCATGTTCAATGTCAAGATTCCACTGTTTTACAACAAGAAACAGGACAAAAAGGTACAGGAGACCCGGATTAGGCAATCTTCCGTGGAATATCGCTACCTAAATGTAGCAAACTCCGTTGAACAAATGCTCCAGCAGTCGTTGACCAACCTAGAAAAACACCTGAGGCTGGTTGATCTCTACAAAACCGGCATTATTCCACAGGCCGAGGAGTCGCTTGAATCTTCGATCGCCGGTTATCAAAATGATAAAGTGGACTTCCTTTCCCTGCTCGACAGTGAACTGACGCTTTTTGAATTTCGCCTCGATTACCATCGATTTGTGGCCGATTACCATAAGGCCGTAGTAGAACTGGAAGCCCTAACTGGCACCGACCTTTAAACCATTTTAGAAAAACGGAACAATGAGGACCAACACCATGAATACCAAATCTATACTTCTTTCCCTAGCTGTAATTGCCATCTTTACACTGGGCGGCTACTGGCTAGGGACGCAAACTACTAACAATTCAGCATCAACTACTCAAACCGCTGAAGAGATGCAGGATACATCGAAATCCGATACCAAGAAACAGGGAGAACGCGAAATACTGTACTGGCAAGCTCCGATGAATCCGAGTGAAATTTATGACCAACCCGGCAAATCCAGTATGGGTATGGATTTGGTTCCGGTATATGCCGATGGAGCAAACAGCTCGGAAGGTATGATAACAATAAATCCGGTTGTCGTTCAAAACATGAATGTGAGAACGGCCCCGGTTCAAAAAAAAGACCTATCAACGGTCCTCCGCGCTGTTGGTAAGGTTGAATACGATGAGCAGAAGCTCTTTAATGTAAATCCAAAAATTTCCGGTTGGGTAGAGCAGCTATATGTGGATTACACCGGTAAAATGGTCCAGCGCGGACAGCCATTGTTCAGCATCTATTCTCCCGAGCTTGTTACAACCCAACAAGAATACCTGCTTGCTCTGAAAACACAGAATAAGGTAGCTTCCAGTAGTTTTGAAACCATTCGTGCCGGTGGCAACAGCTTGCTTGAGGCTACTCGTAAACGGTTAGAATATTGGGACATTCCCGATTCAGAGATAAAACAACTGGAACAAAGTGGGGAAGTTAAAAAAGCAGTCACACTGAAATCGCCTGCGAAAGGAATGGTGCTTCATAAAAATGCCGTGGAAGGCGAGTATATTAAAGCGGGTACACCGGCGTATAAAATAGCAGATCTCTCATCTGTTTGGATACAAACGAGCGTTTACGACTACGAAGTGCCCTGGATTGAAGAGGGTCAACCCGCCCAAATGGAACTTTCCTATCAACCGGGTAAAACCTACGAGGGTACAGTTGCTTATATATATCCCAGCCTGGACCAGAAAACACGAACTGTTCAGGTACGACTGGAGTTTTCCAACCCTAATCTTGAACTAAAGCCCGGAATGTTTGCCAATGTGCGTATTCAAACAAGACCTAAGAAGAATGTTTCAGTCATTCCGAATGAGGCTATCATAAGAACCGGGGAACGTAACATCGTTTTTGTAGCCAAGGGAGAAGGTGCCTTTGAACCTCGCGAAGTAACCTTGGGAATGGAAGGTGGCGAGCGAAACAATGAAATTGAAATACTGGAAGGCGTAAAACCGGGTGAAGAGATTGTGACCTCAGCCCAATTCCTTTTTGATAGTGAAAGCCGCCTGCAAGAAGCTATCCAAAAAATGCTGCAGCAAAAGTATGACACTTCTGATATGGAAATGGAGAACCCGGATATGTCCGGCGGGGAAATGAACCATGATGAGATGCCGGCCGACACTACCGATCATTCAAACATGAATATGTGAATCCATGGGTAAAGTTAAAGCACAAACCCTTTTTAACATTTTGGAGATTTAAGAAATGCTGCAAAAAATAATTGAACTTTCCGTTAACAACCGCTTTATGGTGATTATAGCCAGTATTCTGATACTGGCAGGCGGTACATATGCGATGTATCAAACCCCCGTGGATGCCATTCCGGATCTCAGTGACGTGCAAGTCATTGTCTTTACCAAATATCCCGGTCAGGCCCCGCAAGTTGTCGAGGACCAGGTCACCTATCCGCTAACCACTACTATGATGTCGGTGCCTAATTCAAAGGTAGTCCGAGGCTATTCATTCTTCGGGCTTTCCTTTATTTACATCATTTTTGAAGATGATACCGATATGTATTGGGCCCGAAGCCGGGTATTGGAATACCTTAATACTGCAAGTGGTAGCCTGCCGGAAGGGGTTACACCCACACTTGGTCCGGATGCCACTGGAGTTGGTTGGGTCTACGAGTACGTGCTGGATGGTGGAGACAAGTACGACCTCCAACAGTTGCGCTCTATTCAGGACTGGTTCCTTAAATACGAACTACTCAGTGTGGACGGGGTAGCCGAAGTAGCCAGCATCGGCGGCCATGTCAAACAATACCAAGTAGAAGTAGACCCTAATAAACTACTTGCTTACGATATTCCGCTGTCGAAAGTAAAAATGGCTATTAAACGCAGTAACAATGACGTAGGTGGCCGCTTGGTGGAGATGAGCGAAACCGAGTTTATGGTTCGTGGAAAGGGATACATTCAAACAGTTGAAGATGTTGAAAATGTGCCCATCGGTACCGATGGTAACGGCACGCCGGTGACTATTCGCAATGTGGCCAATGTACAAATTGGTCCGGACCTGCGCCGTGGTGTAGCTGATTGGAATGGTGAGGGAGAAACGGTAGGTGGTATAGTAATCATGCGGTTTGGTGAAAACGCTCTTCAAACCATTGACAACGTAAAGGCCAAATTGAAAGAACTTGAAAGCGGGCTTCCGGAGGGAATTACTATCAAAACGGCTTACGACCGCTCCAGTCTGATTAACCGGGCTATTGAATTTTTGGAGGAAAAACTGATAGAGGAAAGCATCGTTGTTGCTATCATTGTAATGATATTTCTGCTCCACTTCCGAAGCTCACTGGTAGCTATTATCAGTTTGCCGATTGGTATTCTGGCAGCCTTCATGGTGATGTATTTCCAGGGTATCAACGCCAACATCATGTCACTAAGTGGGATAGCCATTGCTATTGGAGCAATGGTGGATGCGGCCATCGTGATGGTGGAGAATGCGCATAAACACCTGGAAAAAGACCGGGGTAAAAAAGAGCATTGGCGGATTATTATAGATGCTTCCAAAGAGGTAGGGCCTGCATTGTTCTTCTCCCTGCTGATCATCACGGTCTCATTTCTACCGATCTTTGCTCTTGAGGGGCAGGAAGGCCGACTCTTTAAGCCCCTGGCCTTCACCAAAACCTATGCTATGGCCGCGGCGGCCCTGCTCTCGGTCACGCTCGTCCCAGTGCTGATGGGATACCTTATACGCGGAAAAATTCAACCCGAACATAAAAACCCCGTTAACCGGTTTTTAATATGGATTTACAGACCGGTAATAAATTTGGCATTACGTTTTAAATGGACCACCATCATAGCCTCCATTGCAATACTTGTGATATCTATCGTGCCACTGCAACGACTCGGTTCGGAATTCATGCCTCCTATCGAAGAGGGTGATCTGCTTTATATGCCGACCACCGACCCTGGCATCAGTATAACGAAGGCGAAAGAACTCCTGCAACAAACCGATAAAATTATCGCCACTTTCCCAGAAGTGGTATCGGTATTTGGTAAATCAGGACGAGCACAGACTTCTACAGATCCGGCACCGCTATCCATGTTTGAAACAATCATCCAGTTAAAACCTGAAGACCAGTGGCGAGAAGGGATGACCATGGATAAGCTGAAACAGGAAATGGATGCTGCCATTAAGATACCGGGGCTTACTAACGCCTGGACTATGCCGATCAAGACGCGAATAGATATGCTGTCTACAGGTATAAAAACACCGATTGGTATTAAAGTAACAGGGCCAGATCTTCAGACACTTTCCGATCTCAGTTCGGACATAGCCTCGGTAGTACGAGATGTACCCGGAACTTTGAGTGTCTTCGCTGACAAGACAACAGGAGGAAATTACCTGGATTTCAATATCGACCGTAAAGAAGCTGCTCGATATGGACTAACGACCGGTGACGTGCAGGATGTAATTCAGTCAGCTATCGGTGGTATGAACGTAACCGAGACGGTGGAAGGGCTGGAACGCTATCCGGTAAACGTACGGTATGCACGAGAGACCCGTGAAAATCTTACGGATCTTGGACGGGTATTGATTCCAACTCCTTCCGGAGCTCAAATACCCATTGAATACGTAGCCGACCTGCAGATCCGTAAAGACGCACCGGTGATTAAAACCGAGAATGCCCGCTATTCCAGCTGGATCTATGTGGACTTAACTACTTCTGATCTCGGAAACTATGTAAACCAAGCCCGACAGACCGTGGAAGAACGACTGGACATGCCCTCCGGGTACAGCCTAACCTGGAGTGGGCAATATGAATACATGGAACGAGCTAAAAAACGTCTACAAGTAGTAGTACCGATCACTTTGCTGATCATCTTTCTGTTACTCTACTTCAACTTCAAGAATCTCCAGGAGAGTTTGATCGTTTTGCTAACGCTCCCGTTCTCTCTGGTTGGTTCATTCTGGTTATTGTATATCCTGGATTATAATCTGAGTGTGGCTGTTGGGGTTGGTGCCATCGCCCTGGCTGGTGTTGCCGCAGAAATCGGGGTTATCATGCTCACATATCTGGATAATGCCTACAACGACCGAAAATATAATGACAAGATGAAGAACCTGGAAGATTTGAAACAGGCCATCTTTGAAGGATCTGCCCAGCGAATTCGCCCAATATTTATGACAGTTTGTGCCATCACCGGCGGGCTGCTTCCCATTATGTGGGGTGCGGGAACAGGAGCCACCGTCATGAAGCGGATTGCCGCCCCAATGGTTGGGGGTATGGTATCAGCAACGATACTTAGCCTTGTTGTAATACCGGTCATCTACTACCTCTGGAAAAGTCGGGAAGTGAAAAAATTAGCAGCAACAAGCGAAGACCAACAAATAACCAATTAGCAAACAAGAACAAGACCTGTCAGGTTTTGAAAACCTGACAGGTCTAACAAAAAGAGGCTATTATGAATGAAATAAAAGCATTTATTCGCAAACGAAAAGCAGAAGAAGTTATTGACGGATTGGAAGCCCAGGGCTTCTGTTGCATGACTCTAATGGATGTTATGGGACTAGGTAGGATGTCGGATCCCCAAAAAGCACAACTGTCGATCAGCATTGCTGAACGGTTTTCAAATATCATCAAGCTGGTTGTAGTGTGCGAGGAAAAGCACACCGACCAGGTTATCGACATCATTCGCAATCATGCAAGAAGCGGACAGCCCGGAGATGGTATTATCTACGTGACCCCGGTATCGCAATCGGTTCATATCCGTAGTGGAAAAACCGGTGGTGACTTCTTACAAAGTGAAAGGCATACGCACTAACAAGCTCGAAATAAATTCAGATAAATCTTATGAAATCGAAGACTTTTATATTTTTAGCATTACTAGTAATAGGTATAGCTGGATCCGTAACTTGGGTGATTATCAGTGATTATAATGAGCACCAAAACCATATGGCAACTTCGGTAACAGAAGCCGTTATGTATAAAAATTCCGGTTGCCAATGCTGTGATAAATGGGCAACCTATATGGAGCGGTATGAATATAATATTTCTGTTCAACCTGTAAGTAACATGCCGGAAATCAAGGATAAATACCATATTCCCAGCGATATGGAATCATGCCACACTACGCTCATTGACGGCTATACAGTAGAGGGCCATGTGCCGGTGGAAGATATCAACCGTTTACTTGATGAACGTCCCCAAGCCGTGGGAATATCAGCTCCCGAGATGCCGTCCAGCTCTCCCGGCATGAATACCTCGCTTAATACCCCTTATGATGTTTATCTTATAGATCAAGAAGGAAATAGCCAGGTTTATGCCAGCCATTAGCACTTTTAAGTTGTTGCAGTAAAGTGAGAACAAATCTACTAATTATTTTTACGGTAAGTGTCTTTATAGCTATCAGTTGTTCCAGCGAACCACCTGATCAAAAGGAACCTGTTACCAAAAGGCGTTGGTTTACTCAAAAGCAATTCCAGTTGGGCAAGCAAGTATTTACAACCAATTGCGCCAGTTGTCACGGCAACCAGGCTCAGGGTATTGTTGAAGACTGGAAACAGCGAAATCCCGACGGATCTTTTCCGGCACCGCCCTTGGATGGTTCGGCCCACGCCTGGCATCATCCCCTGAGTGTATTGGTTCGACAAATTAATGAAGGTGGTGTAAAGCTGGGAGGTACTATGCCTGCCTTTGGTGACACTTTAAGTGATGAGGAAGTTATTGCAGCAATAGCCTATTTCCAAAGTTTCTGGGATGAACAAACCTATGACCGATGGGTACAGATGAATGCTGACCAATAGTTTTAACTCTTCAATTATCCGAAAGTAAAGGACAATTTAAGCTTACTTTAAGCAAAGGTGTTGTTACTTGTAGGTAGAATCTTAAATACATATTGCCAATGAGTAGCAACACTCAAATATTATATATCAAGAATATGGTTTGCCCCCGCTGTGAGTATGTAATCAAACAGCTCTTGGAGGACTTGGGAACTACAGTACTTGCTGTAAGTTTAGGTCAAGTGGTAGTTAAATCTGACAATTTACCTAGTAAAGTCAAAATTGATGCAAGTTTGCAAGAGTTCGGTTTTGAGTTGCTTAAATCTAAAAAAGCACGTCAGGTCGAACGGATAAAAGTTTTGCTAATTCATCTGATCTATTATCAAAAATATCCGGTAAATAAATCCTTAATCACGAAATATCTTGAACTGGCCACGCATAATAGCTATGAGGAATTAGATGCATTATTCATCCCCGCCTGTGGGTGCACTATCATTGAGTACGTAAACTTATTAAAATTCGAGAGAGCTAAAGAGCTTATTTCATATAATGAGCACTCAATACAAGAAATTTCACAGAGGTTAGGATATTCCACTTCTGAAGATCTTTCACTGGAGTTTAAAAAAAAAGCTTAATTTGACGATTACAGAATTTATTTATTCAAAAGATCAGCACAGAATATCGATCGATTCTCTTATCTGAGATTATTATTAGTTTTATCACTCAAGAATATTTTCTTTCTGTAACAACCTGTTCCATTCTGTCCCATCCTAAAACAGGTAATTTCACATTATTCCAGCCCATACCAGGGTATTTTCCTTGATTTGAAATAGTGTTACTGATGGCATCAGTGATTGATTTCAATGACTCAATCACAACACTCTAACAAATACTAGTTCTATGGCCGAAACGCTGGAAAACATACCAAATAAGTCCCAACAACAGGATTATGCCACCTGCCTGCAAGAGTTGGAGCAAGGCCTCCCAATATTTGGATGCGTTACAGGCACTACCGATGATCTGAAGCAAGTCGATAAGGAACTACCGTTTAATTTCCGTCAACCGTTCAATGTAGTAAAGGCCATTTTCAAACTGCAACCCGGTCTTTATACGCTCCATACCGGAATGGATCATGAAATACAGATTGGTTTTCGCGTTGACCAAACAGAATCCGAGCTATCCGATTCTGGAGAGCCTACTAAAAAACCATTGGCTAAAAGTAATGCTTCCGATTCTGCCAACGACTACTATCGAAACAGGGCCCTTCGCCTGGAAGGTGAGCTTCATGACGGAGATCGAAAGATCCGTCAGTTAGTCGATGAAATCATGAATCTGAAGCGGAAGTTGTCAGAAGACAAAACGGCTACCCTACTTACCCATCAAAAAGAGCTTTCAGAACTCAAGGAAACCCATCGCAACGATATCGACCGCCTCAAAGAAGCTCATCGTGGTGAGCTAAAAGCCTTTGAAAAGCAGATCAGCGAGCTTGAAAAAGTGAAGTTCCGCATGGAGATGGAGCAACGGGCCGGCGGGCGCGATGCCGGTAGTCGCATGCTGGACATGCTGGAAGAAAATGCTCCCATGTTTTTTACCGTGATTTCTCAAATGTTTGCGGGCCAGGGCCAACAACAGATTGCCACGAGTTTATGTCAGGACCAATCTACCAACGGATTTGATATCAGTGAAGAAGAGGCCAAAGCACTAGCCGATTCATTAAAAAACGAAATGAGCACGCATGGCCACGGGCCATCCCGACCGAATGCCCACCTGACAAACCAAGCCAACCAATCCAAAGGTGATGGGGACCGACCTCCCCATCACCTTCCCGCCGATACAGAAGAACACGAAGAACTTACAGGCGGTGAAGATGACGAGACATTGAACGGCTTATTTGCCCCTGAGCAGCGCAACGGACACGGCGAACACACCATCAGCTTTTAGATAAATTTGGAGACTCCCGCTATATTACGGAACAAAAATGAGATTTTTGTTTTTCTTAGGTAGTAATCAGCCCATTACGATTGGCGGTAGCCAGCAAATCGTTGGCAACTAGGTGTACATACCTGTTCGTTACTTCAATGCGTTTGTGGCCCAACATATTTTTAACTTCTATTACGTTAAAGCCACTTCGAAGAAGAAAGGTTGCACACGAATGGCGGAGTCCGTGAAAATGAATCGAATCCTTAAATCCGGCTTTCTTGCAATACGATTTGAATTGTGTAGAGACCGTTCGACCTGACAGTTGGATTTGATTCTTATCCGATGATTTCGGACTGGGAAATACATAACCGGTTTGAGGATTTCCCATGAACTTCCACCAAGCGCGAAGTCGCCAGTAGACCGGATCAAAAATAGGGACGGTCCGTTCGAGGCCATTCTTGGTGTCGGTAACTCGCAAAAACCGTTCTTCCAGATTCACATGCGACCACTGCAGTTGGGTAACTTCCTTGAGGCGCAGCCCCGTATAAAAGGTTAGGGTAATCAGTGGTTTAAACCAAAATTGCATTTGGCCTGAATGCTTAATGGCCCCGGCTTTGCGCTGTATATGCTGATGCTTGCGGAAAGCTTGAAATAGCTCGCCAAGTTGTTGCTGGTCTATAATCTTTTCTACCAGATTATCTCGCACTTTGGGCAATCTGATGTCATCGCATGGATTGGCTTCAATAATATCTTGTTCTACCACCCAATTGAAAAAAGCCCGAAGATGGCCGAGGTAATTTTTCTGTGAGGCCAACGCTAAATCTTCCCGGAGGCAAAACTCTCGTATATCGCCTGTGTTAACACGACTGATGGGCATCGTTTCACCTACTAGATCGGCAAATTCTTGGAGAATGTAACGATAGGTCTGTCTGGTTTTCGCTGTGACATTTGTTTTTTGAGCTAAAAACTGCTCGCGCAAACTCTTAAGAAATGGACTGGTAAACGCAGTACCGTTGAGTTTCTGATTTTTCTCAAATTCTTTTAGATTCCAGTCGTCAGCAAAAGGATTAATTTGACCTGACTCATAGAGCCGTTCGTATTCTAATTTCTTTTGTTCGGCGACCTTTTTGTAACGGGTGCCCAGGGCATAGGTTTTGGTAATGGGTTTACCGTCTAAGTGTGTCTTGAAGACTAGGGAATAGTTGCCCCCTCGTTTTTTTAAGCTGGCCATATTTCGTAGGTTAGGATTGGTTAGAAGTCAATCCCAATGTACTACTATTTGTACTACCGGCAAAGGAAAAATGGTACTTCTGTGAAAAGAATTCATTTTTTAGACAGTAATAAGAAGATGAATTATAGCATATACGTTTGTTTGAGGGGTATTTAAGCATATTTTTAATGATTAAATAAAAATATACGAACCCCCATCATCCTGAACTTGTTTCAGGATCTCGCACGGTCCATAGTCATGGATCCAGGTAGATATTTGATAAATGACACTTGCCACTGGAGATCCGGAATCGTAGCGTAGTCGGAGTCCACGATGACACAGAGGGGATTTGTTTTTGCCATTTAATTTAATCCCTAAATGCCTTTAAATAATTCTAACTAACGTCTGATGAAAAGTATTGTTAATATAATAGCTCCCAAACAATACTAATCCCTATGTTCAGACGGCTCATATATCTTAACTGGTCGGCTTTCCTTGCCCGGCTCACCAAGCTGCAGTTAGTGCTGGTGGTGGGGTATATCGTATTTTTGCTGATTCTTTTTTCGAACCTTTTGGGGAGTGCCCTGCTGGTTATTATGTATGAACAGGCTCCGCAGGGATTCCAGGAGTTGCCATGGCTGACGCCTGCGGTTCGGGTGCTGATCCTTATCATATTTGCCAATGCGTTCTGGCTGCTTCACTTTTCTTTTACGAGCACGCGGTTGCTGAATATGGAGATGAACCGAAAGCTGCTGGCCTATGGATACCCGGTAAACAAGCTGGCGTGGCACCTCAACCTGATCGGCTTTTTTCACCCGCTCAACATCATTTATAATCTAACCTGGACCGCCTTCCTGCTCATGCAGGTGCAGCACCCCATGTACATCCCGGTGGTTATAGCGGTTGTTTTGCTTAACTACTCCATCATTTACTCCATTAAACACCGGTTCCTGCACCTCGTGGAGAAACGGTTCAAGCTGGTAGTGTTCAGTGGCCTCTTCATTATTTTTGGTACTGTCTCTGCCCTGGCTATCATTGCCCGTGATCCAGGCTTCATGATCGCACGCTACCTGCCCGATGTGCAGAGCCTGATCCAGATATTGACCTATTTCCCGGGTGGCCTGATGATGGCCTCAGCCACAGCCGAGTATGATCTGATTACGGCTGCTGTGATCTATGGGTTTTCATCGCTGCTCGTATTCCTGATCTTCAGAGATCATTTTTACAAAACGAAAGAAGGACTGCTAAATCCATCGCGTGATAAAGCAAAACAGGAACGGAGTCCACTGTGGGCTTTTTTGAAACGATGGCTCGGCCATAATGCAGGTAAATTCTACTACTATATTGTCACTCATCCCTATAACCGCCTGTTTTTACTTACGCTGGTGCTGGTACCCGCTATTTATATTCCTATTTTGCTTCAGTTGGAAAAAAGCTGGCTTACTTCTGTGCTTATCCCAACAATGCTGGCCGCTGTGCCTGTAGCACTACTGGCTATCGGTATGGCCAATATGTTTGGCTATGAGAACCGGGAACTTCTGCTGCACCGTCAGTTTCCGGAGTCGTTCGAGAAGCAGTTAAAAGAACGGTTCCTGGGTGTCATCACAGTACCTCTCTTCATTTTCTATTTGATAACAATCGGGGAATTAATCTACCTGCCGCAACTGGGAGAAGTGGCGGATATCTATATCGCCAATACCTTTTTCTTTCTCTGTTTTATGCTGGTGTTTTTGTTCACTTCGTTCTACTATTACAAAAAAGTCAGTTACAGCTCATTTAGTTTTAAGCACCCCATTATCCCACAGAAAGTGACATTTTTAATGACTTTCCTGATGTTTGGCCTGGGCTACACCATCTTTATCCCGATCGGGGAGTACAACATATATCGTCGTTGGGTGATGGTGGGACTCATTATCGCTATCAGCACCTACCTTTGGCGGAATATGCAAGTGCTCGTCCGGGCGTTTGAAAACCATATTTTAGAGCATGTCTGGGCAGATTCAGAGTAGTAAAATATCTCCTCACAGTTCCACAAGGAGTTTTGTAAACACCTCTGTATCTGAGAAGATTCTAGTGGCTTTTGAGAATGCCCTAATTATCATTTGGGTTCTTATTTATGTTGTGGGATTCATTTTTTGTACGACCAAAATCCGCCGGTAGTCGGACTGAAGAACTGCCCACCCAAAAGCCGCCAAAGAATCCTAGAAATTGCTCTATCCTAGCCTATAACTCATCTCGTTCCGTACCTCTGGTGCGGAACGCATTGACAGGTACCCCTGGTACCAACGCATCACTGCACCAGAGGTGCAAGCCCCGGCGTGCCCGACCAGAGGTCAGGCACGAGATAAAAACGCAAAAAGTCGAAGGGCGGACTGAATCAACAATTCTTTGTGAAACAAGCTCTTGGATCCACCCACGACACTTGGATTTGCGGAGCGTTCCGTGCTAGCCTTGCGAAAAATCCTGCTCAGTATTTCATTGATAGCTTTAGATTTCCCGGCCTTGGTAAAGGTGACCGCCCGGAAGGAAACGGAGTGAAGCGTGAAGAAAAAATCTGTGATTTTTTTAGTGGAACGTAGTGCCCTTCAGGTCAGCTTTACCTCAGCCGGCGATTCGTTCATTTTTTTTATCGCTATAAAAATGAACACCTCTGCTTTGGAAAAAGCTACCGATGAAGGCAGTCTTAAATATTCCAGAAACAGAAGCGCCTTTTTTAAGTACAATACTATGTTTTAACATCCTGTTGGGTTGCTCTGTCAGTGACATCCATTATCAAATTTACATTTTAGTTAAAAACAGATTGCGGATTTAATCGGCAGATCCTATCCTGAAATATGGGGATGAACACTTGCAAGCAATCGCTTTTTTCTGATCGGTTTTAACTCCTACACCTATTGATGCCATGAAAAAAATGTCTGTTCTGTGTTTTCTGCTCTTTTCAGTCGTGATTGGTGATCTCATTGCGCAACCTATAGCGGCTGACAGTGCTGAGGTAGAGGCATTCATGGACGGAGTCATAACGTCATTTATGGAGGAAAATCATATCGCGGGTGCCGCCCTCCTGATCTCCCAGGATGGTCAACCGGTGGTGCAAAAAGGCTACGGATTTGCCGACGTTGGCCGGCAACAAGAGGTGGATCCCGAGAGCACATTGTTCAGGATCGGTTCGATAAGCAAGCTGTTTGTCTGGACCGCTGTGATGCAGTTGGTAGAACAGGGACAGCTGGATCTGAATACCGATATCAATCAATATCTTGAGGAGTTCAAGATTCCCGATACCTACCCGGAGCCGATCACGCTAAAGCACCTGATGACTCACACGCCGGGTTTTGAAGACCGGGTGATCAATCTTTTTGCACTGGATAGCAGCAGTCTCAGGCCACTGGGGGAGATCCTGACCGAAGAGCTGCCGGCGCGTGTTCGCCCGCCGGGGCAGATGGCATCATACTCAAACCACGGGACCGCGCTGGCAGCCTATATTGTGGAACAGGTCAGCGGCCTTTCATTCCAGGAGTATGCAGACCAAAATATCCTCAACCCGTTGGACATGGATGCCACCACATTTCAACAACCCCTGCCCGAAAGGTTAGCCTCCTGGCTTTCAAAGGGCTATGCCTACAGTCAGGGTGAATTTGTGGAAAAACCGTTTGAATTTGTACCGATGGGACCGGTCGGCGGGGCCAGTACCACGGCCCGGGATATGCTTCCCTTTATGCAGGCCAACCTCAACCTGGGGCAATACCAGGGGCAGGCGATATTGGACAGCACCACGGCCCAACTGATGCAGAGCCCGGCATTTCGTCATGCACAATCTGTTAATCCGATGCGGTACGGATTCATTGACATGAGCCAGAATGGGATCACGATTTATGGTCATGGGGGAGATACCTTTTGGTTCCATGCGATGATGGCGCTGTTCCCGGAACAGGATATCGGCTTTTTCCTGGCCTTTAACAGCGAGGGGGGAGGGGGAACAACAGGCAAAGTCCTTGAAGCGTTTGTAGATCAATATTTCCCCGATTCGCTGGCGTCTAATTCCATTTCAGTCGACCAGGATTACCTACAGCAGTTTGCCGGGGAATACAGAAGCAATCGATACCCGCATAAACGGCTTACCAAGATCATCAGCATCATGTCCCCTACTACCGTCTCTGTTACCGAAGAGGGAACGCTAAGAACAGTAAACGCCGGTGAGGGAACACGGTGGATCCCAGTGGACAGCCTCACGTTTCGGGAAGTCAACAGTTCCAACCATCTTACTTTCGAGAGAAACAGTCTTGGGCAAATAACCCATTTTTATCGCGATGACCTGCCGATCATGGCATTTGAAAGAGTGCCGGTCACTGCCAGCCGAGACCTTCACCTGCCGATACTATCGGTAGCTGTGGTGGCATTCCTGGTAACTATCATCTACTGGCCGCTGGCCTACTTAATACGCCGCAATTACCGCCCCAGCCTGATTGCTAAACCCCCATTGCCTTTCAAATACAAGGTGGTTGCGTGGGTCAATAGCCTGTTACTGCTCATTTTTTATGTGGGAATGGGTACTTCTATTACGGGCCCGGAATCGATTGTGTACGGGATCAGCTCCGGGGTAAAAATATTACTTTGGCTGCCGGTGTTTTCTTTTCCGATTACAATTGGGATGTGCTACTTGAGCCTGAAAACCTGGCAGGAGCGGATGAGCGATTTTTGGAGCCGCATTAGTTATACCCTGTTGAGTCTCATCTTCCTGGTCTGCTTGTGGCAGATATACTACTGGAATTTCTGGGGAACCAATTACTAAAAAGCATGTTGCGGTTGAAAATGGCTGCGTTAGATATCTGTTTTGTCCATAACGCGGGAATTCATTCCCGGGCAAGTGATAGACCATTGTTCTCGATGGTTACAGTGTTTTAACCAACGTATCTATTTGTCTTGCATAAAATATAGGTGCTAGACTCAATAGGAATTACAACCACTTCAGCACATCATCCTTGGGATGCTCAACCTGCACATAGTGCTCAAAAATTTCGTTAAGTGAGGTGTCTTCTTTGAGCTCCTTGCGGGTGTTTGAGTCGAGGTAGGCTATAATTTTTTGGTTATGGAGAATGGCGATATCATCGCAAAGGTTTTCAACGATCTCAAGAATATGACTGGTAATAATAATTGTGACGCCGTTCTTTTTTAGCTGATTGAGAATGGTTTTCATTCGGCCAATGGATATGACGTCGATACTTTCAAACGGTTCGTCCAGGAACAGGATTTGTGGGTCACTCAGTACCGCTGCACAGAAGGACAGCTTTTTCCGGCTGCCGGCCGATAGCTTATCGATCTTGGTATGCTCGAATTTGGAAAGCCCAAGGTAATCAAGCAGCGAGTCCATTTTTCCCTTGCGGGCGTCCTTCCCGATCCCGTAAACATCACAGATGTAGTGGAGAAAGTCGTGGGAGGTAAAATGCTCAAAAAGCAGCGGTGGCTGCAGAACTGTGGCCACCTGGCGTTTGATTTCGAGTTCATTCTCTTCAGAGAGTGGCAACCCGTTGATGGTGACGCGCCCTTCATCATAGTCGAGCATCCCGATAAGAATGCCGATCAACGTGCTTTTGCCGGCACCATTCGGCCCGATCAGGCCAAAGATAGTCCCGGATGGCACGGCAAGATCAAAGTCCTCAAGAACCGGGGTATTCCCGTACGATTTTTGAAGTCCATTGATCTCTATGGCTAGTCTCATAAGGCCCTGTTACCGTCTGATTATTATAACTTTATAGGTGATTACGTAATGTAATACAGAGAGGAGAGAAATGATATTTGGTTATGAATTTCTAACCAGGGGAAATCCCCAAATGTCCGCGAGGTTTTAAAGTAGCAAAGTCGAAGTATGAAGGTTTATGTTGAAGGTTGGGATTTAATGCTAAGAAAATACCTCGTAGTAATTCCCACTCGCGTGGCCGGGTGGGTTCCCGGGACCATTCATCACTTAAAAAGTTTTTGTGGGCACAAGTTGCAAACTTGCGCCAGTTTGGACTTATAATTTTTGATACGCCTTATCAAGGACAAGCTCTTCAAAGTGTGCAGCCCACTGTGGAAGTTGACCGTCCCATATCAAAATAAACCATTGCGGTCCTCTGCACCTTCTTTGCGTATCCGAGTGGTTAGCATTTGAGGTATTAGAAGTGTTTGACCGATGAACGCCAGTCAAAAAAAAGCCCCATGGAAAAACCATGAGGCCATAAATTATCAACGTAAAAGAGAACTTATGCCACCTTTACCTTCACTTTTCGGCCCTTAACTTGGTTCTTGTGCATCCCCTTGATCACCTGTCCGGCGTAGTTACCGGGGATATCTACAAAAGAGTGGCTTCGCCGGATATCGATATTCCCTATCACATTACCCGGGATTCCGGTTTCTCCTGCGATAGCTCCCACCAGATCGCCAGGGTACACTTTGCTCTGCTTACCAACACTGAAAAAGAGCTTCACCATGGAGTTATCGTTGAACTCAACTTTATTGTTCTTCGCGAATGAGTTGTTGTCTTTCTCCTCTTCCATTTCACCTGATTTGAGCTTAAGAAGCGCTGCTGCAATCTCAACAGTGGTAAAGCGTTTGTCGGAAAATGATTCAATCTGTTCGATCCAATCCTTGAGTCCACCTTTTTCCAGCGTTTCCACAACCTCATCCATCTGGCTGGAAAGGCGCGATTCCCGCACTTCCGAATTGCTGGGCATATCAAGATAATCCAGCTTGGTCTTAATCTGTCGCTCAATAGTACGCAGCTGTTTGTTCTTGCGTCGCGTGGTGAAGGTGATCGCCTTCCCGGAACGACCCGCGCGGCCCGTTCGTCCGATGCGATGCACGTAATATTCCGGATCCTGTGGTACGTCATAGTTGAAAACCACATCCACGTCATCCACATCGATGCCACGGGCGGCCACGTCAGTTGCTACCAGGACATCAATTTGTTTTTTGCGGTATTTATCCATCACACGATCCCGCTGATTCTGGCTGAGATCGCCGTTAATGTAATCACAGCCATAGCCGCGTGATATCAGCTCATTGGTCAGCGATTCCGTTTTGCGCTTGGTGTTGCAGAACACTAGCGCCAGCTTAAAGTCATTAATATCCAGGAAGCGGCAGATCGCCTCGGTGCGTACCGAATCGCGGACTTCCACCAGGTACTGCTCAATATTTGGTGCTGTCACCGCCTTGCGCTGAATGGTTACCGTTTGCGGTTTTTCCATATACCGCTTCATAATGTCTCGTATGGCCCGGGGGACGGTTGCCGAAAACATAACCGTTTGGATGGGGCCGTTGGTATAGGAGAGGATCTTCTCCATGTCGTTGCGGAAACCCATGTTGAGCATTTCGTCCGCCTCATCAAAAACCAGCATCTCCAGCTGATCAATTTTAAGCGTACCGCGCTGCAGGTGGTCAATCGTCCGACCCGGGGTGCCAACTACAATCTGTGCACCGCGCTTTATAGCCTTAATCTGCTGCCCGATAGATTGGCCGCCATACACCGGGACCACCTTTAATCCGCCAACAAACTTACCCAGTTTGATCAGTTCACCGGTTACCTGGATGGCAAGCTCGCGAGTAGGACATTGGATAAGAGCCTGCACGTTTTTGCTGTTGGTATCAATCTTTTCAACCATCGGGATCCCGAAGGCTGCCGTTTTTCCGGTTCCGGTCTGCGCCTGTCCCACCAGGTCGGTGCCGTTCAATATCTTGGGAATGCACTCTTCTTGAATAGCCGTAGGGGCTTCAAAGCCCATTTCTGTGATAGCGCGTAGTATCTCATCGCTAAGTTGTAATTCTTTAAATGTTGAATCAGTCATAAAATAGTATCTGTTTAGAACCTGGCAGGAGATCTCTACACTTCTTCCATCATTGGAACCATTGGCACCAATCAGGCAAAATTCTAATTACCCAAGAAAATGTTTGGGATCTGTCTTCAGGTTGTGAAAATGATTAAAATGAATAAGTACCTGTTGTTACATGGGCACGCCAACCCGGCATGCACTGCTCCCACATGAAACGCTTTATGTAACGGGCACCGACAGATCTCAAAAGAGAAGAGAGTTGCAAGAACCAGTAAACCAAACACCTAATAGCGGGAATGGAGTAACTTCAGAACGAGCCCAATGTACGAATAATAGTTGAGAAACCTATATTTATTTTTCAGCCGAATTGTGGTCCAGCCAATCTAATCTTTTTCTCAACTATAAACCATAAAACAGGGCTGTAGTTGTTGATACCCCGAAAATTGAGGGATAACGCGGGGCGATTTTAAAATATTAATTTGGAAATTTCCTGAGCTATACCTTTATTAAATTGTTATTTTTAATTCCCACCTGCGATTGGTGTACTGATAATAAGTGACGCGATAACGCAATTCTTGCATTAGTTCATTCTACGTATGGTGGCAAAACACTACTATAGTTATTATGCAACAAGGTACAGTAAAATGGTTTGATACTGAAAAAGGATTTGGATTTATCAAGCCTAACGAAGGTGGCAAAGACATTTTTGTTCACCGCAACAACGTCGAGAATCTTGGGTACAACCAAGGACTTGAAGATGGAGAGAATGTTGAATTTGAAGTTGAAGAGACACCCAAGGGATTGAGTGCTATCAACGTTCAAAGTTTGGATTACGAATAACGAGTAATCCTGTGCAAAGTATTGACTGCCTGCTTCCTTCATTGGGAGCAGGTTTTTTTATTTGCGTGAGATGTGAGACGGCAGACGCGAGACGAACTGCTAAATCAATATGTGCTGTATTCCTGTCTTTAAGCTATATTAGAGGCATTGCGTTGCTGGAGACAAGCAATGCATCCTGAGCTTGTTTCAGGATCTCTTAAGACTTTGCAACCAATTATTTGATAAATCAAAGGTGGTTGAGTTGAGGCAATTTCTCATTCCTAATTTTCAATTCATAATTACCATACGTTATGCTACAGATGACCAGTAATATGCTGGGATTTCTACTGCTCGTGCTGGGCATCCTGGTGGGTGCGTTAATAGCCTGGATTGTTAATAAAAAGACTGGAGAGCAATAAATTGAGAATGAAAAATTGAACCGGCCTTGATAAAGTTGACTGCACGTAAGGAATCGAAGTGGAACGTGAGGAAAAATCTGTGATTATTTAAGTGAAACGCCGAGGTCTTCAGGTCAAGTTTACTCGATCCGGCGTTTTTTTGTTCAATTTTATCGTTTGAAAAATGAATACTATTAACTGTTAGATGGCTTTGCAAAATCCTAGTATATAAACTGTCATCGCGAGCCCCTTTTGTTATCTTGGGGGATTGCCGCACTCCATTCACTTCGCACACCTTTGCCAAGGCTACGGTGACACCATAGTATTTCAAAGCCCTCTGTTAACAAACATTTAACAGTTATTTCTTGATTTCTTACTTCACTTCTATAGGTTATCACTTACTTTCAATGGGAATGATCGTAAAACAGGTAGTGAAATATGTCTTCAATGAGTCGCAAAGAGTTTCTCCGAAATAGTGCCCTCGCTTCGTTGGGATTAGCACCAACCATTACAGCTGCTGGAACTCCAAGGCACTGGTTGCAACGCCTGAAAGGGAAACAAGGCCGGGCCAAGAACATCATTTTTATGGTCAGCGATGGGATGAGCAGCGGTACGCTGGCCCTGGCCGACCTGGTGAAGCAGCGCCAGTTTGGCCAGCAAACGAGCTGGTTGTCACTTTATGATTCAACAGGCAGGAAATACCACCGGGGACTGATGGACATGGCATCGTTGGATTCCCCTGTTACCGACTCTGCTGCAGCGGCCTCATCCTGGGGCGGAGGAAAGCGCATCAACAACGGAGCGATTAATATGTCGCCGGACGGCCGCAAATACAAGCCTATTGCCGAGATATTCCGCGACGCCGGCAAAAAGACCGGACTTGTTACCACCACCCGCATAACGCATGCCACACCCGCAGGATTTGCCTCCAACGTCCCCGATCGTAACATGGAGGACACCATAGCCATGCAATACCTGGAACGGGGATACGACCTGTTGATGGGCGGCGGAGCACGACATTTTGAGAAGGAGTCCCGCGAAGACGGGAAGGACCTGTTCGCTGGTTTCCGGGCCAAGGGATACAGCATTGTTAGCGAGAAAAGCCAGCTGCAGAGTGCCGGGAAGGATAAACTGCTCGGGATTTTTTCCGATTCTCACCTCCCCTATACAATCGATCGCAAAAACGATTCGGATTTGAATGCTTCCGTCCCTACCATTGCCGAGATGACCAAGGTAGCCCTGAATCGCCTGGACGGGTTGAGCAACGGCTTCCTGCTACAGGTGGAAGGAGGCCGCGTGGATCACGGTGCTCATGGCAACGACGCCGCGGCCCTTATCTATGACCAGATTGAATTCGATGAGGCTGTGAAGGTGGCGCTCGATTACACTGCCGGACGCGATGATACCCTGCTCATTATCACCACTGACCACGGTAACGCCAATCCCGCAGTAAACGGGGCCGGCGATCGATATTCCGATTCGGGTGCAATGCTCGACAATATCCAACAGTTCCGCCACACCAATGAATGGATCCTTTCTGAACTTGATCAAAACAGTACGAACAGTGAGATACTGGATCGTGTGGAAGAGGCTACTGATATCGGGATTACCAAGAAGCAGGCGCAGATGATACGAAAATCGATGAACGGTACACTGACCACGGTTTATGAAGCCAAAGACAGCCCCAAAGCCGTACTCGGTTCGGTGCTTGCCAACTATCTATCCATAAACTGGCTGGGCACTGTGCATACTTCCGATTACGTCGAACTTGCCGCCCTTGGCCCCGGCATTGAAGAGATGGACGCTTTTACCCGTAATACGGAACTGTTTGACATGATGGTGACATTGGCTGGAGTCACAGAATATGCGGCGGGGTAGGTTGGGGTCAGAAGGTCCCAGGGGATTGAGTTGTTGAGACGTTTAAGTGTTGAGGGCGAAGGTCTAAGGTCAGAAGGTCGAAGGTTGAAAGTTGTATGTTGAAGGTTGCGCAGGTCTGGTCGTATGTAGCCTGTTTATATCGGGATTATATTGAATTCCTTTTCAAAAATGGAATGTTGTGAACTTAAAGGCCATTTCTTGACCAAAAGATTAATTTCCCCAGTCACTAATGTTATCAAATAACAAATTAAGGCGTGAAGTGTAGCACGGAGTGGCACTAAGGAGATAAAAGCTGCAACAGAGAAAACCTTTTGCGAAGCTCTGCGTCTTCTCTGCGGTTAATTCCTCAAGAATCGTAGCAACTTCTCCCACCTGTTTGCCCCAGCTCTCCGTGGTTTTATTGCGCCTACCCTGTGTCGCTCCGTGTAACTTCTGAAAGTTGAGGAGGGAATCTTGTCCGATGTTTCCCATATTTTTATGTTAGCTATGTATAGCAAAGCAAACTAATTACCAACATAAATGAGACAGATACTGAATACCGGCGATGGCGGCTACGAGGTGCTGAAAGTAGAGGAGGTGGCGGATCCCACTCCGCAAAATAATGAGCTGCTTATCGATGTCAGGGCGGCAGGCATCAACTTTGCGGATATCCTGGCGCGCAAGGGAACCTACCAGGATGCTCCACCGAAACCGTGTGTAATGGGGTATGAGGTTTCGGGTGTCGTAGAGGCAATCGGTTCAGATATAGATCCCGATTGGAGGGGTCGGGAGGTTATTGCCACGACCCGTTTCAAGGGCCAGGCAGAGAAAGTGGTCGTAGCGCCGTCGCAGGTATTTGAAAAGCCAGATTCCCTCTCTTTTGAACAGGCGGCAGCCCTTCCGGTCAACTATATCACTGCCTGGGTATTGATAGAAGTGATGGGATCGCTACAACCCTATGAGTCGATTCTCATTCACAATGCAGGCGGTGGTGTGGGGCTGGCGGCCCTCGAGGTAGCCCGGCATATAGGGGCCACAACCTATGGCACGGCTAGTCCAGGCAAGCATGAATTTCTCTTGGAGAAAGGTCTCGATCACCCGATCGATTACCGCAACAATGACTGGTATGAAGAGGTCATGGAGATGACCGAGGGGCGGGGGCTTGAGCTGATCATTGATCCTCTGGGCGGAAAGGAGTGGAAGCGAAGCTACAAAGCACTGCGCTCAACGGGGCGACTTGGCATGTTTGGGGTCTCAAGTGCAAGCGACAGTTCTGGCGGATTTACTGCAAAATTGAAATTACTGGCAACGGTATTCAAGATGCCGTTTTTCCATCCTGTTCCACTGATAGATAAAAACAGGGGCGTTTTTGGGGTCAATGTCGGTCACCTGTGGCACGAGCAGGAAAAGGCCCGCCACTGGGTCCAGCAATTGCTGCAGGGGGTGGAAGATGGCTGGTTATCTCCCCACGTAGATGAGACTTTTACCTTTGATGAAGTGGCTGACGCCCACCGCTATATCGAAGAGCGCCGCAATATCGGGAAGGTTGTTTTGGTGCCTTAGGACGGTTAACCACAGAGAACACGAAGAACACAGAGGAACAAGAATGTTTTTTGGGGCTTTGTGATTTGGTGCGGTCCACTTGTCAAGTGGGCTGTACCTTTGATAAGTTTATCTTTGACGTTGAACCGCTGAAATGTTGAGTTGTTGAATCGTTTAAAACCCGTGAACTTGATTTCATCCCCCCAAAAAAATCAACACTTCAACAGCTCCAAACTGGCGCAAGTTTGCAACTCGTGCCCTTAAGGGAATAACCACAGAGGACACGGAGAACACAGAGAACGAAAGTTGGGACTATTCCGAATTCTGAATCCCCAACATTCAACATGCAACTTTCAACCTTCGACTTTTGACCTTCGACCTTCTGACTTTAACCTTCGCCCTCAACACTTCAACAACTCAACAACCTTGGACCTTCGACACTTATCAACAACTAAACGCCCTCAAACCAAAAACAGGCTCAGCAAAAACACCATCACCATCCCGGAAACCCCTGCCACTGCAGAGCCCGCCGTTTGCAGCCGATAGGCCTGTGAGACATCCATACCCGAGAACTGGCTGACCACCCAGAAATAGCTGTCATTCGCGTGGGACACGGTCATCGCCCCCGCCCCGATCGCCAGTGTCACCAGCACCGGACCTAGTCCACCGGCCAGACCAGCACCCGGCAGCAGCGGCAGCATGATCGACGCCGTGGTAATAATAGATACCGTTGATGAGCCCTGGGCCGTCTTCAGGGCCGCGGCAATCAGGAAAGGCAAGAAGATGCCGATATTCCAGTTGGCCAGCAGCTCACCCAGGAAGGTGCCGATCTCCGTGGCACGCAGCACACTCCCAAAAGCGCCGCCCGCTCCCGTAATCAGGATGATCGTGCCCGCACTTTTGAGCCCATCGCCGACCCACTCGCCATATACCTTGGGACCCCGGTTGACGCCACTGATGGTGCGAAAAGCCAGGAACACCCCGATAATGAGGGCCGTATTCGGGTCGCCCAGGAAGTTGATCGCCTCTGTAATCTCCCCCTCCCCAAACGGTGCGGACGGGAGGGAGGCCACCGAGCCCAGGGCGATAAGCAGCATGGGCACCAAGATAGGCAGCAAGGCGGTTACGGAATTCGGCCTGTCTTTTACAGGCATATTCTCATCCACTTCAGATCTGTCCAAATCAGTGGATAAACTTTTCTCGGGATCGATATAAATGCGACTGCCGATATACTTGGCGAACAGATAGGTAATGATAATAACGGGAATGGTTACAGCAACGCCGAGCAGAATAACGGAGCCGATATCAGCCTCCAGCGTACCGGCCGCCGCAATAGGACCGGGCGTGGGCGGCACAAAGACGTGAGTGGCATAAAGCCCCATGCTTAGTGCTACTGCAAAGGTGGCCAGCGACTGCTTAGTTTCGGAGGCGAGCGACCGGTTGAGGGGAGAGAGGATAACAAAGCCGGAATCACAAAAGACCGGGATCGAGACGATTGCCCCGGTGATACTCATCGCCAGCGCCGAGCGCGCTTTGCCGATCCAGTTGATCACCATGTCGGCGATAACCTGCGTGCTGCCGCTCTTCTCCAGCAACGACCCGATGATAGTGCCGGCGGCAATCACGATACCGATCGATCCCAGCGTGCCGCCGAATCCGTCAGTGATGGCTGAAACCGTTTCGGAACCCGGGAGCCCGGAGAAGATTCCCACCCCGAAAGCGGCCAGGATCAGGGCCAGGAAGGGGTGGAGTTTCCAGCGGGCGGTGCCCAGTACAATAAAGAGAACAGCGACAATCAGTAGCCCTAACAACAAATATCCGTGCATCAACATCCTTTCGTTTTTTAGATTCCAGTTCTAGTATAAAAATCTTTATTGAAAGTGCAACAGTGGTAGAATTCGGAATTAGGGGGGCAAGGGGGGAGGTGTTGAGACGTTGAAGTGTTGAGGGTGAAGGTCTAAGGTCAGAAGGTCAAAAAGTCGAAGGTTGAAAGTTGCATGTTGAATGTTGGGGATTCAGAATTCAGGATTTTTAATGATTGTAACACGGAGTTGCGTAAAGAAGACCCGAAGCTACACAAAGAGAAATCCTTGGTGATCCTTTTAAGGGCACAAGTTGCAAACTTGCGCCAGTTTGGAGACAAATTAAAGCGGTGAGCTGTACCACGGAGTGGCACTGAGAAAGCACAGAGTTTCACAAAGAACGTACTTTGTGGTCCTTTGCGCCTTCTTTGCGTATCTCTGCGGTTAGCTCTGAAAGTCGTTGAAAAGTTGAATTGTTGAGATGTTGAGGAGGGTGAGTCGTCATACGTGATGCGTAATCCGTAAGGGGGCGGCAAAATTATCACGCATTACGTATCACGTATCACGCCCTTAGTCTTTCAAGGATTACACGGACATCTTTTTTCTCGAAATAGCGAATCACCGATAGAACCCGCGGTAGTAAAAAGCCGGGAGGATAAGCCACCAGGCTGCCGAGCCCCGAGATCTGTTCATCCACGCGGCGTATCATCCGCTCCTGCGCCTCCTGGTCCCCATCCACCTGCGCCAGGTTGCGGGCAAATTTCCATGCATAATCTCGCGCCTTGGTGATACTAAAGTTAACAATAGCCTCATCATTGTTCTTTCCGATCAGATCCAGCAGAAACATGAGGGGGGAGACCCGGCTGATGCGCAGTTGTACTTCGTCCACCAGTTCTGCCAGCAGCTTGTTGACCAGCATAAAATCGTGCTCCAGGTCATAGATTTGGTCACCGGGGGCTGTCCGGGCTGCCGCAATGCCCAGGTCCAGGTTGATGTGCGCATTCATCCCCAGCAGCAGGTGCTGTATGATAATAGCATCCCCATTGTCAGCAGCATCAAAGGCCACCTCCCAGGAAAAGGAGATCGGCTGGTCATCCCGGTGATGCCAAAAAGCTTCGATATAGAGACAGGCGAAATCGACGTCAAAACGCTCCATTCGCTCCGGGTTTTCAAAGCGCCCCTGCTCAATTCCCTCTGCAATCTTGGCTGTGGTGCGGCGATACACATAGGCAAAGATCCCCAGGGGACTGTTTTCTTCTATCATCAAATCTACGATCTGGTCGAGTTCTGTAAGTACCTCGTCGATGGTCGTAATTTCGGTATTTGCCATAATTGGACCCCTTGTTTTCAAATTATTGTATGAACTAGCAGGATAACAGGCAAATGGTTGGTTGAGATGTTGAGACGTTGAGATGTTGAGTCGAAGGTCAAAAAGTCGGAAGGTCTAATGTTGAAAGTTAAGGTTGCATGTTGAATGTTGGGGATTCAGAATTCGGAATACAGTATTCTGAATAACTGTAACACGGAGTTGCGTAGAGAAGACACGAAGCTACTCAAATCCTTTGCGATCCTCTGCGCCTTCTCTGCGTATCTTTGCGGTTAACGTTAAGGTGTTGAAGTGTTGAGGTGTTAACGTTTGAATGTTTGGGGGATGAAATTGGGTTCACGGGTTTTAACGATTCAACAACTCAACATCAAAGATAAACATATCAAAGGTGCAGCCCAATGTGGGAAGTGGCCGCACCAAACAACAAAGCTGCACAAAGAGGAAACCTTTGTATCTCTGTGTTCTTCGTGCCCTCTGTGGTTAACGGGTTGGGAGGTGGACAGTTTATAAGCGAAAATCACAGCCATAAAAAAAGCCCGCCCTGAAAAGGGCAGGCCAAGTCTTCAATATCAGTAAGACTATTTGTAATCAAGGCTCGTAACGTTAATAGCGCTTAGGCCTTTAGGAGTTTCTTCAACTTCAAACTCAACGTTTTCATCGTCTTCCAGTCCTTGGTTTGGTCCAAGACCTTCAACGTTGTTTCTGTGAACGAAAACATCTTTTCCACCCTCGTCAGGCTTGATGAATCCAAATCCTTTTTGTGTATCGAAAAACTTAACTTTTCCTTGTTGCATATCGTAAATTGTATGTTTTATATCACCTATGGGCTTATCTGATGAAGAGTTGCATTAACGCACCGTTTCAAAATTACACTTTGTAGGTGGGTAAATTGAAAATAACACCTAGTATAAGGTTTTTTTTGGGAGATGCCTAATAAATCCACTTTTATCAATTATTTAGCCATCCAGGGCATTGTGCTGGATGTTGAAGAGTTGAGATGTAGATTAATGTCAGAAGGTCGAAGGTCAAAAAGTCGAAGGTTGAAGGTTGCATGTTGAATGTTGGGGATTCATATTCGGAATTCTGAATAGAAATCCTTGGCGGTTCTCCGCGCCTTCTCTGCGTATCCTTTGCGGTTAATATTAATGTGCTGAAGTGTTGAGGTGTTAACGTGTGATTGTTTGGGGGGGGATGAAATTGGGTTCACGGGTTTTAAACGATTCAACAATTCAACATTTCAACGGTTCAACGTCAAAAATAAACTTATCAAAGGTGCAGCCCACTTGACAAGTGGACCGCACCAAATCACAAAAGAAATACCTTCGTGGTTCTCTGTGTTCTCGGTGTACTCTGTGGTTAACCCATGAAAAACGTGCATCAAGCAGTATACCGGTAGACAAAGTGATGGATTTTTTGCCCATAGACTACTACACGCCCGGTAGTGGGCTACTACTTCGCAGGGAGAGGCCCACTCAGATGCTCCTGGCAGACTACTCAAACCGATTGAGTAACCCACTCAAGCATTGCTGGTAGTCCACCCAAGCGTCTTTGGTAGTCTGCTCAAGCGTTCTTGCTAGCCTACCCAAGCATTATTGGTAGTCCACTCAGAGATATTTGGTAGTCTAGTGCAGACACTTTGAGTAGTGCACCCAAGCTTCTTTACTAGTAAGGGGAGGGAAGGCCACCCTGCCTGTCAGGGCAGAGAGGCCACTTATGAGAACAACAATTTAGGGCGCTACTAATGTTGCGTCTAGTTTACCTGCTCTTATATCGTTTTGACCGTGGGGTACCGTCCGCACCTCCAGCTCATACTCCCCGCTGGCCAGGCCCTCCGGCACCATAAAGATCAGGTTGGAGGGCATGTTGCGCATGATGGTTTGCACCTTGGTCTCCGTGCCGTCAGAGGCGATGAAGAAGATGCCCTGGTCGTCCGCCTCCGGGTCCACCTTTAGGTGGCTGCCCCTGAGCTCCGCGGGCTCCCCGGGCGTGACGGTATCGTTCTTGCTTTCGGTGGTATAGTCGCGGAACGTCACCAGCACCGGCTGTATCTTGCTTGCCTCCACCTTCTCCACCGACAGCTCTTCAGCGATCTCCCCAATGCGCGGTCCCGGGTTGACGTTGAGGCGCACGTAGTGGCGCTCACGGTCGAAGTCGTCGCTGCCGTCTTCAAAGACACCCGATATAGAAGCGTTCGTACGGAACAGCGGCGTGTTGATGCGGTCGCCGTCCGCCAGGAACTTGGCGATGACGGCGTGATAGCCCTCCACCACCGAAATGATATCCTCTTTGGTTACTGTAGAACCCCGAAAGTCCATCTCCTCGATGATATCATCCATGTCTCGTGCCGTTTGGTCCTGCACGATCGCCATGTGATCATCGGGATTATCCGTAAGGTGATTGGGTATTAATGAATATTTAATCATAGCAAACTTGATGTTTAATTAGAATTATAACTCTGTAGGTGCACTAGTTGGCTAGTGCACTTGTTAGACCGCTTTCAAAGCAAATCCTTACAAAATAATATTCCCCCATTTGTGAGGTGGGGGTGAAACGGGGTTTATAGGGTGTGAGGCGGGATTATCATGACTAGAATGACATGCTGATTAATTTAGGGTATAATGGTTTTTGCCGGGTACAGGACTATTAATTACGTGAATTGTGCGTGTGAATAAGGCTAAAATTCTTTAAAGCCTCTCAGTCATCCTGAACTTGTGCTACGAAGCCCGTGGGCGTAGTTGTACTTGATTCAGGATCTCGCAGCGGCAATTAGCTTTGATATAGATTTTGGGCGTAACCAGCGTTACTGTTCTCTACGAGATCCCGCATCGCGGTGCGGGATGACTGAGAGACCTGGAACAACCACACAACACGTATATGCTCTTTAAATTAATGGAATAGTCGAGTTCATTTTTGTTAGTTTTACAGGTTGCAAAACCGAATATAATTACTTGTGATGGCAGACGTCCACGAACCGGAAACCCGCAGTTATAATATGAGCCAGATTCAGGGCAAGGATACCAAGCCTGAAATGCTGGTTCGCAAGTTTCTGCATTCCAATGGATTTCGATACCGGTTGCATGTGAAAGATCTGCCGGGCAAGCCGGACTTGGTTTTGCCCAAGTATAATTCTGTGATATTTGTCCACGGCTGCTTCTGGCACGCCCACGAAGACTGTAAATATTTTAAGATTCCCAAGACTCGTACCGAGTGGTGGAAGGAAAAACTTTATGGGAATAAGGAACGGGATGAGAGAAATATTGAGGAGCTCGAGGAAGAGGGATGGAATGTGATTGTGGTTTGGGGGTGTGAGTTGAAGTCTAGAGAAAGAGAAAATGCACTCGTAGATTTATTGGAAACGTTAGAAGAGGTAGGAAAAAGCTAAATGCTCCTCACCCTTTATCCTTATATGCATATGCAATTCATAATACGTTGGCGTGCAGTCGCTTTTTTAAAATTGTGCTTTCCAAGATATTCCTGCATATTTAGCCTAATAATTGTTTGGCTATAGAAATAAAGCATTAAATTTTGTATGGGCACCAATTCAAGGGATAAAAATCATAAGTTCAGGGCCGTCGATTTTTTCTGTGGCGCTGGTGGTGTAACTTGTGGATTTGAAGAAGGAGGAATTGATGTTATTCTTGGAATTGATAAAGATGGGTCCTGCAAGAAGACCTATGAAGAAAATAATGAAGCTAGTTTTTTAGAAGCTGATATTAGCAAGCTAGATAAAGAATACCTCTCTGAAGATTATGGGATAGAAAGAAATGATGACAATCTGATATTTATAGGTTGCAGTCCTTGTCAGTACTATACCAATTTGAAAACTGATAAGACTAAATCAAAGGCATCAAGGCTATTATTAGAGGATTTCCAAGAGTTTGTAGAGTATTATAAACCTGGTTTTATTTTTATTGAAAATGTACCTGGTATTGAAAAAAAGGAAGAGAGCCCGCTCAAGGATTTTAAATGTTTTCTATCAGCCGAACAGTATGAATATGATGAAGATGTGATCAATGCCAAATACTTAGGAGTCCCGCAGAATAGAAGAAGATATGTGTTGGTTGCGACGAGAGTAAGAAAAGATATTCATTTACCGACAGAGAATAAGGACGAAATAAAGACTCTTAAAGAGGCTATTGGTGATTATAATACCTTTCCTAAAGTTGAAGCAGGGAATACTGATGATTCAGATTTTCAGCATTCTGTAGCTAATCTTTCCTCGTTAAATTTGAAGAGAGTCAAAAATACTCCTAAAGATGGAGGTTCAAGGTTAAGTTGGGCAGATGATGAGGAGCTTCAACTAGATTGCTACAGAAACCATGACGGTCATTACGATGTGTATGGAAGAATGCATTGGGATAGGCCCTCACCAACTATTACTACTAAATTTAGATATACTTCAACGGGACGATATACTCATCCAGAACAAGATAGGGGTATATCATTGCGAGAAGGAGCTACTCTTCAGTCTTTTCCGTTGGATTATGTTTTCCATTCTAAGAGTCAAAATGATATAGCAAAAATGATTGGCAATGCAGTCCCACCGATGCTAGCTCAAAAAGTAGCTAATGCTATAATCTATAGTAATTAAACGATGCCTCATTTTAGGACGAAAGCACGAGCAGTTGATCTATTAGGAAAAGGCCAAATAGCAGATTTACCTACTGCTATAACAGAGCTTTGGAAAAATGGTTATGATGCTTATGGAGATAATTTAGAAGCTCATCTGTATTTCTCTGAGTACAAAAATGTTAAAGACCCTTTTTTTGTTATCTCTGACGATGGAAAAGGGATGTCTGAAAAGGATATTCTAGAAAAATGGATTGTCCTGGGTACGGATTCTAAAGTTAGAAGACAGCTTCCTGAAAAAGGTCCTAAAACTTTATGGAAAAAACCCCGCCTGCCAACAGGTGAAAAAGGAATTGGCCGACTCTCTGTTGCTTACCTTGGTTCTCAAATGATAATGCTTACTAAAAAGATAGGCCATCCTCTGCAGGCCTTATTTTTTGATTGGCGAATTCTGGATAACTATAATTTATTTGTTGAAGACATAGACTTGCCACTAAAACCTATTAATTCGACTGATAACTTTGATTCTATATTTTCAAGTTTAATAGCAGATTTTAAAGATAACATACCATCAGAGAATTCGGATGATTTCTACAAGTGGGAAGAACATACAGAAATGATTCAAGAATTAAATGATGGAATAAAAGCTATTGACATCCCCTCTTTTTTTGAAAATGAAATTGTATCACCACTTATCGACATTGAAAATGCCCATGGGACTAAATTTGTAATATTAAATCCTATAGACCAATTAGAGCTACTTAAAAACTTTGACAAGTCTGAAGATGAAGAAAAGGATACAGTTGATTTCATTTTTTCTTGTTTAAGTGGCCTCTCTAATGTTTTTAAAACGAAAAGAGAGGATACCCCATTTGATACGAAATTTTTTATTTATGATGATGAAATACCTAATGAGGTAATTTCGACGAGAGATTTTTTTGATACTGAAGACTTTGGCAATTGCGATCATGTAATACAAGGTAAGTTTAACGAGAATGGACTTTTTGATGGAAAAGTAAAAATCTATAATCAAAGTATAGAACACCAATTTCGTGCAAATAGGCCTCCTGGTGGAACACCTTATGGACCCTTTGAGTTGAAATTTGGCTATGTGGAGGGAGTCAAATCAAAGAGTTCTTTAAATAACGAACAGTATAGAAGCATCAGAGATAAATTAGATTTATATGGTGGGTTATACATATATCGGGATGGATTTAGAGTTCTACCTTATGGGCGGTCTGACTATGACTTTCTGAAATTGGAGGAAAGACGTTCTAAAAGTGCTGGCTACTATTACTTTAGTTATCGAAATATGTTTGGATATATAGAAATATCCAGAGAAACGAATAGTTCGCTACGCGATAAAGCTGGGAGAGAAGGTTTTATCAATAACAAAGCTTATCAAGAGTTCAAATCTGATTTACAAGCCTTTTTTTATGACCTGGCCAGAAAATATTTTGGCACAGATGCAGAAGAAGATTTCCGTGAAACACAGAAAGAAGAGATTGAACAAGAGAAACTTGAACATGAAAGAGAAAAAAAAGAGAGAAAAGAGTTTGCCAAAAAACTAACTCAGCTACCAAAAGATTTAAATACAGTTGAGAACAAATTATCAGATCTAAACCGACAATTACAGAAAAAGCTTGAGCAAGCAACTGTAGTATATGATGAGATTGAACAGATTTTAAGAAAGATAGAAGAATGCAAAATTGAAGCAGGAAATTTAGCACCACCTGAGCCAGTTCGTTTCGAACCTACGGATCATCAACGAAAGAAGTTATATGAGTATGAAAAATATTATAAGGAGTTCAATCAGTCTATATTAAATAAAACAGAAGATATAGTTTCTTTAGCTCAAGAAAGACTAAAAGAAAGAGAGCTGATCGAAGAATTTGAACGAAAGGTTAGCCAGTATGAAGATTCCCTTAAGGAATCGATTGAGCAGTACAAGTCTAAGTTTTCAGAAACTTTTGATAAGCTTAAAAAAGAAATTGACAATCAGAAAAGGGAAGAGTTAAAACAGTTCAAAGAAGACTATTCAAGCTTAACTCCAGTTAAGCCAAATTCAGCAATAATAACTAAAAACTTACAACTCATTGAGAACTTTTTTAAAGAAAGAAGAGAAGAAGCCAAGAAAAAAATTGAACCATTAGTCGATCATATCGATAAGCTAACCCTTGGGGTAAATGAAGATATTCTTGTTGGTTATTATAAATTGCAATATCAGCAGTTAAAAGAAAGATGGGAAGAAACACAGGAGCTTGCTCAATTAGGTATTGCTGTAGAAATAATTGATCATCAATTTAACGCTACTTATGCTCGGCTTTCTAATATTATTTCAAATTTAGATGGTTCGCTGAAAGAAGATGAGGATAGCCAAAGATTGTATGACAATTTACGTAGTCTATTTAGTCATCTGGAGGACAACTACAAATTACTTACACCTCTCTACAGAACTACCGGCAGAGTACGAAAAGACATATCCGGGGAAGAAATAAAAAACTATATCAAAAGCTTTTATCGAAAAGAGCTTGAAGAAAAAAATATTCAGATAACAAGCAGCAAAGACTTCGATAAAGCTACCTATTTTACCTATGAGTCGATACTAAAGCCTGTATTTATTAATATTGTCAATAATGCTATTTATTGGTTGCGATCTTCAGAAGAACGTAAAATTCATTTTGACTATATAGATGGGAAGATGTTGATTATGAATTCAGGAGAACCAATTGAAGATATATACGTCCGGGATGGAGATATATTTAAATTGTTTTTTACAAGGAAACCAAAGGGGCGTGGTATTGGACTTTATTTAGCAAAAACTACTTTGAATAGCGTTGGCTTTAATATTGAGGCAAGTAACGATCCCAAATTTAATAAACTAGATGGAGCTTGCTTCATTATTGAAAAACAAGAAAAATAATTGTTATGAGTGAAGGAGAATTTACAGAAGTAGCGAAAGGAATAGTCAAGGAGTCCATTAGCTCGGGCATTTTTATTGATGATAAAACTTTAATGGCCTTTGAAGAGAAGGGGGAGGACGCTGATTTAGATAATCCTTCAGAACTATACAATAGCTTTAGGAAAAGAAATTGTTCATTAGATATTTATCGATATCAACCTGATAGTTGGGAGGGTGATCTCGATTATATTCTAAATAACAGAGATTTAATAATACTTGATTGGCAACTAGATGGAGATGAACCTAATTATGTTCCAGCCCTCAATATCCTAGAGTCCGCTATAAAGGCAAAGAACATACATTTTATTTGTATCTATACACAAATACCAGAGCCGGAACTTCTTGAGAAAGTTGTATATCAGATATTGGGTTATTTTTGTAATAACACAGAAAACTTCGATAATGCACAATTTCGACAAAATTTAGATCAAAAAGGTTTAGTAAGTGACGAAGTCATTGAGAAGCTAAGCCCTATATTAAAAGAATTAGCTATATATAAAGATAACAGAGAGAAAAGAGGTTCCATAAAAGGAGATCTCGTTAAGTATTTGAATGAAAAATTTGAAGATGGTATAGAGGAGTTTCGGAATCTAATAGAAGAACATTTCTCAGATTTTGATCAAGGTATATTAGAACTTGGCTATCATTTAAATAGAACTGAAGTACGTGATGAAATCGAGGACAATAAGTTTGATTTAAGAATATCTGAAGAAGATGATGAAAAAACCGTTTTTATAAATCAAACAGTCATAAAAATTAGAGCTAAAAAAGATATTGATAAAGATAGGCTATATGATAATTTCACCGATTCTTTATTAAATGAGCACAATATTTTCTTGACTCTTCTTGGTTTAGAGTTAAGAAATCTTTTTAGGAAAAGTTCTGCATTTATAGGAAAGGAATTAGAAGGAATCGATGAATTAGCTTTTTTTCATCATCATGATCAATATACAGAGGAAGACACTGTTGAAGCTTTTTATGAATTCTTAAGAGAAATTTGGCGTGATCAAGCTTCTTCATTTTTATTAGAAGAAAACCCGCAACTACTAAAATTCCTCAATAAATATAAAGCGGAGAATGGTATAGTAGGCAAGTTAGAAGAATTTAAAAGTGATAGTAATTTTAGTGAAAGCCTTTCTACTTTAAATCTTGTATATAATAAACTAAATGTAATTCGAAAGACGGATGATATAATAAGATTTGGGGATGTTTTTTATTCTGAAATTGATGATGAAACCAAATTTTTTATCTGTTTAACTCCTCACTGCGATTGTTTAAGAGCTGAGAAAATAGATCATAATTACTTTTTTACTGAGGGTAAGGAAATAAATTTAAGTACTGGTTTAGAAAAGGCTGAAACTGACTTTGTTTCATTTATAATGAATAATCAAGAAAAATTGAGTTGCATAGATTGGGAAAAATGTAAGCCGTTTAGCTTCTATATTTCAGATAATCAAATCGGATCAAAAATAGAGGTTGCTTATAAAGGCGCAGAGATTGAGTTACATTACCTTTGTTCGATTAAAGAAAATTATGCTCAGCGGATCGCTAATAATGCTTTTAGTAATCCAATGCGTGTTGGTATTGTTATGGCAAATACTAAGGAAGCTGAATAATGTATGCCAGGTAATGATTGGAAACGAGAAGAAGTAGCTGCAATAGTTCCAGATTATTTTGATATGCTCACAAAAGAGCTGTCAGGGAAAAATTATGGGAAAGCTGAGCATCGTAGGCAATTACGAAAAATTATTTATCGTTCCCATGGGGCAATTGAAAGAAAGCACATGAACATAAGTGCTATTCTAGTCGAAAAATACCTACAGGCACATCCTGAACTAGATCCACTTATAAATGAGTTTCTGTTGAGTGACATAACAACTCCAGAAATAAAAAATATTCTAAAATCAGAAGTCGAAGTTCCAGATTTTGATAAAAGGTTTAATGAAGATCGTATTGAATATGTTAATGAATCAGAGACAAATTATTATGTAAGGGAACAAAGAAATAAAAAGCTTGGTTTGCTTGGAGAAAAATTTGTCATCAAATATGAGAAGCAAAAGCTATTAACCATAGGACAAGAAAATTTAGCAGACAAAATTGAACATATATCTCAGACCGTTGGAGATTCGGCTGGATTCGATATTCTATCTTTCGATGATAAGGGAAATGAAAAATTTATTGAAGTAAAGACGACGAAATTAGATAAAAATTCACCTTTCTATTTTACCCGAAATGAATTAGGCTTGTCAAGAAATAAGAATGATCAGTACAGCCTGTATCGTGTTTTTCGTTTTCAAAAGAAGCCACAATTCTATCAGTTACAGGGTGCGCTTGACAAAACCTGCAAATCAATTTCAACGGAATACATGGGGTGGCCTAAATAAAAAATTCTCATTCACTACCCCCCCCATCTGTCCCAGAATATTCTCATTCCATGAATCGAACATAAAACCAAGCCCACTGGGTTCCTCTATATTAAGTACGGGGTTCATCCACGTACGGGCTTGCGTGGCGTACTGTATCGCTTCACCAAAGGTGCCGACTTCAACATCCTCGGGGGCTATACCCTCAATGGAGGACGCAGAGCGTCCAGACGGTTCAGCCGCAGAGCGAACTGAACCAAGCGATTCTGCTGGAGGGCGCAAAGGGTCCGAATGGTTCAGCCACAGAGCTCCCTTTCGTTAAAACTACAGAGGATAGGCGACTGAACTGAGATAAAATTTTTAAAATAATTGCTCGGTCCCGACGCTCTGCGTTGGGACCTGCTGTACGCTCTGCGTACCACTATTTATAAAAACGTGACCATGCGAAAATTTTCTTGTAAGGATTTGCCTCTATAGCGGTCTATTAAGTAAACACTAATAATAACAGCCTGTTAACCATGGCAAATCGTGATTACAAGATATATGATGAGAGCTATCCTTATTTCATTACTACCAGTATTCGTTTTGGCCTGCCTTTATTTAGTGATCCTGGCGCGGTCCAAATAGTACTTGAAAATATCAGGTTCCTGCGGAAGGAAAGAGGCGTTAACGTATTTGCCTATGTAATTATGGCGAATCATACTCACGCTATTATGCAAGGTACGGATCTCAAGAATAAAATCAGTCGCTTTAAATCGTATTCTGCGAGAAAGATTGGTGATCTGTTTAGGGAGCGAGGGAGAAGTCGCTGGTTAAAACGGCTCAAAAAAGTAAAACCCGAACATAAAACAGATCGACACTTCCAGTTTTGGGAAGAAAGTTTTCATCCCAAACAGATTGAAGGTGATGACATGATGGACCAAAAGATTACCTATATCCATCAGAATCCGGTGAAACGTGGATATGTCGATAAGCCCGAGCATTGGCGGTATTCTTCGGCACGTAATTATTTGGGAAGTGAAGGGCTTATCGAAATTGATGGGTTCGAAGGACGGATAGTGTAACAGACAGATATTGTGCCTGTGGGACGCAGAGCGTCCGCCGTGTTCAGCCGCGGAGCGAACTGAACCAAGCGATTCTGCTGGAGGGACGCAAAGTGACCGCACAATTCAGCCGCAGAGCCCCCTTTCGTTAAAACCAAGATAAATTGTTAAAATAATTGCTTGGTCCCGACGCTCTGCGTTGGGACCTACACTACGCTCTGCGTACAGAAAAGACATGGTTACTAAAAGCAGTGGTTCCGATACAATTCGATTAACAGAATTGGATAGGGTAGTTGACGCAGAGCGCTATTTATGTGTTGTGGGTCAGCAGTATCCCCCACCTTTTTTCGAAGATGAGCGACTTAAATCAGGGCGTTCAAGTTCGGGTTCCAGTGGTAAATATTGATGGTTTTTCAGGCGCAATTTTTTGCGGATCGATTCTACTCATTCTATGCGCTGCCACACCTCCTCAAGTTGTAATTCCTCTATCTGACCGGAGTGATACCAGGTGTCACCTTCGATCCGGCATTCGTAGGGGGTTGGGCCCGCTTCAAGGGCCATCGGGTTGGAATGGTACTCCCGTTCGACGGTATGGGTGTTTCCCGTAGTGCTGTGTTTTCCACCACCCCCCGTTAATTCTCCTGTCTCGGGTGACTTGGAGATGAACATCCAATGCGTAGGGGTGACGAGCTTCAGTGATTTCCTCTGCGACGCGTCAACAACGACCGTTGAGTCAGGATAGATGATCGTGGCGGAGACAAACTCCCAGGCGCCTTCGATGTTGTCGCAAGTTCCCTTAGTTGTATTGCCCTCTTGTCCAAAGGTGGTATTCGTTAAGAGTATAAGGAGTACGAGTGAAAGAATTGTTTTCATTATAAACCTCGCTTGTTTGAGTGAACAGTTGATTGTTTGTTGGAATCCCTCTCTTCTAATTATCCCAATAAGCTCATCGGAATAATACATTACCTTAATATATTAATTTTACTAAGTTTAAAGGATGTAAATTACAACGAATAAAAGACGACGTGGAGCGTCCGCCGTGTTCAGCCGTGGAGCGACTGAACTAAGAAATTCTGCTGGAGGGACGCAAAGTGTCTGCACAGTTCAGCCGCGGAGCACTCTTTCGTTAAAACTACAGAGGAAAGGCGACAGAACTGAGGTATAAATTATATTTATCTCGTCCCGTACCTCCGGTGCGGGACGCATCCGGTCAGGACCTCAGGTCCTAGAGGCCCATGGATTTGCAGTGATTCTCTGAGATCTTCGATCCGGAGAAGTAGGCTGCACCAGAGGTGCGGCTTTGGCGGGCCAGACCGGAGGTCAGGCACGAGATAAAAATTATATTAGCTGCTCGGTCCCTAAAGTTTACCCTACGAAACTTTAGTGAAGTTGGGCTCCGCGTTGGGGGTAGTGTCCCAATATCTTTCTCGCAAGTACAGATCTTCCTTTAACTACAACACCGTTATCCTGCTTCACCACCAGGTGGGCCTTGGGTAACAACCGGTACTTGAATAATTTTTCCGGTTCCCAAACATTGTATACATAGCAGGTAACGCAAAAAATCATTTCAAGAAATAGTGCCATGCTGCAACAAGCCCCCGAATATATCCGGGATCCGCGGTGGAGGCTTACGCGTGACGACTTCACCCCCGCTTACCTGAAGCTGTACGAGGCCGACCGGTCCGCCTTTAAGGAGCGCATCGAAGAGGGACTGCAGCAGCTCCGGAACTGCCGCGTCTGCCCGCGGGACTGTGAGGTGGACCGGATAAATGATGAGCACGGCAAATGCCGCACCGGTCGTTGGCCATATGTGGGCAGCTACTTTCCCCATTTCGGAGAGGAAGACTGCCTGCGCGGATGGAACGGGTCGGGAACCATCTTTTTCTCCTTTTGCAACCTGAAGTGCGTGTTCTGCCAGAATCATGAGCTCTCCTGGGAGGGAGCCGGGGAGGCGGTAACGCCCGACGAGCTGTCCGATATGATGATTGAACTGCAGGAGCGGGGGTGCCACAATATTAATTTTGTGACGCCCGAGCACGTGGTGCCCCAGCTGCTGGAGGCCCTGCCGCCGGCTATCGAAAAGGGCCTGCGGCTTCCCATTGTCTATAACACCAGCGCGTTCGATTCGATGCACTCCCTGGAGCTGATGGAGAATATTGTGGATATCTACATGCCCGATTTCAAGTTCTGGGATCCGGACCTCTCCCGCTACTACACCACCGAGCGGAGTTACCCGGAGGTGGCCCGTGCCGTCATTAAGGAGATGTACCGCCAGGTCGGCGATCTGATGCTCGACGATGACGGGCTGGCCCTGCGGGGACTGATCGTCCGCCACCTGGTGATGCCGAACGGGACGGGCGGCGCCGAAGATATTTTCCGGTTCCTGGCCGAAGATATTTCGGAGGACACCTACGTAACGGTGATGGACCAGTACCGTCCCGACGCGCAGGTGCAGAGAAAACCGGAGCGCTACGATAAGATCAGCCGGCCCACCAACCGGCAGGAGTTCCGTGAAGCCCGTCAGGCGGCGCGGGACGCCGGCCTCCACCGGCTGGACGAACGCTGGAGAGATCCTCGTTCCTTCCGCAGAATTCCCCAATTTTAGGGCGTCAACTTGCCGTTATGGCTGCTTAAATAGGGCTTTCTTATAACATGGTAATGACTGAGCAGTTAAAATGGTTGATCGAAATGCAAGGTTTTCTTGGTTTTTTAAAATTATCCTGCACTTTTGAAGCCAGCATAAAACCATTGCTATCCTGAGATCCTGTTTCAGTCGGCAATCTCGGCATGGGGTGTTCATTTTTTCAGCGATGAATCCGCCGGTAGTCGGACTAAAGAACTGAACGAAATCGCCGGCTAGGGTAAACTTAACCTGGAGCTGACGTCTATACGCTAAAAAAATCATAGATTTTTTCTTAACGCTCCCATCCGCCCTCTTCCGGGCGGTCAACTTTACCAAGGCCGGAAGCGGGAGGATGATCTTATTTTATTAAGCCTGTTTACATGGGAGATATTGAATTCCTTGCCAGCCCCTCGTCAAACAGAGATGCTTCGGTTGTTCATTATTTGCTGCAGCTCTTTACGTAATATCTTCGGCCTTGCGATTTATGAGCAAACGGAGCGGAGGCGTGAAGAAAGAAATTCTGTTTAGTTTGTAGTTAAAAGCTATGAAGGCGGAAGATCTATGCATCCAGAAAAGCCACAAGTCGATAACTTCTAGATTTCTTTTATCCCGAAAGCCTTCGGGAGAATAAATCCCAGCCGGTGAATTTTTTGGTGGACAGTTCGCTAGTCTGGCCACCGGCGGATTTTCTTCAATGAAAAAATGAAGGCACTACGGGTGGAGGCCTATGGATTGATAAATAGGGGGGGCTTGAACCTCTATGCATTAATTTATGGTAGATAGGGATTATTTCTTTACAATCGAAGTGGTCACCCAAGCCCCACCCCTTCGTTTAAAACTACGGAGTGCATGCTTCGGACTTCACTTATTGCTTTTTATTTGGGGATAGCCATAAGGGGGATACCTTTTAAACCCCCACCCCGACAAAAAATAACTGATAACAAGTAACTAATAACCAAACCCTACGCCAGGATATTCTCGTTGCCTGAATCGGCCACAAAAACGCAGGCCGACTGGGTTTGCTCTACATACGTACGGAGCTCATCCAGGTCCGGGTCATCAGGCAGGCCCAGAAGATCAAGGTCGGCTTGCGGGGCGTGTTGTATCGCTTCGGCAAAGGTGCCGATTTCAACATGGGACTGTGCATCCGGCAGGCGTGCGGCATCCAGCAGGTTCTCGAGATAGCGGTATGCTTCTTCAACCTGTTCCTCTTCTACGACGGTGATGACCCGCATCTGGGCATTCCAGTTTATCTTGAGCTTGTAGGCCGTAAGCAGCGCCAGGTCCATATTGCCCAGCTCCATACTCAAATCCCAATCGGGACTCTTTTCCCTGATCCACACATTCACGGACGAACTTCTCCCCAGCTGTGCTATGGGATCCTCGACATAGAGCTGAATACCCATGTTGTGGAGTCGTGCCTCTTTGAGAATAGAGTAGAGTTCTTCATCGTACCGTTTATGGCTCGGCAGTCGAAGAAAGAGGATGTTGGGCCTGAAAAATGTGCCTTGCAGGGTCTGGAGAGAGGTTAGAACCGCCTGCTTGAAATCATTCGAATCAATGATGCTCCACCGGGTATACACATTTTCCCTGCTGAACGACATGGCAAAATCCATCAGCGAATCCCTGAACGCACTGCTGTCGTTGTTGCCGCTCATCCCCACCAGTTTTACCGAGCCCTTGGGATACACCAGGTTCCGGATCAGGCTAAAACTACCCCGCAGCTCACGCGCACTGCGCACCGGCACCAACAGGTTGGCTTTCCAGGCCCGTTCATTGGTTTCAGGGAGCAGGGATACCCGCTTGGCCGCCCACTCAGCCAACGACACAAACAGGCCGCTCCGCATATCGCCGTAGGGCACCTCAAGCTTCCTGTTGGTCAGGTACAGGTAGGTGATAATGACAAAGCCGAGTGCGATGAGTCCAAAGGTGGAGTTGATGATAAACATCGTAAACAGGCAGCCCACCGTGCCCAGGAACGGCACAAATCTGGGAATCTTGAATGTCGGGCGAAAACTGATCATGTCGAGCCGCTGCTCGATAAACACCACCAGGTTGATCATCGTGTAGGTGATCAGGAAGAACATGGTGATAAGCGGGGCGATGGTGTTCAGGTCCCGGACCAGCAGGGTTGCGAGTACTAAGCCACCGGTCAGCAGGATGGCGTTGCGGGGTTCGCCGTTGTCGGCAAGCTTGGAGAAGACCTCTCCGCCCGGGAATATCTTGTGGTCCCCCAGCGCCTGCAGGATCCGGGGCGCACCCACGATAGAAGCCAGCGCCGATGAAAACGTAGCCCCCAGCAGTCCGCCCAGCACCGCCGGAGCCCAGAATGCGTAATCGATCATTACATTGTAGTTGCTCACCAGCTCATCCACGGGTGCCACCTTGGCCATCCAGTAGCCCGAAGCCATGTAAATCAGGTAACTGATGGCAATGGCTGACAGCGTACCCAGTGGAATACTCCTCTTTGGATTTTTGAGCTCCCCCGACATGTTGGCCCCGGCCATAATGCCCGTGGCGGCAGGGAAGAATACGGCAAAGACCACCCAAAAGCTGATGCCCCCAAAATTATTTTCGGGCTCGCCGGGGAACGTTCCCCACCACTGGATGCTGTGTTCCATCGCCCCGGTAAAAACAGTGGCCACCACCGAAACCAGTGCTGCGATAATGACCGCCAGTATGATGTACTGGATACGAAAAGCCAGTTTGGCACTTAAGAATGCAATAATAAAGAGAAGGCTGAATACGATGACATCGACGATTATGGCATAATGATCGGGAAAGATATAGAGCCAGCCCTCTCTGAAACCGAAAATATACATCGTGATGGCGAAGGTCTGCGCCAGGTACAGCGGAACGCCTACACTGCCTCCAACCTCCAGTCCCAGCGACTGCGATATAATGGAATACGCCCCACCGGCTTTAATCCGGATGTTTGTGGTAATGCACGACATCGACAGCGCGGTAAAAGTTACAATGACGAAGGCAAGCGTGATAGTGAGCCACCCGCCCAGTAACCCGGCATTCCCGATCACCCAGCCCTGCCGCAGAAACAGGATGACACCGAGAATGGTCAACAGTGTTGGGACAAAGACGCCGCCAAAGGTGCCGTACTTCTGCTGTATGGTGGACTCATGTTCCTCAACTTGATCTTGTAGCGTGGTTTCCTCTGTGGATTCTTTATTCATAGATCCCCATCGTTAATGCCGGCTAAAAATACCTTCCTACTCTAATCAAAGTATAAAATCGGTTTTAATGAGCAAATATGTTTCTTTTACAGTGGGAAGAGACTTCAGGTAATTAATTGGAGTCTCGAATCCCAATGGGGCTGTCCATTTTTTGAGTGATAAAAAAACAAATATCAAGGCATATGGACTCCAGGTTTATAAATAGGAGTTAATACCCCAATGGAGGTGTCCCTTTTGTCTTAAAACAAAAGAGACGAAAAATTCAAGAAGCATTTAACTCCTCCCCGCTGAACTCACCGGAAGCCTCTGGTTGTGCCCCTTGCCAGCGGCTCGTCAGACAGAAATGCTTCAGGTTTTCACCTTTTGCAATAACTAGTTATTTATGTCGGGTTCCTCTATAAAAAATGTTTTCCTTTGGTGACCCACTCCCCGAAAGTCTTCGGGACAGGCTTGTTCTCTCCCTACCAGCAGGGAGAGAGACTCGTTGATTGTATTCAGAGTTTACTCACCTCTGCGTTCCGCCCTTCGAAATTTTTGTTGAACAAAGTGACCGGAACCGAAGCGTTAAGAAACCATTTCTGTTTGAGGTCCGCGCGGCTCAGCGGAGCGAGTTAAATGGTTTTATCCCGGCAGCTGTCGGGAAACCAAAATTTCATCTGGCGGCGATTTTTTTCGTTCGTTTTTTTGATCGATCAAAAAATGGACAACATTATATCAATGAAAGCCACTTGGTTGTTAACTAAGAACAGGTTCTTCTTAAGCAGGTGTCGCTTTTATCTTGATCACGCCGGTAGTCGGACACGAACAAAAGAGGGACGAAAAAAATTCAAGCACCAGTTGGGGGCATTAATCTTTAAAAAAGCCACATCAAGGTGCAGCCCACTTTAGAACTGGACCGCACCGGTTTCAAACAGAAATACTTCGGTTTTTCACCTTTGCTGCAAATAGATAAATATTGAGCAATGAGGAAAGAAATGGGCAATATGTTCCGGAGTCCAGAGAATCCCTGCAGGTAGCTTACGTTAAAGCTAAAGATGTTCCAAAGCAATTAGCTATTGAAAGGCATTAAAGAACAACATCTGGGATTCTTTGGCGGCTTTTTTGGCCGTACAAAAAATGAACACGACAACAGGGAGAGATCTCTAGTGTCATTACCACTAAATAAAAGGGGTAAATGTGATTGGGTTTTTGTATTTTTCGAATAAAACATCATGGATAAACTCACCTTTCCCGACCTCTCTCAACAAGTCAAAGATCAACTCCTTACT
>NZ_JAMQKA010000124.1:0-813 GCF_031569985.1 Aliifodinibius sp. S!AR15-10 | reverse complement strand
AGAAATCATCTGCAAAATGGTAACCCAGTAAAAGAGCCCCCGCAGGATTTAAATGAGCCATATCATCCTGGAAAATATAACAGCGCTACCAACGACTTTACAATCCTTCCATCGACTATTGGGGATCTGAAAAATTTAAAAGTGTTGGAACTTGGCGGTAGTTCAATACCGGAAATTCCTAGTGAAATTGGTAATGCTACTGCATTAGAAGCGCTGTACTTTAGTTGGAGTGAGGATTTAGTAAATCAACAAATACCTTCTACAATAGGTAATTTGACCAATTTGAAGCACTTCCATATACAAAATGCTGGAATTGTTGGTGAAATGCCTTCGAGCATGTCAAATTTGACATTATTATCCTACGTTAGGATAGGAAATCATAAAACATCCGGTTCAAACTTTCCGATGAATAATTTAACAGGCTCACTGCCTGATTTTAGTAGGGCTACAAATATGAGATTATTTGCAATGCAACGAAACTCCCTAACCGGAGACTGGCCTTCTTATTGGAATAATGGTAGTTTTACCAAATTGTTTACGCTTCGTGGAGACTATAATAACTTTACGGGAACACTGCATGGATTTGATAAGCTTCCTGCCATGAAGAGCTTTGGGATTTATAGTAACTCAATCAGTGGCAATATATCCGTTGCTACAGACTTATATCAAGGGATAATTATTTTCTCTATAGGAAACAATAACATAACTGGTAATTTCCCTTCAAGCGGCTGGCCTAATTTTTGGGATTTACGCCATTTTGATGCCGATAATAATGGCATAACGGGTAGCATATCTTGTGAGTTCTGGCAAAGA
>NZ_JAMQKA010000123.1:0-826 GCF_031569985.1 Aliifodinibius sp. S!AR15-10 | reverse complement strand
ACTGGAAAATATTTTTTATACAACAAAGATTGATAAATACTATCTTTTTATAAGAATAAGGTTTTCTAATCTATAGACTGTAATCGTCTGATTTTAATTGACTTGAAGCCCCCATTTACAGTATTCATCGAGTATCGATGACGAAAGAGTATAATTTTGGCAATTGTCAGTATAGCCTAAGCCGATGAAAGAATACTAGGATTCATCTGATTATAACCCCAAAAAAAGGGAGAAGTCATGAAAGCAATGAATCAAATCAATCATATAAAAGCTCAGACAAATGAAATTCTAGGTGATTTAACTACCACCCAGATCAACAAAACCACTCGCAGCTTTGCCCTCTATTACAAGGGAGGCAAGTATATGTGTCAAGGTTTCTTTGCGCAGCCGTTGGTGGGGAAACTAAACTCTCTGGAAGGACTGGAACGTGAAGCGGATGTCTATTTCAGATCGATACGGATGGTGGGCACCAACCTGTTCCATATCCGATTGGTCGGTGACGAGGACCAGATCCACGAGATGATATCCGACATTAAATTTTATCAACTCGTCAGGGGTATTAGCACAACTCTAAATGAGGATCTTCGTGTAAGACCCTACCTGGAGGTGGGTGGTCAAAAAGAACACTGGGATATCCTGATGTCTCTAGATATGGGGAATTGCTGTATAGCTAACCAAGTCATGTTGGATGGCAAAGAGACCCGCATTCATAATGTGGTTATCGTGGGAGATCGCATGATCGGACTGACCCCCAAAAACAGATGCGTAATCGGTCAGCTTATTCCGGATATTATTGAAAATACTGGTATGAGAATGGAGGTCGAAC
>NZ_JAMQKA010000122.1:0-826 GCF_031569985.1 Aliifodinibius sp. S!AR15-10 | reverse complement strand
TTGCCCTGACCCCGGAATGGGAAGGGGAACGCTATCCCGATGGACGCCCGAAAGTGCCGGAGGGCATCCTGCAACGGATGAAGAAGGTGACCATTGAGGAAGCCTGGGCTGTGCTGCGTGGAGAAAACTATGAACATCAGTACGCCGAGGGATGGGAAGTGCTGAATCCCGACAGCGTGCTGGTGGGGCGTGCACTCACCGCTACATTTATGCCGGGTCGCCCCGACGTGCATCGGGTGATCCAGGCTCGAGGTGAGAAAGCCGGGCGTACCGGCTCGCAAAACTCTTGGCCGGTAGAGATGCTCCAGGATGGCGATGTCTACGTGGCCGACCAGTTTGGGGCCCATGAGGATGGACCGACCATCGGCGATAACGTAGGGAATGCCATCTACACCAACTCGGGCAACGGCATTGTCTATAACGGTGCGCTTCGTGATGTGGCCGGGCTGAAAGAGATCGAAGGCTTTACTGCTTTTTTTCGAAGCTACCACCCCTCACACCATCTTAATAATCCCGATGGAGAGCTCAACACCACGCTGGTAAGTATCAATGGGCCCACACGAATTGACGAGGTGATGGTCATGCCTGGGGATGTGGTACTGGGCCGTGACGGCGGCGTGATCTTTATTCCCCCGCACTTGGCCGAGCGTGTCGTAAAAACCTCCGAGATCGTGCGGCTGCGGGATATGTTTGGTCAGCAGCGGCTGCGAGAGGGCGTCTACACCTCCGGGCAGATTGATGCCCGCTGGTCTGATGAAATTGAGAAGGATTTTTCCCAGTGGCTGGAAGATCACATGGATGAGCTGCCGGTACCCAAAGAGCAAAT
>NZ_JAMQKA010000121.1:0-899 GCF_031569985.1 Aliifodinibius sp. S!AR15-10 | reverse complement strand
ATCGAGCCCGGCTTACACAGCACCATACCGCGCTGCAGGTCCTCCTTGTCGATCCCGCGCAGCAGGATCCCGGCGTTGTCCCCGGCCTGCCCCTCATCGAGCATCCGACGGAACATCTCAATGCCGGTCACTACGCTGCTCATCGGGTCTTCAACGATTCCGACAATCTCAATCTCATCGTTCAGCTTGACCACACCCCGCTCGATACGACCGGTCGCCACCGTGCCGCGGCCGGTAATACTGAACACATCCTCGACCGGCATCAGGAATGGCTTTTCAATGTCGCGCTCGGGGGTCGGGATGGTCTCGTCGACCGCATCCATCAGGTCCAGAATCGCCTGCTCGTGCTCCTCTTTGCCGTTGAGCGCCTCCAGGGCACTCCCCTGAATGACCGGGATATTGTCCCCGTCAAACTCATAGGAGCTCAGCAGCTCGCGCACTTCCAGCTCCACCAGCTCAATCAGCTCCTCATCGTCAACCAGGTCGGTCTTGTTCATGAACACCACAATCTGCGGGACCCCTACCTGGCGGGCCAGCAGGATGTGCTCGCGGGTCTGCGGCATCGGACCGTCGGTGGCCGCTACCACCAGGATCGCCCCGTCCATCTGGGCCGCCCCGGTTACCATGTTCTTGACGTAGTCGGCGTGGCCCGGGCAGTCCACGTGGGCGTAGTGGCGGTCGTCGGTCTCATATTCCACGTGCGCCGTGGCTATCGTGATCCCCCGCTCGCGTTCCTCCGGGGCGTTGTCTATGTCGGCAAACTGCTTGGCCACCCCGCCGTAGTGCTTGGCCATGACCGTCGTAATGGCCGCCGTCAGGGTCGTCTTCCCGTGATCCACGTGACCAATCGTTCCAATATTAACATGCGGCTTCGTGCGCTGAAAGGTTTCTTTTGCCAT
>NZ_JAMQKA010000120.1:0-920 GCF_031569985.1 Aliifodinibius sp. S!AR15-10 | reverse complement strand
GGATACCCTTCGGTAGCATATTTCCGCATCCCCTCCTCGTTGATCTCTACGCCAATGCCCGGTTTTTCTGACAATGGCAGGAATCCTTCCTCATCCACCATCGGGCCTTCCCAGGTGACAATCTCCTTGAACATCGGGTCTTCATGAAAATAGATCTGCCATTCCATAATCATAAAGTTGGGCACCGACGCGCACACGTGGGCCGTCGCCATCGCCCCCAGGTAGGAGGAGACCATGTGCGGAGCAAACGGGATGTAATACAGTTGGGCAAGATTAGCTATTCGCTGACCTTCTCCCAAGCCCCCACACTTCTGCAGGTCCGGCATAATCATATCCACCGCTCCGATCTCAAACAGCTCCCGGAACTCGTGGGCCAGGTAGAGGTTCTCACCGGTGCACAGCGGGGTCGAAGTCTCGGTCTGGATATATTTGTAGGCCTCCGCGTTTTCGGCCGGAATCGGGTCCTCCAGCCACATCAGGTTCACCGGCTCCATCTTGCGTGCTACCTTTTTGGCCGATGGCAGATCGTAGCGCCCGTGCATATCCGCGCAGATATCCACATCCGGGCCCACCTGCTCGCGGGCCGCCATCATCTGGTTATACATCCGTTCAATTTCCCCGTGGCTGACCGTCCAGTTATACTGGTCCCACCGGGCGGGATCGTTGGCCTGGTCCAGGTCAAATTTGACGGCTGTCATGCCGTAATCCACTGCCGTCTGTGCACTTTTAGCAAAATCCTCCGGGCTCGGCAGGCTCGACTGGTAGAGGGCCGTATCCATGTACACCCGCAGCCGGTCGCGAAACTTGCCCCCCAGCAGCTGGTATACCGGAATGTCCAGCGCCTTCCCGGCCAGGTCCCACAGGGCCGTTTCCACGGCCGCCAGCGCCGCCAGGTACATCCCCGACTGGGCCCCGCCGAA
>NZ_JAMQKA010000119.1:0-941 GCF_031569985.1 Aliifodinibius sp. S!AR15-10 | reverse complement strand
TATAGGAAACAATAACATAACTGGTAATTTCCCTTCAAGCGGCTGGCCTAATTTTTGGGATTTACGCCATTTTGATGCCGATAATAATGGCATAACGGGTAGCATATCTTGTGAGTTCTGGCAAAGAATAGATAATACAGATCTAAAATGGGTTGATTTAAGCTATAATAACCTTGACGGAAATGCTACAAGTTGTAAGGATAATGTGCAGGGTCATAGCTCTCTTACTATTCGGGTGGGAGGCAATAACTTTTAACCCTGAGAATTAAAGAATACATAAATAATCTTTAGGAGATAGGTTGCAACCCTATCTGAGCCGGGACTGCCATTAGGCGGTGCCGGCTTTTCTATTTCAATACGCCCTAATATTTTTATACTGAAAAGTGGTATTATTTTTGATAATGTTTTATATAACACCAAAAATTATGTAGCCATGAGTCTGCGAATAGGTTTTTTATTTTTGCTTTTATGGAGCTTGACTTTTATTGCGTTTTCTCAAACACAAAACAGTGTAGCGGGCGATCGCCAGGCGTTGATGGACCTGTATAATGCCACCGGCGGCAGCAGCTGGAAAAACGACAGCGGATGGGGCAGCGGCGACCCGTCGGACTCCTGGCATGGCGTTAAAGTGGATGCCGACGGGCGGGTCATCCGGTTGGACCTGTGGAAAAACGGGCTGGAAGGGTCCTTGCCGGCCTCCATTGGTAATTTGACGAAGCTCACTTACCTGAATGTAAAGGGCAACCGGTTAACGGGTGATATTCCCTCTGAAATAGGAAATATGACATCCCTGGAGTGGTTAATTCTCTCTGGGAGAAATCATCTGCAAAATGGTAACCCAGTAAAAGAGCCCCCGCAGGATTTAAATGAGCCATATCATCCTGGAAAATATAACAGCGCTACCAACGACTTTACAATCCTTCCATCGACTATTGGGGATC
>NZ_JAMQKA010000118.1:0-974 GCF_031569985.1 Aliifodinibius sp. S!AR15-10 | reverse complement strand
AACAAGAGCGTCGAAAAGCGGAAGGCCGAACGGATCTTGAAATTCCTATGCGGCCCGATCACGGGCACCGCATGCTCGACGATCTTCAAAAAGAATCCTATCCCGGCTACTCTGGACTGGGACGTCTCCGGGGGCTGGCCGAACTCCGCGGACTGGAGATGGGGATCCGCAAGATGTTGGCAAGGGAAACCTAATCCAAGGTAGAAGATACATCAATTAAAAGAAATTACTGATGGCTACCAGAGATATTACAGAAATCAAGCAATAACTAGACAACAAAGTTATGATGCAAACTCAAAATATTTTATGGGTCACATTTTTATTGTTTTGCTGTTGTTTATTTTTGGGATGCAGTAAATCAAATCCTGATGTATCGGACGATTCCAAGACATTAATAATGGCCCATGGCATGCACCTGGAACATCCGGTAAGTAAGGCGATGGCATTTATGGATGAACGGGTGGAAGAGATATCCGATGGCAAGTTAAAAATTGAGATGTATCCCAACCAACAGCTTGGTTCTGAGCGAGAGCTGTTGGAACTCGTACAAATCGGGACTGTAGCCATGACCAAAGTGTCGGGAGCCGCACTCGGTAAAATTGTTCCGGAAGTCACCCTATTCAGCCTGCCCTACCTGTTCCGGAGTGAGGCTCACCTGCATGCCGTACAGAAGAGTGAAATTGGCGCCGAAATATTGGAAAAAGGTGCCGCTTACGGGTTAAAAGGGCTGACCTATTATGATGCCGGATTTCGAAGTTTCTATACCGTAGACAATCCCATTCGCACGCCTTCCGACCTGCAGGGAATGAAAATTCGGGTCCAGGAAAGTCAAATGGCTATTCAAACTATGCAAGCCCTGGGAGCTTCTCCCACTCCCCTTTCCTATGGGGAATTGTACACAGCATTGCAGAGCGGGGTTGTGGACGGGGCCGAAAATAATCCCCCCAGTTTTCACACCGCACGCCATTACGAAG
>NZ_JAMQKA010000117.1:0-1042 GCF_031569985.1 Aliifodinibius sp. S!AR15-10 | reverse complement strand
ACCCCCAGTGTCCATGCCACGGGCACCCCGATGCCCAGCAATATGACGAAGCTTAAAACAAGTACCAGAATTTCGTAAAGTTCCATGTGTCCCTATTGGTTTTCTTTAATTTCGGCGGGTGTCTGATTCATGAGTCGTTTGATGTCGGATACTTTGTAATAAAGTATCAGCAGGCCACTGATCGGTCCGATCAGGTAGATATAGGCCATCGGTATTTGAAGGGCAGAGGTTCGTTGACCGTAAATATAGACATAGTAAACCAGCATACTGCCCCCGATAATCAGTACGGTCGTTACAAAAGCAATGATAATCAGGTATATAATAATGGCTAGTTTTTGCTGTCCCCTTGGGCTCAGCCGATGTGAAAAAAGATCAATGGAGAGATGCATATGCTTGCCGGAGGCGTAGGCGCCTCCCAGCAGGCTAACCCATATAAGTAAAAAACGAGCCAGTTCATCGGTGAACGTACTCGGAGATGCAAGTATATAGCGGGTAAAGACCTGCCAGACGACATCTACGACCAGCAGTCCCATTAAAAATACGAGCGTATATCTTGTGATGGTGTCTACGGTATCTCTCACTGGATATCCTGATTATTTGATTGCACGTTTCTGATTTTATCGATCCATTCGTACAGATCCGGATTATTCTCTTTGAATCTGCTGTAAACAGGTTGTACTGCTTTTTGGAAAGGAGCTTTGTCGGGTCGAATGATTTCTACTCCCGCGTCCTTTACAATATTCATGGCTTCTTCCACAGCCTCATCCCACAAGACCTCCTGTTTGGCGGAAGACTCATCAACGGCCTGCATGAGCCATTTTTCTTCCTGGTCTGTCAAGTCGTTCCAAACATTAGTACTTATGACTAAGAAATCTGGAACTGCCGTGTGTTGATCAAGGGAGTAGTAATTACAAACTTCGTAATGGCGTGCGGTGTGAAAACTGGGGGGATTATTTTCGGCCCCGTCCACAACCCCGCTCTGCAATGCTGTGTACAATTCCCCATAGGAAAGGGGAGTGGGAGAAGCTCCCAGGGCTTGCAT
>NZ_JAMQKA010000116.1:0-1047 GCF_031569985.1 Aliifodinibius sp. S!AR15-10 | reverse complement strand
AACGCATCGATCGTCCGGCGGACCTGATCGGTCGAGGTAAAACTGTTGGTTTTCAGGGCTTTTCGCGTGAGGATACTGAACCAAATTTCCACCTGGTTCAGCCACGAGGCGTGGGTGGGGGTATAGTGGAAGTGGACGTTCGGGTGGCAGGCCAGCCACCGGTCGTTCTTGGGCCGGTGGGTACGCAGATTGTCCAGGATCACATGGAGCTGTTGCTCCGGATATGCGGCCACCACTTCGTTCATAAAGGCCAGAAATTCCCGGCGACGGCGTCGCGTGAAGTGGCCGGTTTTGACCTGGCCGGTGGCCACCTCCAAGGCCGCAAAAAGCGTGGTCGTCCCGTGGCGCTTGTACTCATGGTTGTAGCCACTGATGGCCTTCCCATTGGGCAGACGAAGCCACCCCTGGGCCCGCTCCAGGGCCTGAATGGCCGGCTTCTCGTCCACACACAAGACCATGGCATTATCGGGCGGGTCCAGATACAGCCCTACAATGTCGGCCGCCTTGGCAGCGAACTCCGGATCCGTACTCACACACCAGCTGTGGCGACGCTGCAGATGAATTCCGTGGGTGCGCAGCACCCGCCAGACGTGCTGAGGGCTGATATCCCCGAGGTGTTCGGCCAACAGTCGTCCATCCCAGCTGGCAAATCCGGGCGGTGGGGGGTCATCCAGGGCGGCCAGAATGCGCCGTTCGGCCTGCTCGTCATACTGGGCCGGGGCTCCGCTACGCGGTGCGTCTTGCAAGCCCTCGATGCCTCGGGTGGCGAACCGGGTTCGCCATTTGCTGACGGTCGCCTCGCGCGTGTCCAGCTCGGCGGCAATCTGCTTGCTTTCGGTGCCCTCGGCCGCGGCCAGGATAATGGCCGCCCGAAAGGCCAGCCGTTTTTCGATGCGGTGCGAGCGCGTCCAACGCTCCAAAAGCTGACGCTGGTCGGGAGTTAGTTCTATCGTTGGGGCAACATTCATGAGCGTTTAATTGAGGGTTGGAGGGAATATACGATGTCCCCAGCTAATAATTACTATAATTTTTGAAATTAAGTACTAG